>RFYK01000030.1 GCA_009925585.1 Betaproteobacteria bacterium | reverse complement strand
GGTTGGCTGAGAAAGAGAACTACTTTTTGAGGGCACCTGTGTCGTGGGCGTGGTAGGCCGCATCGAATGTTTTGGCTTTGCCCATGTAGTGCCGGTCGATGCGCCATTCTTTCAATATTTGCAGAGCGAAATCAAAATCCTCGACAGACAACTCATACAACTGCCGGGTAGGAAACTCATTGTCGGACTCCAACGACAAAACCAAATCGGTTAAAAATTTGGCGAATGGCTGAGAAGGGTCTTTTTCGATGATTCTTTTGGCTTTTTTGATAGCTCGCATGATGTCTTTCTCCATAGATTTGGATACAACCAACCACTCAATAACTTATCACATAAACCCCTTTGAAATATGACAGTTTTCAGGGCTTGATATTTGATTTTTCGCCCTGAGCTGCATGGTTGATTCATATTGTCTGAAAGTGTTCATGAGTACCTTTGCCAACCAATTGAAATCAGAAATTGCTCGCATATCAAAAAAAGAAATCAAAGCCGAAAATGCAGCCCTTAAAAAAGCTTCTTCACATTACCGCGCCGAAATTGCTTCTTTAAAACGTCGTTTGTCTGCGCTTGAATCAAGTTTGTCTCGGTTGGCCAAACACAGTGCGGCTTCCAAAACGGTTGAAGTCGATGAAGACGGCGAAAAATCTTTGCGTTTTCGCCCCGCTGGTTTTGCCAAGCTGCGCCAAAAATTGGGCGTCACCGCCAACGAAATGGGAACGCTGCTGGGCGTCACCGGTCAATCGGTTTACAAATGGGAAAAAGGCACCGCAAGACCCCGCTCGAACCAACTCAAAGCCATTGCCACCGTGCGCAAAATGGGTAAACGAGAAGTAGCCGAGTTGCTGACCGGTTAAACAGCCCCGCAACCCGGCGGTGATTTATCAACGCTCTAATGTGAGCGATACCCCCATGCCGCCACCAATGCACAACGCAGCCAGTCCTTTTTTGGCACCGCTGCGTTGCATTTCATGAAGCAAGGTCACCAAAATTCGGCATCCGGAGGCACCGATGGGGTGGCCAATGGCAATGGCACCGCCATTGACATTCACCCGTTGGGGGTCGATGTCCAAGGCTTGGTTGACCGCACAGGCTTGCGCTGCGAAGGCTTCATTCAATTCAAATAGATCAACGTCTGCGGCTTTCCATCCAGCCCGCTCTAATGCTTTGCGCGACGCAGACACGGGGCCCATGCCCATGGTGGCGGGGTCCAGTCCGGTGGTGGCAAATGAAGCGATTCGCGCCAACGGTTTCAAACCCAGCGATTGCGCTTGAGCCAAACGCATGACCATGACGGCCGCCGCCCCGTCGTTGATGCCGGAGGCATTGCCTGCGGTCACGCTGCCTGCTTTGTCAAATGCAGGACGCAAGCCAGCCAAGGCTTGGGCGTTGGTGTGGAGGTTGATGTATTCGTCCTGCGCAAATGACAAGGGATCGCCTTTTTTCTGCGGCAGCAGCACAGGCAAAATTTCGTCTTTGAATTTACCAGCGGCTTGCGCCGCGGCCGCTTTTTGCTGAGAGGCCAACGCGAGCGCGTCTTGCATGTCGCGGCTGATGCCATGCTGTTTGGCGACGTTCTCGGCGGTGATGCCCATGTGGTACTGGTTATAAACATCCCACAGCCCATCCACAATCATGCTGTCAATCATTTTCCAGTCGCCCATGCGCTGACCATCGCGAGAATGGTTCAGCACATGTGGCGCGGCACTCATGTTCTCTTGCCCACCCGCGATCACGATCTCGCTGTCGCCACTGGCCACGGCTTGCGCAGCCAACATGACGGCTTTGAGCCCGGAACCACACACCGCATTGATGGTCAAGCCAGGAATTTCTTTTGGCAGTCCGGCTTTCATCAACGCTTGCCGGGCTGGGTTTTGACCTGCACCAGCCGCAAGCACTTGCCCCATGATGACCTCGCCAACCAAGGCCGCGTCAATGCCTGCGCGTGATACCACCTCTTTGATGGCCAGCGCGCCCAGCTCGGTGGCACTGACCTTGGCCAAACTGCCGCCGAACTTTCCCACGGCAGTGCGGGCAGCTGAAACGATGACGATGTCTTGCATGGGAGGTCTCCTAAGTATGTGAACGTGTATTCCAATGTCAACACACCAGGCTGATATGTAACTTACCGCTTCCCCTTAACTTGCAGATAAGCGAATACAAATGCAGTAAATAAGGATCAGTTTGCGATATAGCTCTTCAATTGTTCAATGGTGTGCGTTTGCTCTTGCAAAATTTCTCTGACCACGTCCCCGATAGAAACCATGCCAATGACTTGTTGCTGACCGTCCAGCACAGGCAAATGACGGATGTGGCGATCAGTCATGGTTTGCATGCATTGCGTGATGGAATCACCAGACTTCATGCAAATGACTTCTGTCGTCATGATGTCCTGAACTTGTGTGTCAATACTGCTTTTGCCTTTGAGCGCCACTTTGCGAGCGTAATCACGCTCAGAAAACATTCCGACCAATCGGGCTGCGTCCAACACCAAGAGCGCACCGATGTTTTTGTCTGCCATCAATTCGAGGGCTTGTCTGACGCTTGCTTGAGGAGAAACCGAATAAACAGAACGGGTATGTTCGGACAAAAATTGGGCAATGGTCTTCATGCTTTCCCCCAGAGTATTTAGCCTACACGCATTTCAGAATACCACCAGAAGTCTGATTGCAAACACTGGCAATTTCCCGAATGCGGCGCTTGTGTCCCGAACTGGCGGATACCGTGAGTGGTAATTAGCTATACACCGGTACCTGTCTCGTAAAGCTATGATGGGTTTCGACCATGTACGACATTTTCTCTCTATGAATACCCTCTCCCACGCAGACCTGTTGATTCGCCAAGCCTTGGTATTTGATGGCAGCGGCCATGACCCCGTCGTGCAAGACGTGGCGGTCAAGCAAGGCCGCATCGTTGCCGTGGGCCAGCACCTGTCGCTGCGTGCCACTGAAGAGATTGACGCCACTGGCCTGGCATTGATGCCCGGCATCATCGATTCGCATACACACTTTGACGCGCAAATCACCTGGGACGCCTATGTCAGGCCCTCACCCGCCATGGGGGTCACCACTGCCATCATCGGTAACTGCGGCTTCACCATCGCCCCCTGTCGCCCAGCCGACCGGGGGTTGACCATGCGCCATTTGACGCAGGTCGAAGGCATGTCGCTGGAGGTGCTCGAACAAGGCATCGATTGGGGGTTTGAAACATTCCCCGAGTACTTGGCCATGCTCAAGCGCAAGGGTTGCGCCATCAATGTCGCGGCATACATCGGCCACTCGTCTGTGCGCACCTGGGTCATGGGCGACCAAGCCAATCAGCGCGCAGCCACTGACGCAGAAATTCAAGCCATGGCGAGCATCGTTCGCGATGCCATGGCCGCTGGCGCGGTGGGGTTTGCCACCAGCACCAGCCCTGCGCACAACGGTGAAGGCGGCTTGCCGATGCCCTCGCGTTTGGCGAGTGACGAAGAAATGATGCAACTGACCCAGGCCATGGGCAGCCAAGGCGGCGGCGTTTACATGGTCACCAAAGGTGGACAAATGCCCATGGCTTTTTTGAAATCGTTATCGCAAGCCAGTGGCAGACCTGTCATGGTGGCCGCGCTCTTGCACAACAGCACCAATCCACAAGCGGTGTTCAATGATTTGCAAGCCATCAGCGACGCCAACGCCGAGCAAATCCCATTGATTGGGCAAGTCTCTTGCTGTCCTTTGACCATGGATTTCACCTTTGCATCCGCTTATCCCGTCGAGGGCTTGGCCAGTTGGAAACCTGCCATGGGGTTGACACATGAAGCGCTAAAAACTTGTTTGCGTGACCCTGCGTTCAGGCAATCGGTAAAGCATGAGCTCAACCAAACCTCCACGTTTCGTTTGTTCAACAACGAATGGGACAAAGTGCATGTGGTGCAAACGTTTTTGGCTGCACACCAACCGCATGAACAACACAGTGTGGCAGAACTCGCGCAACAACACGGTGTGGACCCCTTGGATTTTGCGTTGGACTTGGCGTTGTCTGAAGATTTGCAAACCGTGTTCACCGCGCAATTGCTCAACAGCGATACACAAGCGGTGGCGCGTTTGCTCACTCACCCAAACAGTTTGGTGTCGCTGAGTGATGCCGGTGCGCATTTGACCTTCTTCAACGATGCGGGTTTTGGTCTGCATTTATTGGGGCATTGGGCCAGAGACTTGGGGGTGATGTCGATGTCCCAAGCCGTGCACAAACTCACAGCGCAACCGGCGCGCATCCTCGGTTTGAAACAGCGCGGATGGATTCGCGAAAACTTCGCGGCCGATCTGTTGTTGTTCGATCCGAAAACCGTGGGACGCGGCCCCAAACACCGCGTGTTTGACTTGCCAGGTGGCGCGCCCCGCTTGAACACCAATGCGTGTGGCGTTCACGCGGTCTGGGTGAATGGCCATTTGGTCGCAGATCAGCAAGGGTTGCGCGAGCAAACCGAACTCGCTGGTGAATTGCTGACCGAGTTCGACAGTTAAGCCCCAAGAAGCGGTCTAAACGGGCGTCATTTCGCTCTCAAAACCGATGAAATCCCCTATGACTGCGGGTCTTTTTTTGACATAGACTGAACGCTGTTCGCCTTTGTGTGCGTCTACATCGAGAACCAACATGTCAAACAACACCTCTTCACACCGCAGGACCCTTCTCAAACTCGGCGCCATCGCCAGTGCTGGTCTGGCCGCACCGTTTGTATCGCGTGCACAAAACAAACCCATTCGCATTGGCATGCCGACCATTTTGTCCGGACGCGTGGCCATGCTGGGTCAGGCCTCTTCCAACGCCGCCACATTGGAAGTGGACAAATTCAATGCCGCCGGCGGATTGAACGGTCGAAAAATTGAATTGGTGATTCGCGATTCAAAAGGCCAACCGCAGGAAGCAGCTCGTGTTGCACGCGAACTGGTCACCTCAGAAAATTGCGACATCTTGCTGGACGCTGAAGCCTCGTCGGGCGCATTTGCCGTGCATGAAGTGGCGCGTGACTTGGGTGTGCTGGTCATTCACAGCGTGTCTGAAACATCTTCACTCACGGCCGACCCCAAATTGCGCACACCTTTGGCGTTCCGTTGTGCACGTCAAGGCATTCACGATGCGATTGTGGGTGGCGCATACGCCGCACAAGTGGCCAAAGCCAAAAACCTCAAACGCTGGATGACCGTGTCACCCGACTACGCTTACGGGCGCGACACCACCAGCGAATTCATCGAATACCTGAAGTTTTTCAATCCCGCCGTCGAAGTCATCGGCGATGTCTGGCCCAAATTGTTCCAAGCCGACTACACCGAATCAGTCACTCGATTGCTACAAGGCAAACCGCAAGCGGTTTACTCTGCACTGTGGGGCGGTGACCTGACATCTTTCATTGACCAGGCCAGCATCTACGGTTTGTTCAACGACCGAGAATTTTTTGCAGTCAACATGGCCGACTACGCCGTGCTGACCGCGGTAAAAAATGTGCCCGAAGGTTTGCACTCCGGCAACCGTTATCTCAAGAGTTTTCCCAACAGCACTGCCAATACAAACTGGTGCAACGCCTACCAATCGCGGTTCAAAGACTTGCCCTTGAACTGGGCATGGCAAAACGCGGCGGCGGTTCAGTTCTTGACCGCCGCCATGAAAAAAGCCAACAGCGCCGATGGCAAAAAAATGGCGGATGCTTTGCGCGGCATGACCATTGATTCGCCCTTTGGCAGCAACGGCAAACTGACCATGCGCGCCGAGGACAACACCGTGGTTGACTATGCCGTGGGTTGGGGCGCCCTTGAGCCGAAAGAACCGTTCATGGCCAAGCCCAGCCCAGGCAATTGGAAACAAATTGCCGAGTTGGAATTGCAATGGAAAAAACGCAAGTCTTTCGCCTAACTCTTCTGCCATAAACCATGGAACTCACTGCGCTGCTTGAATGCTTTGGGTCGATGTCGTGCATCGTCACCCAAAGCAGTACCGGACTCATCATCGGCGCTCTGTTGTTTTTGGTGGCCGCTGGCCTCACCCTGATCTTTGGCGTGTTGGGCGTGATCAATTTCGCCCACGGCTCTTTTTACATGTTGGGCGCTTATGTCGCGCTCACGGCATACCGATTGACTGACAGTTACGCACTGGCTGCCTTGGCTGCTGGCTTGGGGGTCGGCTTGTTTGCATGGGTGTTTGAACGTTTGTTCATGCGGCGTGTTTACCAATCGGATGTCTTGTTGCAGCTGTTGGTTTGCTATGCCTTCATATTGATACTCGACGATGTGGTGAAGATCGTTTGGGGTGCGGAATTCCAATCCATGGGCATGCCCAAATCATTTCAAATGCCGCCGCTGTTCATCGGCGGCGGAGTGGTGCCCGTGTTTTATCTCTACCTGATGTTCGCCGCGGGTCTCATTGCGTTGCTGTTGTGGTTCACCTTGACCCGTACCCGCACTGGAAAAATCATCCGCGCTGCCGCTCAAAACCCGGCCATGACCTCGGCGCTGGGTCTCAATACCCGATTGATTTACGCCTTGGTGTTCAGCTTTGGCGGACTGCTCGCCGGACTGGCCGGTGGCCTGGCCGCGCCTGTTCGTTCTATGTCGCCCGGCATGGGGTTTTCGATATTGATTGAATCGTTCATCGTGACCGTCATTGGCGGCATGGGATCGGTCAGTGGCGCGTTGTTAGGCGCTTTGATGATCGGGTTGATTCGTTCGTTTGGCTCTATCGGTTTTCCGTTGTTTGTGGAAGGCATCATGTTTTTGTCCATGGTGCTGATACTGGTGTTCAAACCCAGCGGTTTGATGGGCAAGGGGCAACCGTGATCGGCTCGCGTGATTGGCAAAAAGACAGCGTGTGGGCCTTGCTCGGTTTGCTCGTGCTGCTTGCCTTGCCGTGGTTTTCGCCATCGCGGGTGGTCACTGATTTCATCATCCGTTTGTGTGCCATGGGCTTGCTGGCCACGTCATTGAACATGCTGGTGGGTTATGGCGGCATGGTGTCGTTTGGACACGCCATGTTTTTTGGCAGTGGTGCGTATGTGTTTTCGCTGATGTTGCAAAAAGCCTCGGTGTCCGTGCCCGTGGCGTTGTTGTCCACCATTGTGTTTTCCGCGTTGCTGGCTGCGCTGATCGGCGCCATTTGTGTACGGCTCAAAGGCATTTATTTTTCGTTCCTGACGCTGGCGTTTCAAATGCTGTTGCACAGCGTGATCATCACTTGGACCAGCATGACCGGTGGCGACCAAGGTTTGACTGGCGGCATTCCACGGCCAGTGTTCTTGGGTATCGATTTGAGCCAAGCCTCGCAGGTGTATGTGTTTTGTTGTGTGCTGGCGGTGCTGAGCTTGTTGGCCATGCGTTTGTTGATGCAATCACCCTTCGGTTACACACTGCGCATGCTGCGTGACAACGAAGACAGAGCGGCTTATTTGGGCATAGATGTTTGGCGGGTTCGTTTGTACGCGTTCATCTTGGCGGGCGTGTTTGCGGGCTTGGGTGGCGTCATCATGGCCTTGTTTGTGTCTGGCGCATTTCCCGATTTCAGCTACTGGACCATGTCTGGCGAAGCCGTGTTCATGATCATGATGGGTGGCATCCATGTGTTCATCGGTCCCTTGTTGGGGGCCGGTTTATTGCAGTTGTTCAATGACACTGTCACCCGCTACACGCCCTACCACGGGCTGGCCTTGGGCATCGTGATTTTGTTGTTCACGCTGGGTTTCCAGCGCGGTATCACCGATGTGTTCAAACACTGGTTCAAGTCCTCTGACACCCAAGGAGGCCGCTGATGCTGCGCATTGAAAACCTCAGCAAATCATTTGGGGGTGTGCACGCGATTGAAAAATTGTCGATCGACTTTGCACCGGGCTCACTCAGCGCAGTCATTGGTCCTAATGGTGCAGGCAAAACCACATTTTTCAATTTGATCTCAGGTGGCCTTCAACCCGACAGCGGCAACATTTGGCTAGAGGGCGAAAACATGGTGGGCTTGTCGCGCAACGCCATCGTTCACAAAGGCATTGGCCGGGCTTTCCAAGTGGCCAAGTTGTTCAAAACGTTGACCGTCGAAGAAAGCCTGCGTGCCGCACTGCAGTCTGCATTAGGTCACGCCAGCCAAATGCACGGCAATTTCCCCTTGCGAGCTACCCGTGACCGTGCCCATGAAGTCATGGCGCAATTGGGGTTGCAGCACAAGGCCGACACGGTCAGTGGCAATTTGTCGCACGGCGACCAAAAATTACTGGACATGGCATTGGCATTGGTCATGCGCCCCAAAGTGTTGCTGTTGGATGAACCGGTGGCCGGCATGGGGCCTGACGAACGCACCCAAATGATGGACACAGTTCAACACCTGTGGCGCCAAGGCGGTCTCACGATTGTGCTGATTGAACACGACATGGAATTGGTGTTTCGGGTGGCGCAGCAGATCAACGTGCTGTCCTACGGCAAGTTGCTGGCACAAGGCACAGCCGATGAGATTCGCCAACACCCGAAAGTGATCGAGGCGTACTTGGGAAAACCACAGGAGCATGTCGGTGAGTGAGATGCTGCGCGTTCACCAACTCGAGGTGTTGTACGACACCAGTCAGGTGTTGTTCGGCCTGAGTTTGCATTTGAATGCGGGGGAAACATTGGCTTTGCTCGGACGCAATGGCGCAGGCAAAAGCACGACCATGAAAGCGATGGCAGGCATGATCGCCTCGCGCAGCGGTGACATACTGATGCAAGATCGGTCCATCAAAGGCATGCCCGCACACCTGATTGCACGCGCTGGCTTGGCCTATGTGCCCGAAGACCGACAAATCTTTTCGGAGTTGAGCGTCGAAGACAACCTGGACATTGCGTTCAAACGTGGCCCCAGCGGCGAAGACCATTGGCCCATCGAACGGGTCTATGAAATGCTGCCGCTGCTCAAGCCCTTGCGCAAACGCTTGGGCGGCTTGTTATCGGGGGGTGAGCAACAAATGCTCACCGTCGGTCGCGCATTGATGGGCAACCCGCGCATTCTTTTGCTGGATGAGCCAAGCGAAGGATTGGCACCCATCATGGTGCAAAAAATTGGGGAACTGATTCAATCACTCAAAGCCACCGGCACCAGCATTGTGTTGGCTGAACAAAATTTGCATTTCTGCTTGGGCTTGGCGGATCGCGCCGTGGTGATTGACAAAGGAAGCGATGTGTTCACAGGCAGTATCGAGGCCTTGAATGCTGACGCGCAAATCAAGCAACGATATTTGTCAGTCTGAATCAAGCCCGCAATAGAAAGCCTTTGTAGCCTTGCGCAGCGACTTCGTCACAAATTCCTCTGTAGCGCGCAAACCCGCCGGCATAAGGCATGAACACGCGGGGTTTGCCGGGCACATTCGCGCCCAGGTACCAACTGTGACGCACCTGCGGTAACAAGGTCTCGTTGGCCGCGTCATTGACTTGCTGAACCCAATCATCGCTGGCGGCGGTGTCTGCTTCCATTTGTTGGATGCCTTGCTTATGCAAATAGGCTATGCAATCGGTGATCCAGTTGACGTGCTGTTCGATCTGTGGCGGCAAATTGCACAACACCGATGGACTGCCAGGCCCGGTGATGGTGAACATGTTGGGAAAGCCCGGCACCTGTAAACCCAAGTAACTGCGGGGCCCTGCATGCCACGCGTCTTTGAGGGTGAGTCCTTCGCGGCCCGTGATGTTCATGCGCAGCAAACTGCCGGTCATCGCATCAAACCCGGTGGCAAACACGATCACGTCCAGCGGAAAGTGCGCTTGCGAGGTTTGAATACCTTGGGCATCGATGTGCAAGATCGGGTGGCGACGAATGTCGACCAAACTGACGTTGTCACGGTTGTAAGTTTCAAAATAGTGGCTGTCGATCGGCGGCCGCTTGGCCGCAAACGGGTGGTCGATGTCAGACAACAATTCAGCCGTGTGCGGGTCACGCACCACTTGTTTGATTTTGTGTTTGATGAATTCAGCCGCGGTGTCATTCGCTTCTTTGTCGCGCAGCAAGTCGTTGAACGTGGCACGAAATTGCAACCCGCCTTTGTCCCATGCCGCTTGGTAAATGGCTTGGCGTTCCACGTCACTGACATCCCATGCAGATCGCGGTTGAATGCGAAAACAATGAGCATTCGGTGTCTCTTGCATCAATTGGCGAATGTCATCGGCGGTTTGCTTGACATGCTGCTTAAAGTCTTCGCTCAGCGGCGCGTTTCTGGCGGGAATGCTGTAGTTGGCCGTGCGTTGAAACACCGTCAAATGCGCGGCTTGTTCTGCAATCACGGGAATGGCTTGTATGCCACTCGATCCGGTGCCGACCACGCCAACACGCTTGCCTGTCATGTCCAAGCCGTCAAGCGGCCACGCGCCGGTGTGCGCCCATTCGCCTGCAAAACTGTCTAAACCCGGGATGTCGGGCACATTCGCGCTCGAGAGGCAACCCACCGCCGTGATCAGGTATTTCGCGCGCCACTCTTCGCCTTGGGAAGTGGTCACGCGCCAGAGATTGTTTGGCTCGTCAAATTGCGCAGACTGCACACGTGTGTTGAACACCATGTCTGGCCATAACTTCAAAAAATCCGCCACATGGTTCATGTAACGCAAAATTTCGGGTTGCTGCGGATAACGCTCTGACCAATCCCAAGAAGCCACCAGTGCCTTGGAAAAATAAAACATGTACGAATGACTTTCGGAGTCGCAGCGCGCCCCCGGGTAACGGTTGTGGTACCAAGTCCCGCCGACACCCTCTGCGGCCTCCAACACCTTGACGCGCAAATTCAATTGGTCGCGCAGGGTATGCAATTGGTACATGCCAGACAAGCCCGCTCCCACAATGATGGCGTCCAATGGTTGATCAGATGAGGTGGGATACAGCATGCGAACGATGGTAGCGCATCAAATGGAAAGCTGGTCACGCATAACCGGGTGGCGGTTGAAACGCGGCGAATTCTTTTTCCAGCATCTTGGCCAATTGAATACACACCAAGTCGCCAAATTGAGGGCCAATGATTTGCACACCGCTGGGCAATCCCGCAGGGGTCAAACCAGCGGGTGCCACAGTCGACGGCAAATACGCCATGCCTGAATAACCGGCCCAAAACAATTGCGTGGTGCTGGGCTGGGGCTGGCCATTGACATCCAACATGCGCTCCCATCGTTCGTTCTGCTGCTGATGGGGAAATGCCGTGGTTGCCGCGGTCGGACAGATCAACACATCGTAGTCCTTGAAAAACGCTTCCCACTGACATTGCATGCGGTAACGCTTTTCATGCAACAACAACCATTCGTAATGCGACAAGGCACAGCCTTGCAGCATCCACGCTTCGTAATCGTCACGGGCAGCGTCAAGTGCGGCACGGCGTTGTTGCATGGTTTGCCATTGAGACGCGCTCAGGTTGCGTGCGGTGGCCGCGCGCAGCAACAAAATGAATGTCTTGTGCGCGTCGTGTAAATCGATGTCAGGTCTGGCGGCATCGCTGACGCTGGCCCCCGCTTTGGCCAGAAAATCTGCCACCGCCTGGATGCGCTCTTGAACCGCCATGTCCACCTCTGCCGTGTCTGCGGTTTTGAGCACAGCGACTTTGAAATCTTTCCAACGGGTTTGGTGTGGCTTTTGAAGACGCGCGCGCCAACCCCGCGCAAACACATCATCGCCGCCAGCCATGACCTGCAATGCCAAGGCCAAATCGCGTGCACTGCGGGCCATGGGTCCCACCACGGCCAAATCATCCGGCGACTGAAAATGGGGCAACGCATGGCCTTGCACCGAGCACAAGCCAAAGGTTGGTTTGTGTCCATACACACCACAGTAATGCGACGGATCACGAATGGATGCGCCAATGTCGCTGCCGGTCTCTAAGCCGGTCAAGCCTGCGGCCAATGCAGCAGCCGAACCGCCAGATGAGCCACCAGGCACCAACGCGGTGTTCCAAGGGTTGTTGGTGGTGCCATAGACGGGGTTGAAGGTTTGCCAATCGGCGAGCATGGTCGGCACGTTGGTCTTGCCAAACACAATCGCACCGGCCGCTTTGTAGCGCTTCACCGCGTCCGCATCCTCAGTGGGCAAGTTTGCCTGCAGGTCGAGGCGACCCCAAGTGCTGGGCAGCCCTTGAACATCAAATGACTCCTTGATCGTCATGGGCACCCCATGCAAAGGCCCCAGACGTTCACCGCGCGCCAACATGCGGTCGGCCGCACGCGCTTGCTTGCGGGCGCGGTCCGTGTCGGTCACAACAATGGCATTGAGCGCTGGGTTGAAACGCTCTACCCGCTTCAAGTAGGCATTTAAGAGCTCGAGACAGCTGATTTTTTTGAGCCGAATGTCACTGGCCAGTTGGTATGCCGATGCAAAGGGACGAAAGTTCATGGCTGTGCCCAATTTGTGAAACATGACTGATGAGTGATGACCTGCATGCCTTCGCAGATGCTAATTGCAAATGGCATGGTTACCCGGGATGGGTACGGCGAAAGCAAACACAAATTCGTCTTTCATGATGTTGAACACCTTGCAGGACTTGTTGCCTTGGGGTGTTGAAAACACCAAATTGCATTGTTCAAACCCCTCTTGTCCGCGCCCCCACTCTGCGCGCACATAGCGAATTTTTGACACAGGCAGATTGAATTCTCTGGACACCCCAGCAATGTCATGCTTGCTGTAGCCTCGAATCAAGGCGCAGTTCTCTTTTGTCACGAACAACATTTCAGGCTGGGTGCGTGCTTGTGCAAAAAGCGTTCCCCACAGCATGATGAAGACAGCAAATGGGATTGCCCCAAAATGCCTAAGGGTTTTGGCACCCTGGCGGGAAGAATGAACCCTGACCGACTGATAACATGGGTTCATGTTGACTGATTCAGGAGTTGTTTCATGCGTGTCAATGCTTCCCCTGTCCGTGAACCCCAGCCACAACCCAAGGTGAAACCGCCGCCTCAGGACATGGCCAAAAAAGAACCACCGACGAAAGAAATCAAACAAGCCGCGCCAGAACCCAAGCACAGGGTGGATGTCCGGGCTTGAATTTCTCTTCCGGTTCACAGCCACTGATGCGGATCGATTTTTTGCGCATCGATCAGTCGCTTGAAGCTGTCATAGGTTGATTGGATACCGCGTTGCAGCGGCATTTGCCCATAGTCGCCAATGTAAGCACGCAGGGGGGCATCCGAATGGTTCATCGGAAAGGCAAGCGGATCCCCGGTGATGGTGATTTGCGCTTGCGGCACCAACCCCTTGAGCAAAGACATGCCTTGTTCAACACTTGCATACTGGCCATTCAAATCAAACACCGGCGCACCAGTGCGCCCAGTTGCCACACTGCGAATGAATGCGCTGGCCACTTCGCCGGCAAACAACCAAGACACATCACCGCTGAACGGAATCGCATAAGGCTTGTCAGCAGCCGCCGCCAAAATCGCCACGGTGGTTTTGGAGGTCATGCCTTGATCACGCCCTACGCCGTACACCACGCCAGGTCGGATACCTACGCTGTGCAATCCATTTTCTTCTGAATACACCTTCGCAGTTTGCTCGTTGCAATACTTGTAAGCGCCATACAAGGTCGACATGGCGCCGCCGTTGTCCAATGCACCATACGCGGCCACCGAGCTGGCATAGGTCAAACGCTGAACGCCGCAGGCCTTGGCCGCTTCAAACACATTGACCGTTCCCACCACATTGACCAAGGCCCCAGCCACTGGGTCTGCACGGCAAAACGGGACTTGCAACGCTGCCAAGTGGATGATGGCTTGGGCACCGCTTTTTTCCACCACCGCCCTGACCGCTTGGGTGTCTGCAATGTCACCCGCATGCCAACTGACTTGGTTCAATGCAGCGTCGTCCATCAACAAACCCGGTCTGCGTTTGTCAATCTGCAAATCAAACGCATGCACCTTCACGCCAGCGTGGGTCAGCAATGCCAAGGTCCAACTGCCAATGCAACCACCTGCCCCAGTCACCAGCACGGGGCCGTCAAATTCTTTGGAAGAAACTGGAAAAACGTCAAGCATGCTGAGCTCCTGAGATGAAAGATTTGACCAACGCCCAAGCCTGCTCGGGGGTGTCGACATATTGAAAACAAGCGATGTCCTCGGCATTGACCGTGCCCTCGGCTTGCATGGCATCAAAGTTGACCACTTTTTTCCAATAGTCACTGCCATACAGCAAGATCGGCACGCGTGGCGTTTTCCCGGTTTGCACCAGCGTCAATATTTCAAACAATTCGTCCATCGTGCCAAAGCCACCGGGGAATGCCACCAAGGCCTTGGCGCGCATCACAAAATGCATTTTGCGAATCGCAAAGTAATGAAATTTGAAAGACAAATGCGGTGATACATAGGGGTTGGGCAGTTGCTCATGTGGCAGTGCAATGTTCAAAGCCACAGACACCGCGCCTGCTTCGGTCGCACCCCGGTTGGCTGCTTCCATGATGCCTGGGCCGCCGCCGGTGCAGATGGTGAGGCGCTGTTCAGGCGGCATGTGCAATCCATCGGTAGCCACCAACTTTGCAAACGCTCTGGCAGCTTCATAGTAGGCGGCGTTGTGAATGGCCAACCGCGCTTTGGCGATCTTGGCGGCGTCGTTGCTTGATTCAGAGGCTACCAACTTGGCTTGGGCGTCTTCCATCGACATGAAACGGGCGCTGCCAAACACCACCACAGTTTGATGAATGTCCGCTTCACGCTGGGCCAAATCCGCCTTGAGCAATTCCAATTGCAAACGAATGCCTCTGTTTTCATCTCGCTGCATGAACGTGGGGTCATCGAATGCCAAGCGCAGCGATGGATCAGGGGTCGACGTGCTCGCTGAGATGGGAATATTCATGGTTCGGCTATTTTCATTGAAATTGGCCATATGATGAACCATGAGCTTGAACATCCATTTTTTAGGCGGTGCCAGCACCGTCACAGGTTCGAAATACTGCGTAGAACACGGTGGCAAACGTTTGCTGGTGGACTGCGGTCTGTTCCAAGGCTACAAACAACTGCGCTTGCGCAACTGGAACCCCATGCCCGTTGCGGCAGCTGACATCGAGGCAGTCATCCTCACCCATGCGCACCTTGACCACAGTGGCTATGTGCCGCTGTTGGTGAAAAGTGGTTTCAAAGGACGGGTGCACGCCAGTTCGGGCACACGCGACCTGTGCCAAATTTTGTTACCCGACAGCGGCCATATTCAAGAAGAGGACGCTTTCTTCGCCAACAAGCATGGTTACTCGAAACACGAGCCTGCCCTGCCCCTCTACACCAAGTTGGACGCCCTCAAATCGATGGACCATTTCCATGTTGAACGATGGGGCAAGTGGTTTGAACCCATCCCAGGCTGGAAGGCGCAGTTTTCTTCGGCCGGACACATCTTGGGCGCATCAAGTTTGTTGCTTGAAGTCGCAGGCCGGCGTGTGCTGTTCTCTGGGGACCTTGGCCGACCAGACGACAGCTTGATGAACCCTGCAGATGACCCGCCCTCAGCGGACACGGTGCTGATCGAATCCACTTATGGCGACCGCAGCCATCCCGTAGAAAACATCAGCGAAGAATTGAGCGTGGCATTGAAAAGAGTGGCTGCCCGTGGTGGCGTGGCGGTTGTGCCCGTGTTTGCGGTGGGTCGCGCACAAGCCATCTTGCATTGCATCGCACAGCTCAAAGCGCAGCAACGAATCCCCCAAAGCCTGCCAGTGTTCTTAGACAGTCCGATGGCCATTCATACCACTGCGCTGCTGGGCAAACACATGGGCGAGCACCGCTTGAGTGCAGAAGAAGTGCATGCCATGGACCACGTTGCCACGATGGTGGAAACCCCGGAACAATCCAAAGCATTGGTCAAGCACCACGGTCCGATGGTGATCTTGGCCGCCAGTGGCATGGCCACCGGAGGGCGTGTGCTGCACCATTTGGCCAATTACGTCGGCGACCACCGCAACATGGTTGTATTGACCGGTTACCAGTCACCTGGTACACGCGGTGCCACCCTTGCCAGTGGCAGCGCCACTGTTCGCATGCATGGCAAAGATTTGGCGGTCAAAGCAGAAATTGTTCAATTGACCTCTGCCTCTGCACATGCCGATGCCAATCAGTTGCTGGCCTGGCTCAAAAAGATGCCTGCACCTGCCTCGCAGGTGTATGTGGTGCATGGTGAAAACTCAGCTGCAGACACCTTGCGTCAACGCATCGAACGTGAATTGAATTTGCGCGCTGTGGTGCCAGAGCATGAATCGGTGTGGCCGGCTTGATCTAAAACCAAGTCCAACTACTGACGGGCCAAATACACACCACCGACCACCATGGCCATGCCCAGCATGGCCAGTTGAGAAAACGATTCCCCAAACAACGCCCACGCCACCAACGCAGTGCATGGGGGAACCAAATAAAACAAACTCGCGACATTGACTGCACTGCTTTGTCTGATCAACCAGTTCAATAAACTGACTGCACCCACCGACAGCACCAATACCAACCAAGCCAAGGCAAATACCAACTCGCCTGTGAAGTCCATGCGCCCGGTTTCAAACCACCATGCGCCTATGCCTGTGACGATTGCGGTGGGAATGAACTGCGCAATCACGCCAGTGCGCCAATCGAACGCAGGGCACCATCGCTTTTGATACAGCGTGCCAAATGTGATCGCCATCAAAGCGATCACTGCCAAGCTCAATGCTTGCCAAGTAAAGACGGTACCCATTTTGTTGGCAACGACCAGCGATACGCCAGCCAGACCTAACAGCAAACCCAGCCATTGACGCTGACGCACTGTTTCGCCCAACAACCAACCTGCACACACCGCAGTCAACAAAGGTTGAAGGCACACCACCAAGGCAGCCACGCCCGCGGGCAGGCCCAAAGAAATGGCGACAAACACACCGCCCAAGTAACCCGCATGCAACATCAAACCTGCCACGCCGATGTGCATCCAATCTCGACCGTGGGTTGGCCATGGCGCTTTGCTGAGCATCGCAATCACCCACATCAAGCCGATGACGGCCAAGTAACGCACAAACAAAAACGTCAAAGGCTCGGTGTGCGGCATGCCCAAACGTGCGCCAATGAACCCGGTCGACCACAAGGCCACAAACAACAACGGGAAAAATCGGTGATATCGAGACAACATGGGTGGGTCAATCCCACCATGGGTAAAAGTCGGGCATGTCGCTGGAAGCTTTGTCAGTGAACACCGGTTTGCGTTTTTCTAAGAACGCAGCCACACCCTCTTTGCCGCTGGTCATGCTGGCATAAAAAATGGCCAGCGAATCGACTTGGTGTGCTTTGAGCGGGTGGTCTTGTGCTGAATTGCGGTAGAGCATCTGGCGGGTCAATGCGATCGACACGGGGCTGTGTGCCAATATCTTTTCAGCCAACTCATAAGCTTGCGGCAACAATGCTTCGCTGCTCACCACAGACTTCACATAACGGGCGGCCAATAAAGTCTCGGCATTGAGAATTTCGCCGCTATAGCACCATTCCAATGCGGTTGGCAGTCCGACCAACCGGGGCAAGAACCAACTGGAACAGGCCTCTGGCGTGATGCCGATTTTGTTGAACACAAAACCCACGCGGGTTTTGTCGCACGCCAATCGAATGTCCATGGCACAGGTCATGGTCGCACCGATGCCCACTGCAGCACCATTGATCGCGCCGATGATCGGCTTCTTGCATTCATACATGGCCAAAACCACTTTGCCGCCTGAGTCACGCACCCCGTTGACCATGTCTTCGTCATCAAGTTTGTCTTGCATGTCTTGCAAGGACGGGCGCATCTGGGTGTTGAGACCAAACACATTGCCACCCACACTCAAATCCATGCCCGCACAAAATGCTTTGCCAGCCCCAGTGACCACGATGACACCGACGTCATCGTCTTCGCTGGCGGTCTTGAATGCATCAATCAGTTCGTGTGACATCTCGACCGTGAAAGCATTCATGTGCTCAGGTCGGTTAAGAGTCAATGTCAGTATCTTTTGGTCAACTTGGTAGGTGAGCGTGCTGTAAGTCTTCATGAAAACCCGCTGAAATAACCATTATCGGGTCATCTCAGCAGGGGCACGTCGACGCATTCTTTTGTAAACCGTTTTCATTCGCCAAGTCAGTTTGACCAACACATAGCCTATCGCCGATGAAGCGGCTGCAAACACGCCCATGCCAATCACGATAGGCCATAAGTAGCTGGCTATCCATTGCGCGGGCAATGCAGACAAACTGACATCTGGCTGCACTGGCTCACCCAACAGCGCGGCGCCCAATTGGTAAGCCAACCACAGCCAAAACCCGATGGTCAACGGATTGGTGACCATGGTCATCAGCGCCGCCACCGGGATATTGGCACGCCACCACACGCAATGCGCGGCAGCCACCAAAACTTGACCTACCGGAATGGCAAATGCCCAAAACAAACCCACCGCCACGCCGCGCGCCAATGTTTCGTGTTGCGCTCGCCACAACTGCGCATCCAGCACCCGGTGGGCAATCGGCTTTAACCACGGGTGAGTGGATAAAAACGCTTTGCCAGGCACCCATTGGCGAAAATTTCCCAGCCAGTCGTCGGATTGATGTTTCATGTCTTCCCAGACTTAAGTGACCATTGATGAGGACAATGATGCCTGTGAACTTGCCCTTGAACCCATCAGGCAAATGCGATTTATTAATCAGTTTTTTTAAGAATATTTTTATAAATTCATCAGTTAAATCATGGTGTAATCTGCCGCATTGTTAACGCGGGTGGTCAAGCCTTTGCCACTTCAAACCACCTGCCTTGAAGAACCATTTTGATCAAGGATGTCTATGGAAACTGTTGCTCCCCTTTGGCTGTGGGTCACATTTGGTGTGATTGTGCTGACCTCATTGTTCATTGATTTTGTCGTTCTCAAAAAGCAAGGTGCGCACGACATTGGCGTGAAAGAAGCGCTCAACTGGTCCATCGTCTGGATTGCGCTGAGCTTTGTCTTCAATGGTTTGTTTTGGTGGGCTGTGAAAGACAGCACAGGTTCTAGCGAGTTAGCCAACACCAAATCGTTGGAGTTTCTGACGGGCTATCTGATTGAAAAATCTTTGGCCGTCGACAATATTTTTGTGTTCTTGATGATCTTCACCTACTTTGCCGTCCCCACCGCGTTCCAAAAGCGGGTGTTGATGATTGGGATCGTAGGCGCGATTGTGTTGCGCACAGTGATGATTTTGGCGGGCGGTTGGTTGATGTCAGAGTTTCACTGGGTACTGTATGTGTTCGGTGCGTTTTTGGTGCTGACCGGCATCAAAATGTGGTGGGCCGCAGGCAAAGAACCCGATTTGAACAACAACCCTGCGCTGAAGTTATTGCGCAAATACATGTCGGTCAGCAAACAATACGATGGCGAAAAATTTTGGACCGTGGAGAACGGCAAAAAAATAGCCACGCCTTTGTTCATGGTGATTTGTTTGATTGCCTTGACCGATGTGATTTTTGCGGTGGACTCGATACCTGCCATCTTCGCCATCACCAGCGATCCGTTCATTGTGTTGACCAGCAATGTGTTGGCCATTTTGGGGCTGCGCGCCATGTATTTTTTACTGGCTGCTGTCGCCCATCGATTCCATTTGCTGAACTACGGTTTGGCTGTGATTTTGGTGTTCATTGGTACCAAAATGTGTTTGATCGATGTGTACAAAATACCCGTCACTGTGTCGCTGGGGGTGGTGATTGGCATTTTGGCGATCACCATGGTGCTGAGTGTTCGCACCGCCAAACCCGAACCCCATGCCTAAAGCAGTTTCACGCGGTTGGTTTGAATAAGCGCTGAACCAGTGGGTGCTGAACTTTTTTTTCAGTGCCCACTGCATAAAAATGCTCTGTCACACCTTCGCATGGCCCGATGCGTTTGACCGCGTAATGGGCCAGCAATTCCTCATGCACCCATTCGGCCACCGGAAAGACACCCATGCCACTGGCACCGAAAGTTTTGAGTAACGCACTGTCTTCAAACTCACCCACTATCTTTGGCCTGATGCCTTGTTGCTCAAACCACAAGTCCAAGCGATCTCGGCTGGCAGTGTGCGAAGTAGGCAACAACATGGGCAACTCATTCAGACACGCCGGAAAACGACGCTTGGTGGTTTTCATCAAAGCGGCCGTTCCATACCAAGCCATGTTGGACGACCCCAGTGAATGGCTGTAAAGCTTGATATTCGGGTTGGCCGGTGCAGGTCTGTCAGAGATGACCAAGTCCAATTTATGCAACGCCAAGTCACCCAAAAGATCATTGAAATTTCGCTCGTGGCACAACAAACGCAATTGCGGCTCGGTGGCTACTGGCAGCAACAAACGGTGAACCACCAACTTAGGTAAACCGTCGCTGATGCCTAAACGCAATCTGACGACTGGCGTACTGACCGCATCGCGCACTTTGCTGGGCAACTCTTCACCCAATTGAAATATCGCATCGGCTTGCTGCATCGCGGCGATACCCGCCTCCGTCAAGGCCAGCCCTCTTCCCGCAGGTTTGAGTAATTCGCAGCCCAGCGAACGCTCGAGTTCACGAACCTGCGCGCTCACGGTTTGCACCGCCATGTCTAGCTTGTCGGCCGCACGCGATATGCCGCCTTCTTTGGCGACCACCCAAAAATAGTAAAGGTGTTTGTAATTGAATGACGCTGTCATGGTCAGTATTTAAAGGAATGATGATGCGAAATTATCTGCTTTTTTAGAAGCTAATTCACCCCTATCTTTGAGTCCTTCTCATTGAAAGGGAGATATTCACCATGCGATTCAATTCTCAACAATTGACAGAGCGCACTTACCCAGCCAACAGCGCAGGACTTGACATGCTGCAAGCCGCCAGTGGCAACAAAGTCTTGCGCAACACCTATGCGCTGTTGTCAATGACATTGCTTTTCAGTGCGGCAGTGGCGACCTCAGCGGTCAGTAACCAATGGCCTGCCCCGGGGATCATCCTGACCTTGCTGGGTTACTTCGGCTTGCTGTTTGCCGTGCATAAATTTCAAAACAGCGCCTGGGGGCTGGCAGCGGTGTTTGCACTGACCGGCTTCATGGGCTACACATTGGGACCTTTGTTGACTCACGCTTTGAACCTGCCAGGCGGAGGGCAGACGGTGTCGCTGGCCTTGGCTGCCACTGGCGCCACCTTCATGGCGCTGTCTGCTTATGTGCTGGTCACCAAGCGTGACTTCAGTTTCATGGGCGGATTTTTGTTCTGCGGCATGGTGATTGCATTGGTGGCTGGACTGGCTGCGATGTTCTTTGAATTGACTGCGCTCAGTCTGGCGGTGTCTGCCATGGTTGCCATGTTGTCTGCCGGCATGATTTTGTTTGAAACAAGCCGGATCGTGAACGGCGGTGAAAACAACTATGTCTTGGCCACGGTCAGTTTGTACGTGTCCATCTTCAATTTGTTCACCAGTTTGTTGAGCCTGTTTGGCTTTGGCAGTTCAAACGAATAACACCCACACCCTTCAATAGGCCCATCCTGTTTTCATGAAAGGAACCACGCAAATGAAATGTCCGAATTGCAACCATGCGGCCTTGGTGATGTCCGAGCGACAAGGCATTGAAATTGATTACTGCCCTGATTGCAGAGGCATCTGGCTCGACCGAGGCGAATTAGACAAACTGCTTGAGAAAGCTTCGGCCAACCCTTCTGGCGCGGCCAGTGTGGCGAGTCAACCTATTCACCAAGCCAAACATGCAACTGAAAAAGTGGTCTACGTTGGTGATTCCCACTATCACCACCGGCGGCACAAGTCTTGGCTGAGCGATATTTTTGACTGACACAGGCCAGTACCCCCATGTAACTGGGGGTTTTTCAGACGGGTCACCCATTTTTATAATGATCATTAACTTTGGAGATGTGCCCGTGAAAAAATTTCTGATTGCCTTGTGCGCCTTGGCCAGTTTCGCGGCATCTGCCGAATGGGTCCTGATATCAAAAAATGAATTTGGCACCTCCCTGTACATCGACCCCAACATCAAAATCAAGGGCAACGTCAGAATGTTTTGGCACATGCAAGACTTGTCCAAAGCCGATTCTCAAGGTGACATGTCTTACCGAGGCATCTGGCAATACGATTG
>RFYK01000029.1 GCA_009925585.1 Betaproteobacteria bacterium | reverse complement strand
GATGTTGTCAAACCGTGGCGCATTCATTTTTTGCCAGACTTTGACCAGATCGCGGTCAGCCCCTTGCATCAGGCCGTCCATCATTTCCACCACATCCAGGCGCGCGCCGAGCGTGCTGTAAACGGTGCCCATTTCCAAACCGATGATGCCGCCACCCAAAATCAACATGCGCTTGGGCACTTTGGCCAATTGCAATGCGCCGGTGCTGTCAACCACGCGAGGGTCATCCGGCATGAACGGCAAATGCACCGCTTGGCTGCCAGCCGCAATGATGCAGTTCTTGAAACCCACCACTTTGTTCACGCCGGTTTTGTCTTGCGCTGAACCTGTGGTTTCTTCAACCACCAAATGGTGGCTTCCTACAAACGCACCATAGCCACGCAGCACGGTGACTTTGCGCATTTTGGCCATGGCCGCCAAACCGCCGGTGAGTTTGCCAATCACTTTTTCTTTGTGGCTGCGCAATGCGTCGATGTTGAGTTTGGGCTTGCCGTAATCCACACCCAACGCGGCCAAATGACTGACCTCGTCCATGACCGCAGCCACATGCAACAAGGCTTTGGAAGGAATGCATCCCACGTTCAAACACACGCCGCCCAGTTGGGCATAACGCTCCACCAGCACGACATTCAAGCCCAAATCTGCCGCTCGGAATGCAGCGGAATAACCGCCGGGCCCTCCGCCCAACACCAACACATCGCATTGCACATCCACTGCGCCGTTGTACCCGCTGGCCATGGGTGCAGCCACGGTTGGCGAAGGTGTGGCAGGCGAACTTGGTGCAGCAACTGTGGCAGTTGCTGGCACGGCTGACACTGCAGGCGCTGATCTATCTGGAGCAGTTGCTGCAGTTGCCACGGCACCGCTGGCTTCAATGCTGAGAATGACCGAACCTTGTTTGACTTTGTCACCCAGTTTCACCTTCAACGCGGTGACCACGCCTGCATGGGATGAAGGAATTTCCATCGACGCCTTGTCGCTCTCCACCGTGATCAAGCTTTGGTCCACGGCGACGCTGTCGCCCGGCTTGACCAATAACTCGATGACCGCGACTTCATCAAAGTCGCCGATGTCTGGAACCTGAATGTCAATCTGTGCCATGTCTCATCCGATCTATCAAGGGCGGCGCAGTGGCCGCCCGCCACTTGTTTAAAGAAGTACCCGGCGGAAATCGGCCAGGATGTTTCCCAGATGGGCGTTGAACCGTGCGGCGGCAGCGCCGTCGATGACGCGGTGATCCCAGGTCAGAGACAACGGCAACATCAAACGAGGCACAAATTCTTTGCCGTTCCACACAGGCTCCATGGTGCTGCGGCACACGCCCAAGATGGCGACCTCGGGGGCGTTGATGATGGGCGTGAAGTAACGACCACCGATGCCACCCAAACTTGAAATGGTGAACGTGGCCCCGGACATTTCAGCCGGGCTGAGTTTGCCTTCGCGGGCTTTTTTGGCGAGCTCGCCCATCTCTTTGCTGATTTGCAAAATGCCTTTTTTGTCTGCGTCTTTGAGCACCGGCACCATCAAACCGTTGGGCGTGTCTGCGGCAAAACCAATGTGCCAATACTGCTTGTAAACCAAGGCATCGCCATCGAGCGAGCTGTTGAATTGCGGGTATTTTTGCAAGGCATTGACACAGGCTTTGATGAGGAAAGCCAGCATGGTCACCTTAACGCTTGCGTTAATGCCAGCTTTCGCCGCCTTTTCGTTTTCCAGGTTGGTCTGCACGCGAAAGGCTTCCAAATCGGTGATGTCTGCATCGTCATGGTTGGTGACGGCAGGGATCATGACCGCATTGCGCAACAAGTTGGCACCACTGATTTTTTGTATGCGTCCCAGTTCTTTACGCTCGATCGGCCCGAATTTCGCGAAGTCTACTTTCGGCCAAGGTATCAAGCCCAAACCTGCGCCGTCACCTGCCGGTGCTTTGGCGGCTTGCGCTTGTGTACGGACATCGCCCGCCATGACAGCGCGGCTGAAAGCCTGCACATCTTCGGTCGAGATGCGACCCTTGGGCCCGCTGCCTTTGACCTCTTGCAAGGGCACGCCCAACTCGCGTGCAAATTTGCGCACCGACGGCGAGGCGTGAGGCAACACGCCGGTTGAAGTCAGCGCAGGTTGGTGCGCGGGCAACACAGCAGTGGCCGCAACAGGGGAAACAACCGACGCAGTGACAGGTGCGGGATCAGCCGCCACCACGGGCGCAGGCAAAGGCGCAATCACCGGCGCAGATGCTGGCACGGCAGTAACAGGTACTGGCGAAGGCGCAGGCGCAGCGGCAACAGCGGCATCCGATGTTTCCAACTTCAACACCAACGAACCTTGCTTGACCTTGTCGCCCAACTTGACATGCATTTCTTTGACCACACCCGCGTGCGAACAAGGAATTTCCATGGAAGCTTTGTCTGATTCAACGGTGATGAGCGATTGCTCTGCTCGCACCTTGTCACCGGCTTTGACCAGCAGTTCGATGACAGCAACTTCGTCAAAGTCGCCAATGTCGGGAATGGTGACGTCAATGGTGGCCATGGTGTTTGTGTCCTCTTGCTTTAAGCGTTCAGCGGATTGATTTTGTCCGCTGACAATTGGTACTGTTGAATGGCTTTGGCAACGGTGGCCACGGGAACCACGCCCTCCTCACTCAATGCTTTCAATGCAGCCACCACGATGTAGTGGCGGTTGATTTCAAAATGCTCGCGCAATTTGCTGCGGAAGTCCGAGCGTCCAAACCCATCGGTTCCCAACACTTTGTAGCTGCGACCTGCTGGCAGGTAAGCACGGATTTGGTCGGCGTACGATTTCATGTAATCGGTCGACGCCACCACCGGACCTTCGTGGGCACCGAGTTGCTGCGCCACAAACGGCACACGCGGTGTTTCGGTGGGATGCAACAGATTCCATCGCTCTGCTTCAGCGCCATCGCGAGCCAGTTCGTTGAAACTCGGGCAACTCCAAACATGGGCTGCGACGCCCCAATCGGATGCCAACAAATCGCGGGCCGCCATGGATTCACGCAAGATGCTGCCCGACCCCAACAAATTCACACGCGGCATTTTTTTCGCGCCCGCGGCGGGTTGCAGCAAATACATGCCTTTGATGATGTGCGCTTCAGTGCCCGGTGTGAGCCCGGGCATGGGGTAGTTTTCATTCAGCAAGGTGAGGTAATAAAACACGTTCTCTTGCTTTTCAACCATGCGGTAAAGACCGTGCTGCATGATGACCGCCACCTCGTGGGCAAAGGTCGGGTCATAGCTGATGCAATTGGGAATCGTGCCGGCCAAAATGTGACTGTGACCGTCTTCGTGCTGCAAACCTTCACCGTTCAACGTGGTGCGCCCTGAGGTGCCGCCCAGCAAAAAGCCGCGTGCTTGCATGTCGCCTGCCGCCCATGCCAAGTCACCAATGCGTTGGAAACCAAACATCGAGTAATAGACGTAAAACGGAATCATGATGCGGTTGTTCGTCGAATATGACGTGGCTGCCGCGATCCAGCTGCTCATGCCACCGGCTTCGTTGATGCCTTCTTGGAGAATTTGTCCGGCTTTGTCCTCTTTGTAAAACATCACCTGGTCTTTGTCCACCGGTGTGTATTGCTGCCCATCAGGGTTGTAAATGCCGACCTGACGGAACAAACCTTCCATGCCAAAGGTACGCGCCTCGTCCACCAAAATGGGAACCACTCGTTTGCCCAAGGCTTGGTCGCGCAGCAACTGCGTCAGAAAACGCACATACGCTTGCGTGGTGGAGATTTCACGGCCTTCTGCCGTGGCCTCGGTGATGGCTTTGAACACCTCCAAGCTGGGCACGGTGAAATGCTCATCCGCTTTGGTGCGGCGATGCGGCAAGTAACCACCAAGCGCTTGTCTGCGCTCGTGCAAATAACGCATCTCGGGTGTGTCATCTGCCGGTTTGTAAAACGGCAATTGGGAGAGTTCGCTGTCAGGAATGGGAATATTGAAACGGTCGCGAAATGCCTTGATGTCTTCGTCGGTCAATTTTTTGGTTTGGTGAACCGTGTTTTTGCCTTCGCCGGAGGTTCCCATGCCAAACCCTTTGACGGTTTTGATCAACAGCACCGTGGGTTGGCCTTTGTGCTTGACCGCAGCGGCATAAGCGGCATACACCTTTTGCGGGTCATGGCCACCTCGGCGCAGGTTCCAAATATCGTCGTCGCTCATCTTGGCCACCATCTCTAGCGTGCGCGGATCGCGGCCAAAGAAATGTTTGCGCACATATGCGCCGTCGTTGGCTTTGAAGGCTTGGTAATCGCCGTCGACGGTTTCCATCATGATGCGACGCAACGCGCCGTCTTTGTCACGGGCCAGCAAGGGGTCCCAGTTACTGCCCCAAATCAGTTTGAGGACATTCCAACCCGCACCCCGGAATTCGCTTTCCAACTCTTGGATGATCTTGCCGTTGCCACGCACCGGGCCATCAAGTCTTTGCAAATTGCAATTGATGACAAAAATCAGGTTGTCGAGTTTTTCGCGGGCAGCCAGACCGATCGCGCCCAAGGATTCCACTTCGTCCATTTCACCGTCGCCGCAAAACACCCAAACTTTGCGGTTCTCGGTGTTGGCAATGCCGCGTGCATGCAGGTACTTTAAGAAGCGAGCCTGATAAATCGCCATCAAAGGCCCCAAACCCATCGACACCGTGGGGAACTGCCAGAACTCTGGCATGAGCTTGGGGTGCGGGTAGCTGGACAAACCTTTGCCGTCGACTTCTTGACGGAAATTCAATAGCTGTTCCTCGGTCAGGCGGCCTTCCAAATAGGCACGGGCATAAACGCCAGGCGACACGTGGCCTTGGATGTAAAGCAAATCGCCGCCGTGGTTTTCGTTTTCTGCATGCCAAAAGTGGTTGAAACCGGCACCGAACATGTGGGCCAATGACGCAAACGAACCGATGTGTCCGCCAAGGTCGCCGCCATCAGCCGGGTTGTGGCGGTTGGCTTTGACCACCATGGCCATGGCATTCCAACGCATGTAAGCACGCAAACGTTCTTCTATTTCAATGTTGCCGGGGCAACGCTCCTCTTGGTCGGGCTCGAGCGTGTTGACATAACCGGTATTGGCGGAAAACGGCATGTCGATGCTGTTTTCGCGGGCGTGTTCCAGGAGTTGCTCTAATAAAAAGTGAGCTCTTTCAGGGCCTTCGGAAGCGATGACTGCAGACAGTGCATCCATCCATTCGCGTGTTTCTTGTGAATCGCTGTCGTTCGATGCAAATGTTCGCAAATTGTCGGGCAATGCAGACATGATGGTCTCCTTGATTTAGCCTGTTCGCTGCTTATAACAACATCGTCGCATTTTGACACAATTTCAAATCGCGCTATTCAATTTCATATAGTGAAAATTAATAACCCCACCAGTTTGCATGACCTAAACTCAAGCAGTGATCAAAAGCAAATTCCTCAAGCCCGTGACTTCGCGTTGGGTCGCATGGTGGAAACGCCAAAGCCCAAGTCGCCAAGACCGGGTGGCCATGATTGCGCCCATCGCTGCGGTGGGTATTTTTTTGCTGACCATCGTCAGCAGCGTGGGCTACCTGCGCATTGAAGAGCGTGAGCGCGAACAAGAAAGCGTGCAGCGCGACTTGGAATTTGCCAACCAAAAAATGCGCTTGCACCTGTTGGAGCAACAGGAGCAAATGTTGCGCATGGCACGCGAAGTTGGCAACGACAAATTCACGGCGATTGAATTCGCGACATTGGCAATGGATTTGGTCAAGCAATACCCTGAACTCGCCAGCATCAGTTGGATCGACCAATACCGTCACACACGCTCGAGCTACACCTCGGGGTCGGCGCAATGGCAACCTGTTCACCGCAACAGCGATTGGCAAGAACACCCGCAAACCAGCGAGGCCTTTTTGATTGCCAAAGAAATTCGCAGGTCGATTTACTCGCCCCCCATCATGCTGAAACTGGACGATGGTTCGGGTGTGCAAGAACCGCACATGCAATTGCATATTCCCATTTTCAACAATGAAAATTTCAAAGGTGTGGTGCTGGTGGACTACAACTTGGAAAACCTGCTGCGGTTTGCGGTTCCCACCGAAGTGACCGCCAGACACGCTGTGGCATTGGTGGATGCCGACAACAATTTGCTGGCCGGTCAAAGCATCAAGCCGCGCGGCGGGGTGTTTGACTACGCGCCCTGGGAAAGCAAAGCTTATGAATACAGTGTGCCTGTGTCGACCGTTGGCAACAGTTTGCAGTTGCGAGCGCAAGCCTACCGAACATCGCAGGTACTGATTGGCAGCGGCTTGTTTTGGTTGGTGTTGTTGCTCAGTGGCATGACCACCTGGATGTTGATCGGGACGTGGCGGCACACCCGCCGCCGCTTGCGAGCGCAAGAAGCTTTGGTGGCAGAAACCAATTTTCGGCGAGCCATGGAAAACTCCATCTTGACCGGCATGCGCGCGATGGACATGAACGGGCGCATCACTTACGTGAACGCGGCCTTTTGCCAAATGACCGGATGGACTGACAAAGAATTGGTTGGTTTGCGCTCCCCGTTTCCCTATTGGCCGGAAGAAGACCATTTGATGATGCAGTCCAAATTGGACGATCAACTGAGCGGCCGCACCACGTTGAGTGGTTTTCAGATCAAGGTCAAACGCAAAAACGGCACATTTTTTGATGCCCGGCTTTACGTGTCACCACTGATTGATGCTTACGGTCAACAAACCGGCTGGATGACCTCGATGACTGACATCACCGAACCCAACCGCATCCGCGAGCAACTGTCGGCTTCTTACGAGCGGTTCACCACTGTGCTCGAAGCGTTGGATGCCTCCGTGTCGGTCACACCGCTGGGCAGCACCGAATTGCTGTTCGCCAACAAGCTGTACCGCCAATGGTTTGGTAACCAAAGTGAGGGCCATTTGAATTTGGTCACGCAAGCTGGGTTGCTGAATTCGGACAAATCCAGTCGCGACGAGTCAGTGGACGATTTGGCGGGCATGCCCGGGGTGACCTTGACGCAGGCCAAGACCGAAAACTCGGAAATTTATTTGCCCGGCTTGAACAAGTGGCTCGAGGTGCGGTCTCGCTATTTGAATTGGGTCGATGGCAGGTTGGCACAAATGGTCATTTCCACAGACATCACCGCCCGACGCAATGCAGAAGAACAAGCCGCACTGCAAGCTGAGCGCGCGCAATCGGCCAGCCGCTTGATCACCATGGGCGAGATGGCCTCCAGCGTGGCCCATGAACTCAATCAACCCCTGACCGCCATTTCCAATTACTGCAACGGCATGCTCACGCGCTTGCAAGGCAAGCAAATCAGCGAAGAAGAATTGCTCAAGGCGTTAGAAAAAACCTCACACCAAGCGCAACGTGCCGGTCAAATCATTCAGCGCATTCGCAGTTTCGTGCGACGCAGCGAAACCAACCGTGTGTTGACCTTGATCGCACCGATGGTGACCGAGGCCGTGGAACTGGCAGACATTGAATTGCGTCGCCGACAAGTGCGTTTGAGTTTGTATGTGTCGGACCGCATCAACAAAATTTTGGTAGACCCGATCTTGATCGAGCAGGTGCTGATCAACTTACTCAAAAACGCCGCCGAAGCCATTGAACACGCCAAACGCCCTCTAGATGAACGCCATGTGGAATTGCAAATCGTTCCGAAAGTGATTGAGCAGCAAGAGGTGGTGGTGTTCTCAGTGACAGACAGCGGCGAAGGCATGCCCGCCGAAGTCATGGCCCGGGTGTTCGAAGCTTTCTACACAACCAAGAGCGAAGGCATGGGCATTGGCTTGAATTTATGCCGCACCATCATCGAGTCTCACCAAGGGCGTATGCATGCCGAGAACATCTACAATGGAACAGTGATTGTGGGTTGCCGTTTTTCATTCTGGCTGCCTGCCAAACCAACCATGGTCACTGCCTGATATTCGTATTTCTCATTGCATTTGGAGTAACTGATGAGCTTGATCCCCAAAAAAGGCAACATCTACGTGGTGGATGACGACGAAGCTGTTCGCGATTCATTGCAATGGTTGCTCGAAGGCAAAGACTACAGGGTGCGTTGCTTTGATTCTGCCGAATCGTTCCTCAGTCGCTATGACCCGCGTGAAGTTGCTTGTCTGTTGGTGGACATCCGCATGCCCGGCATATCCGGCCTCGAATTGCAAGACCGTTTGATCGAACGCAAATCTCCACTGCCCATCGTGTTCATCACCGGTCATGGCGACGTGCCCATGGCGGTGACCACCATGAAAAAGGGCGCGATGGATTTCATCCCCAAACCCTTTAAAGAAGAAGAATTGCTGAGCGTGGTCGAACGCATGCTGGACCAAGCCCGAGAGGCTTTTGCTGATTACCAGCACGCCGCCAACCGAGACGCCCTCATGGGCAAATTGACCGCGCGTGAATCGCAAGTGCTAGAGCGCATCGTTGCTGGGCGCTTGAACAAACAAATCGCTGATGACTTGGGCATCAGCATCAAAACCGTCGAGGCCCACCGGGCCAACATCATGGAAAAACTCAACGCCAACACGGTGGCCGACTTGCTGAAAATTGCATTGGGCCCGAACTCTGCCAAGGTCTGACACATGACAGCTTCCATCATCGATGGCAATGCGCTGTCCGCACTATTGCGACAACAAGTCACCGACCAAGTCAAAGCCCTTCAAGCCCGAGGTGTCAACCCTGGTCTGGCGGTCATCTTGGTGGGCGACAACCCAGCCAGTCAAGTGTATGTGCGCAACAAAGTCAAAGCTTGCGAACAAACTGGCATTCACTCATTGCTGGAAAAGCACGATGCCTCCATGACCGAGGACGAACTTCTGGCTCGGGTGCATGCCCTGAACCACGACAAGCAAATCCACGGTATCTTGGTGCAGTTGCCCTTGCCTGCCCACATCAATGCGGAAAAAGTCATTGAAGCCATTGCGCCGGAAAAAGACGTGGACGGTTTTCATGTGGCCAGTGCCGGCGCACTCATGACCGGTCTGCCCGGTTACTGGCCTTGCACACCCCATGGCTGCATGAAAATGCTCGAGCACATTGGTTATTCGTTGAGAGGCAAACACGCGGTGGTGATTGGTCGCAGCAACATCGTGGGCAAACCCATGGCTTTGATGCTGTTGCAAGCGCACGCCACGGTCACCATTTGCCACAGCGCCACCCCCGATTTAAAAGCCCACACCCTTCAAGCCGATGTCATCGTGGCAGCCGTTGGCAAACGCAACGTACTGACCGCCGACATGGTCAAACCCGGCGCGGTGGTGATCGATGTCGGCATGAACCGCGACGATGAAGGCAAGCTGTGTGGCGATGTCGATTACGAAGGCGTCAAACAAGTCGCCTCCTTCATTACACCCGTTCCCGGTGGTGTCGGCCCCATGACCATCACCATGTTGTTGGTCAACACATTGGCCTCTGCCGAACAACACGCTGCTTCCTGAACGCATGACAAACCCGCTGCTCGACTTTTCCTCGCTTCCCCTGTTTGATCGCATCACGCCAGCTGACGTAGAACCCGCGATCACCCAATTGCTTGAAAAAGCCGACACGGCATTGAACACCGTCACCCAAAGTGACTTTCCTGCAGACTGGGTCCGCATCTCCCAAGTGCTTGATACCGCCACCGAGCAACTCGGACGCGCTTGGGGTGCCATCAGCCATTTGCAGTCTGTGGCAGACACGCCCGAACTCCGCGCAGCCTACAACGCGCAACTGCCCAAGGTCACCGAATTTTGGACACGCTTGGGCGCTAACGAAGCGCTTTATGCCAAATACAAAGCCATTTCACCTGAGTCCTTGAACACCGAGCAACGCCATGCCAGAGACTTGGCGCTGCGCAATTTCGTGTTGTCAGGCGCAGAACTGACCGGTGCGGCCAAAGCGCGTTTCGCAGCCATCCAAGAAAGACAGGCCGAAATCAGTCAATTGTTCAGCGAGCATGTGCTGGACGCCACCGATGCGTGGTCGATGGTCATCACGCAAGAAGAGACCGCAGGCATTCCTCAAGATGTGTTGCAAACAGCGCGCGCGTTGGCCGAAACAGAGGGGAGCACAGGGTACAAACTCACCCTGAAAATGCCCTGCTACTTACCGGTCATGCAATACGCGCAAAGCAGCGCAGTGCGCGAAAAACTCTACCGCGCTTGCTGGGTTATGACAACCACGCGCAAGTTTCTTTGGCCAGCAAAATGGCCGAGTCGCCAGACCATGTCATCGGTTTTCTGCGTGACTTGGCTGTTCGCGCCAAACCCTATGCCATCAAAGACCTGGATGAGATGCGCGAATTCGCGGCCAAACACTTGCAGTTGCCCGATCCTCAAGCCTGGGATTGGACTTACGTGGGTGAAAAACTCAAGCAAGCGCGCTATGCCTTCAGCGACTTGGAAGTCAAGGCCTATTTCACTGCGCCCAAGGTACTTGAAGGCCTGTTCAAAATTGTGGAGACTTTGTTTGAGGTCGATATCCGCCAAGACCAAGCCCCCGTGTGGCATGCCGGCGTGAAGTTCTACCGAATTGAAAGACAAGGCCAGTTGGTGGGCCAGTTTTATTTAGACCCTGGTGCCAGACAAGGCAAACGCGGCGGCGCATGGATGGACGATGTCCGCGCACGTTGGTTGCGCCCTGACACCGGTCAATTGCAAACGCCGGTCGCGCACTTGGTTTGCAATTTCGCTGAGGGCGTCAACGGTCACCCCCCTTTGCTCACACACGACGACGTGATCACCTTGTTCCATGAATGTGGCCACGGTCTGCACCACATGCTCACCCAAGTCAATGAGCGCGATGTCTCTGGCATCAGCGGCGTTGAATGGGATGCGGTTGAATTGCCCAGCCAATTCATGGAAAACTTTTGTTGGGAATGGTCAGTGCTCAAGCACATGACCGCGCATGTCGACTCCGGTGAACCCTTGCCGCGAGATTTGTTTGAAAAGATGCTGGCGGCCAAAAATTTCCAAAGCGGTTTACAAACCTTGCGTCAAATCGAATTCTCTTTGCTGGACATGTATTTGCACACCTTGCCCGTCAAGCAGATTCGCGTCTTGGATGTGTTGCAGCAAGTGCGAGAGGAAGTCGCCGTGATGCATCCCCCTGCGTTCAACCGCATGCCGCATTCGTTCAGTCACATTTTCGCGGGCGGGTATGCCGCCGGGTATTACAGCTACAAATGGGCCGAGGTATTGAGTGCAGACACCCCTTGCGCAGTACCTAACAAACACACGTGCGCTCGTTGGTGGGCAAACACCCCCACTGTGACCACGCCGGGCCATTGGCTGACGGTGTTTTCAAACCCCAAAGGGTCGGTGATCTGCAAGCCCACCACATCCAATATTTGTTGCCCGTTGTCTGTCAGCAAAGCTTGTCCGTTGGACTGCCGCAAACTGGCCTTGCCGCCCATGGCTGCAAATTGACGAATCAATTGAGGTGCCGCCATGGGGATGACCTCCACCGGCAAGGGAAACCCTCCCAACACCGCCACGCGCTTTGACACATCGGCAATGCAGACAAATTTGTCCGCTTGCGCTGCCACGATTTTTTCTCGGGTCAAAGCGGCACCGCCACCTTTGACCATGAAGCCTTTCGCGTCAATTTCATCTGCGCCATCGATGTAGACCGCTATTCGCTCAACCTGTGTCAATGCCACCACGGGCAACCCCAATGACAGCATTCTTTCGGTGGATGCATTGGAACTTGACACCGCGGCTTTGATGTTCAGCCCACTGGCAGCCAGCGCGTCAATGAATTTGTTGACGGTGGATCCTGTTCCCACACCCAGGTATTCCCCGGGCACCACATGTTTCAGTGCAGCTTGCGCCACCAACGTTTTCAGTTCGTCCTGCGTTTGACCGGTCTGGTTCATCGGTGACAATTCCTCATTCATCTTTGCTGGATTATCCATGTCAGTGCTGCCCTACCCGTTGATTCGCCCCTTGTTGTTTGCTGCAGATCCGGAAGCGGTACACGACCAAACCTTGCAGTGGTTGTCAGCCACCCAGCAGACCCCGCTTCGGCACTTGTATGCCCAAGAAAAAATCAGTGACCCTGTCAAGTTATGTGGCTTGACCTTCCCGAACCGGCTGGGTTTGGCCGCAGGTTTGGACAAAAATGCCCGTTGCATCGATGCGTGGCAAACCATGGGGTTTGGCTTCGTCGAAGTGGGCACCGTTACCCCATTGGCGCAAGCGGGCAACCCCAAACCCCGCATGTTTCGCTTGCCCAAAGCCGATGCCTTGATCAACCGTTTGGGCTTCAACAATGGCGGCTTGGACAGCTTCCTCGCTCATGTGGCTCAAGCAAGCTTTCGGCAACATGCGTCGTCACCCATGCTGTTGGGTTTGAACATTGGCAAGAACGCCGCCACGCCCATGGCCAATGCCAATGAGGATTACCGTTTGTGCCTCGAAGCGGTTTACCCGCATGCCGACTACATCACGGTCAACATTTCAAGTCCCAACACCCAAAACCTGCGTCAACTGCAAACCGACGAGGCCTTTGAGCAACTGCTGGGCATGTTGCAAACCACCCGGCAAGCATTGGCTTTGAAGCACCAACGGCATGTCCCGGTCTTTATCAAAATCGCGCCGGATTTGGATGAAGCCCAACTTGAACAACTCTGCCATACCTTGCGCCAATGCTGCATGCAAGGTGACCAAGTGATCGACAACGCCTGGGGTGTGATCGCCACCAACACCACGTTGTCACGCGAAGCGGTTCAAGGCATGACGCATGCCAACGAGGCCGGCGGTTTGTCAGGTGCGCCCGTGCGCGAAGCCAGCAACCGCGTGATACGCCATGTGAGGAAACGCCTAGGGCCGCACTTTCCCATCATCGGTGTTGGCGGCGTGATGAAGCCCATGGACGCGGTGGAAAAAATCCAGTCAGGGGCTGATCTGGTGCAAATCTATACCGGCTTGATTTACGCAGGCCCCGCGCTGGTGCCCGCCTGTGCCAAAGCCATCAAACAAATGGTTTGAACGCAGGTCAGTTCAACGGCTGTGGTTCCAATGGGCGAGCCAGTTGGACTTGTAACTGTCTGCCAACCCTCGAGAACGAAGCACCAACAAGTTTTCTGCATTGCGGGTTTGCGCTGAATTGGTGAAGTTGAAACTGCCCGTGATCACCATCTCGCCATCCACCACGATGACTTTGTTGTGCGCAATCGCATGGCTGGCATCCAAACGCAACGGAATTTGCTGCGCCTGCAACACATCGGTGACAAAGCGGTTGGTCGCATCGGTTTTCGCATCTAGCAAAACTTTGACCTGCACCCCTCTCCCATGCGCCCTGACCAAGGCTTGCGCGATGCCGTTGTGGGTGAAACCATAGGCTTGCACCAGCACCTCGGTTTTGCTTTGGTCAATCACTTCAATGACGGCCGCAGCCACATCGGCTGGCGGCGTGAAATAAATACCCACCACCTCCGCTTGCGACAGCGATTTTTGAATCTCAGGCGTGGGCTGATCCACAGCAGTCTGCGCCCCTGCAAAACACACGGCCCATGCCAACACTGACATGGACCACCGAGCAACAGATCGACCCTTCACACCACGGGGCCTAAACAAACCAGCGCTTACACTTTGCGTTTGACTCTGTGAAGTTATGAAGTCGTACATCCTATGAGCTCCCCCATCCCTGACAACAACCAAGCCGCTGAAATGGCCTCAGCGCTCGCCTTGCACCCCGATTACCGCATACTTCGCAGACTTCAGCATAAGCAGGTATTTGAAGAGACCTTGCCGGGCCAGCCGTTGCTCAAAGGCATTGTGCTCGACACCGAAACCACCGGCCTCAACACCGCTGAATGCAAGGTGATTGAGCTGGGCATGATCTTGTTTGAGTTCAACCCCGAAACAGGGCAATTGCACCGGGTCTTGAAAGTGTTTGACGAACTGGAAGACCCCGGCGTTCCCATTCCCCCCGAAACCACCGCGGTTCACCACATCACCGATGACATGGTGCGTGGCAAGCGCATCAATGATGCCGAAGTGAATGCCATGCTCCGCGAAGCCTCGGTGGTGATTGCCCACAATGCAGCCTTCGACCGACCGTTTGTTGAGCAACGCTGGCCCGCCTTTGAAAACACACAATGGGCCTGCAGCATCAAAGACATCGACTGGCGGGCAGAAGGTTTGGGGTCAGCCAAATTGGAATATTTACTGCAAACACAAGGCTATTTTTACGAAGCGCACAGAGCGGAGGAAGACTGCTGGGCTTTGCTTGAATTGCTCAACATGGTGTTGCCCCAAAGTCAGCAGCCCGTGCTGTTGAGCTTGCTGGAAACCTTGAACCAACCCCAAATCCGTTTGTTTGCGATCGGCTCACCCTTTGACACCAAAGATTTGCTCAAAGCCCGGGGCTACCGTTGGGACGGCGACAGAAAGACATGGCACCGCAGTTTGCCGTCAGACAAACACTTAGAAGAAGAAATTGAGTGGCTCAAACGCAAGGTGTATGGCGGCAAGCGCGCCAGCGTTGAGGTGGAAAAATTGGGTGGAACCCTCAGACACTCGCAGCGCCAAGGTGAAAAAACCATTGTTTCTTTGTGACCCTCAATAACTGACGACCTGCCAAGGCACCTGACAGACCGGCACATAAGGGTAGTACTGTTGGCTGGTCTGACAAAAATACGCGACACGCGGCGGGCTGTAACCAAGAGATGGTGACACCACGATGGTGCTGACATTGGGTTGAGCATAGGTGTTGGCCAAGTAAACCGTTGAGCCCAGAAGGGCCGCTGCGGCCAGCGGCGACCAACCCCATGCACCGTGGCGATGTGGATGGCCTGCGTGTCCATGTCGGTAGCCACCTTCTCTGCGTTCTTCCAATTGAATGACTGTTCGGTCTCGTTGCTGCCAACGCGGGCTGTCGGCCCAGGCGACAGACATAAATGACATCAAAAGTATCAGAGGAATTCCTGCTGTGTGGCTTTTCATACTGTCTCCTGCTAGGGGGGTGGATTGTTCATTGCGCAGAACAACTGCACAACGCTTGCGCTTGTCAGTCGGATGACAACTGGCGTGGCTTAAGATTCACCGCATGAGAAAAACACGTTTCCACTTGCTTGTCCTGGTGCTTTTCGCTGTGACCTGCGCGTCACATGCCGAGCCATATGTCTACCCCTCCGTGCACTTGCACGATTTGCCTGGCGCACTGCAAGAAGCCTATCGGCATGAAAAACCTAATTTGGGTGAGATCGGCAGGTGCGTGGTCAGTTACGACAGCAGCATGGACCAAGAAAAAATGATCTTCACCTGCTCGATATACGTGAAGATGTCAGCCGTTGCCGAGAGAAAAGCCATGGAACGCTGCGAGCAGATGAAAGAGCAAAGGCATATCAAAGGCCCTTGCAAAGTGATTCAAGAGTGACCGTCTTGAAAGTTCAGATCAACAGGTGGGTATAAATCGCGATACAACTGCCGTAACCCACCAACCAGCACAGGGTTCTGAAAGTGGCCCAATCAAACAAGTAAGCCAGCAAGTAGAGCAAACGAGCCACCACAAAGACCAGGCAATAACGGTTCAATATCGCGGGCTCTAACGACAGCCCCATGGCAAGCACCACCGCCATGGCAAAAAAAGGAAAAGCTTCAAACGCATTGTGTTGAGCGGCGTTGGCGCTGGCACGAAACCCCGTTTGCTGTGACAACCATTCGCGCGGGTTGTGGTTATCAAATGCTTGAAAACCCCATTTGGCAATGGCCGTGCTGATCAACGGCAACACGCCTGCAATCAAGACACACAAGACTGGAAATTTCATTGGCTGACCGCCACAAAACCCTTGATGGCCAGCTCATAACCATGAACCCCCAAACCGATGATCGTGCCTTTTGCCACAGGTGACACAAACGAGTGGTGACGAAAACTTTCGCGGGCATGGACATTGGAAATATGCACTTCAATCACGGGTAAGCCGCAACCCTTGATAGCGTCATGCAAAGCCACTGAGGTGTGTGTCAACGCGCCTGGATTGAACACCGCACCGATCGCCAAACCATCTCGGTGCAACTTGCCGTAGGCATGAATTTTGTCGATCAACTCGCCTTCATGGTTGCTCTGAAAGCAATCGGCCTCTAACCCCAATGAGCTGGCTGTTTTGACACACAAAGCATGCACGTCGTCCAGCGAAGCCGCCCCGTACATTTCGGGCTCGCGGGTGCCAAGCAAGTTCAAATTGGGGCCGTTGAGTATGAGGATTTTCATGTTTTGAGTATACGATGGTGACATTCAAAGAGCCGACGCTTTGCCAGCCTGCCAGCTTTGACAAGCGTCAACCCATTTCTGGAGCGGACATGATTCGACTGGTGGTTTTTGATGCCTACGGGACGCTGTTTGACGTTTATTCAGTGGGCGAAATGGCCGAGTCTTTGTTTCCTGGCCAAGGTGCCGCGCTGTCTGTGATGTGGCGAGACAAGCAAATTGAGTACAGCCGTTTAATTTCACTCAGCGATCCGCTCAACCCCATGGGAAGCCGACATTACCAATCCTTTTGGGATTTGACGCGTTTGGCACTGCAATACAGCTGCCAGCGCTTGCGACTGGAACTCACCCCGGCCAAACAAAAACAACTGATGGACCAATATTCACACTTGCAACCGTTTGAGGAAAACTTGGAAGTGCTGCAAACGCTCAAACAATCAGGGATGCGCTGCGCCATCCTTTCCAACGGCAGCCATGACATGCTCAACACCGCTGTCTCCAGCGCGGGCATGACGGGTTTGATAGACAAAGTGTTGTCCGTGGATGAAGTCAGGCAGTTCAAAACCTCGCCGCAAAGTTATGGCCTGGTGGCTCACCATTACCCAACCGACATTCGGGAAGTGCTGTTCGTCTCCAGCAACAGCTGGGACGCCTTGGGCGCGACTTGGTTCGGTTTCAAAAGTTTTTGGGTGAATCGACAAGGCCTGCCATTTGAAACCTTGGGTCCGCGGCCCAGCTACAGCGGTTCAACCCTCAGGGACATCCTGCCGCTCTTGTAGCTTGTCAATCGGTAAAATTGACATCCATGATGGGTAGAGGTCATGGCGTGATGGTCAAGTTGTTTGTGTGCTCGGTTTGCATTTGCATGTGCAACACCGTTTGGGCCATGGGTTGGTTTTCTAAAGAGCCCGCACTGAAACAAACCGAGCTCAGTCCCGCTGAGCTGAAACAGTTAAATATCCGCTCAGGCTGGTCTAACGACGACCCCGGCCTCATGCTGTTTGAAATAGGGAACCAACTCAGCGGACCGATATTTTGTGTGGGCGCCAGTTTTGAGTTCAAGGATGGAAAAAAACGAAACCAGTCGTTTGATCCAAAACTCTATATCCCCTCTAAAGCTGTGCGAAAAACCGCGGTGAGAGGAATTGAAAAAAAAGACGTGAAGACCTTCGGGTTCAGCTGTCTGTGCATGAAAGCTTCGCCCGAGGGGCCGTGCGAGAACGCTTTCAGGTAGATGCGTCTTTGTTCGCTGCAGGGGGTGTGGTACCTGCACCTGTCGCCGGTGGCGTGTTTGACACGGGCTTGTTGGCTGCACCAGCTGCGCTGTTGGGTGGGTAAACCGGTGTCGCGCCAACTTGCTGCATTTCACCGCGGAATTCGCCGCCACGTTCAATTTGAATTTGTGAGTACTCGAGCTTGCCAGAGACTTTGCCGGTGGCACGAATATGCAAATGGTCACGACAGTGGATGACTTGGTGCAATTCGCCTTCAACTTCAATGCTGCGCGCAGTCACTTTGCCAGTGATTTTGCCGGACTGACCAATGAAAATCTCTTCTGCAGTCAATTCGCCGTCAACCGTGCCGTAGATGGTCGCCTTCTTGGGGACATTCAGCGTACCCTTGAAAGTCACGCCGTTGCCGATCACGAGGTTGTTGGATTGATCCATGTTGGTTGCCATGTGCGTCTTTCAGTCAAGAAGTTCAAAAAAAGAGGAAATACCCGTTGAAGGTGCAAACCGTACCAACGATACCCAATATCAGGGCCATGTAAGACATGGCGCGCCTACCGGTAATGATAGCAACAGAGGTGAGCACAATCGCCAACTGCAAAAGACCCTCGGCGTAATCAAACCAAGGGTCTTTTTTCAAGGCCAAATCGCGCTCGTGTTCAAAGGCCTTGGCTTTGACCATGAGTTCTTTTTTGCCCTCGCCGTTTTCTGGCTCAGACTCGTAACGTTCAATGGTTTTCTTGTAAGTGGCCAGCTTTTCTTGTAACAAGGCCTGCTGGGCGGGGGTCCATTTCTCGAGAGCCAACTGCCGTTCAATCTCGTCGGCCGCCAATTTGTACTGCGTTTGTCTTACATTTTTGGCTTGATAAAAAGAATACATGTTCGCCGCCAAAATGTTGTTCATGGTGGCATCTTTGCCTGTGTTGCTTCCGCCAAGGTTATTGATGGCCAAGACCATGGCAAGGACCGACACCATCAAGGCGCAATAGGTTTTGAATGGACTGTTGGCTGATTCAGCCAGTTCAACGGGGTCAGAATTTTCCATATGCACGTAATGATTGAGCTCTTCTCATTGTAGGTCAGCGTTTGGCAGGTTTGGTTTCGTAGGGCGCGATGGTGATCGCTTCGAGCAAATACCCGCTGACACCTTGTGAGGTACTGACACGCCCTTCTTTCAGCTCACCCTCGACCCACAACACGTCCATCGATTCAGGCATTTTTTTGATTTTGCTTTGCGCGGTGGGCCGCACCAACACAATTTGGTTGGCCGGTGGCGGCGGGGTGTGAATACAGGCGCCGAAATAAGGCACGAGTAAAAATTCGCGTTTGTCAGAGCGGTCTGCGTCCAACGGCACCGCGTAGCCAGGCAACCTGACTTTTTTGTTGAGTTGAGCTTTGACGATGGGCGCCTCGTCGAGTTTTTTACGTATGGCACCCATGGCTTTGTTCGCCTCTTCGCTGGTGTCTTGCAGATAAGACAGCTTGCTGATGGCGGCCATTTCCTTGGTCATTTCTTTGACCCAAGGGTCAGGCATCAAATCGTTCCAGTCGATGGTTTTATAACCTTCGGTTTCGGCCCAAACTGGCCATGCCGCCATGGCCCCCAAAAAACAAAGCACCTGTCGGCGCTTCAAATGATCGGTATACGCGGGCATGGCAACTCCAAATTAAACAGAAGGCGGATGCAATCCATCCATCAACGACAGCCGGTATGCACGCCAAGCAGGCAACAAACTGGCCAACACAGACACACCAAACAATGCGGCCAAACTGGTGAAGCTGTCAGTGGAAGGCCAGCCGGGATGCACCATCACGCCGAAATTGGTTCTGAGCAAGTCCTGCACAGACCACATCAACCCTTGGCAAAACACATAGCCGCAGACTATACGCACGCGGACCGGCACCCATGGCACGCAAAATGGCCAATTCTTTGCGACGGCCGCTCATGGCCACCAACAACACAGCAGCCACGCTGAGCATGGCGCTGACGGCGACCATGAACCCGATCAAGACCAGGCTGTTTTCAACGACCTTGACGACTTGCCACAGTTCATCAAGCGCCACCCCGGGGAGCACCGCCATCAAAGGATCGCGGTTCAAGCTTTCAATTTTTCGACGCACAGAGAACACATCGGCACGGTTGTGCAAACCCACCCAAACGGCCGACAAACTGACCGGCTTCAAGTCCACGACAGACTGGATTTGCGGCAAAGCCGCTGCAGCAGATTTCAGCGATTTCGGCGAAATGCCCATGCCCCAGCCTTGGTGCATGGCTTCAAAACCTTCCAAATTGACCAGCACCGTTCTGTCAATCGGTGCGCCAGTGGACTGCAGCACGCCCACCACCGTCAAGGGGTGGTCATCATGGTCGGTGTCCTCCGGCCCACCGCCCGCACCGTGGGTGAGCACCAATTTGTCCCCGACACGGTGACCAAAACGTTTGGCGACCTCCGCGCCCAACACCACCTCTGACATTGCTTGGGCGCGCTCGCTGGGATTGCCAAAGGCTTGCCCCGCCTGCCATTGCAAACCCTTGCCCTGCGATTTGAATTCAGTGAACAACGTGGCGGTGGTGCCCAGCACGGGATAACCGTTGTATGAGTCGCCCAGTTGTATCGGAACCGCCCAACGCACTTGGGGCATTCGCTGTATGTCTTCAAACCCAGCAAAACCCATGTTGCGAGTTGGTCTGCCAATTTGAAACACGCTGTAGAGCATCAATTCGGTGGCGCTGCCGCGCGGCCCGACGATCAAATCCACGCCACTCAATGCATTAGAGAAACTGCGCCTGGCGTCATCGCGCAATTGCTGCACGCCCAACAGTATCAACACGGACACACTGACTGACACCATCACCAACAACAAAGCGAAACGCCGTGACCAAGCGCTGTGCCAAGCCAAGGACCACCACAACTTCATGCCGACCTACCCGGCTGCATTTTGTACACCTGGTGAAACCGCGAGGCCAGTCTGGCGTTGTGGCTGACCATCACCACGCTGGCTTGTTGCTGTTGTGCGGTTGTCAATAACAACTCGATGAATTCCAATTGGTTGTCGTCGTCAAGCGCTGAAGTTGGTTCATCGGCAATCAACAAGCGCGGCGCGCCCATCAATGCGCGAACAGCAGCCACACGCTGTTGTTGACCAACTGACAACTGGTGAACCGGTTGGTGCCACAGATGCTCTGCCAAGTGCAATGCGCTGGCCAATGATTTGGCTTGCTTCAAAGGACTGCCCCATTGCTGAGCAGACGCCATGGCCCGACTGGCGAACAAGCGTGTGGGTAACAAGGTGTTCGCCTCCACGTCCAAATAAGGCAACAAATTGAATTGCTGAAACACCACGCCCATGTGCTCTCCACGCAAGCGGTCGCGCTCCATGGGCCCGAGCATTCCCATGTTGAAACCAAGCACTTCACACACGCCGGTTTGCGGGGCTTGACTTGCGACAAGGACAAATGGGCAATATCAAACAATGCCGGGCGCCCCGGCCAAGCGTGTGACAGTTGCGACAGTAAAAGTGCGTGGGTGCTCAAAAGCGTAAAACGGGATCTTTGGCGGTCAGGCTGAGCGATTTTTGTCCCTTGGGCCCCACCATGTCTACCTTTAGGGATTTCAATCGCGGATGCTTGGCAAACAGTGCAATACGCAACTCAGTCAGTGCCGCCGGTTGAGCGCATTCAAATGCAACATCAATGTCCAAATCTGAATGCTCAGATTTTTTTCCCTCAAACATGCTGGAACTGGCTTTGAGAGAAATCTGCTTGCATTGTGCGGCAGCAGGCAAGGCCATGAAGTAATCAGCAGAGGCCAAGCCGGATTGCAAATGGGCCATGGCTTTTTTCTGTGCTTCGGTGCGCGGCAAATGCTCGTGGCCCAACAAACTTTCCATGGGGATTTCAAAACTCCCGCTGACTTTGCCGCCTTGTACGCTGAGTTCCAACGAACCGACCCCATGGGAATGGGCAGCATGCGTATGTTTGTCTTGGGCAAAAGCAAATGGGGCAGCCATGCAAAAAAGTCCCAAACTGGCTGCCGTCAGAAAACGTTTCATATCCACCTCTTTTGAAAAACCTCGCTTAGGCAATGACGAAAGCTTAATGCATAAATAAACCAAATGCGGGCACCCAAGCCAAACCGAACAATAACAACATGGTCTGCTTGGCAAAATTTTCCACGCGGTGCTGTTTGTGCAAAAACGGAAAAAGATCAGAGACTGAAATGTATATGAAACTTGCCGCGGTCACCATCAATACATACACGACCACGGGATCATCGGCTTTCAACAACCACCATCCCATGACACCACCGGCGAATATGGGCAAGCCAGACAAACAGTTCATGAGCAAGGTATGTCGCCGCGTGTACCCCGCAGCCAAGTACAAGGAAAAATCGCCCAATTCTTGAGGGATTTCATGCACAAGAATCGCCAGCGTGGTGGTGATTCCAAGGGCGGGATCGGCTGCAAATGCCGCAGCAATCAGCAAGCCATCAACAAAGTTATGCACACCGTCCCCGAACCAAGATGCTTTGGTGGCGATGACCAGTGGCGCATCAGCGTCAGGGATGCCGTGAACATGTTGATGGCGCCAAATAGCACCCCGCTCTAAAAAATAGAACCCCAACAAACCAACCAACAAGGCAGCCAGTAACCAGTGAACGTCAGCCTGCCCCGATTCCAAGGCCTCTGGTAAGACATCAAGTAATGCCGCTGACAACATGGTGCCCGCCGAAAAAGCCACCATCAAGTTCAAAGCACTTTGTGGTATTTTCTTGGCCAACCAAAATGAGGTCAGCAAGCTGAGTGTGAGGCTGGCAAAACAAGCCGACAAAATCCAAATCAAAGTCATTGATACTTTCTGTGGGGTTTAAAAAGACAACTGCAAACCAAGCTTGAAGGAGCGGCCGGGCAAGGGTGCTTTGGGACGGCCAGATGCGTCATCCATCGCCGTGGTGGTCAGGAT
>RFYK01000278.1 GCA_009925585.1 Betaproteobacteria bacterium | reverse complement strand
AAAAAAGAATACATACAATACGTACCTATTATGCCCTCTGTTAAAACGCATGACGACCCACGTGGTTATTTTAACCCTGCCGAATATACAAAACTGTGGAAATCCGCTGCTAAACACAAAAACACGATATATGAGTTCAAGTATAAGGGCGATGCGGCGAAGGCAGATAAAACTTATAGAAAAATACGCATAACAAGCGACTGTTTCAATGCCATCATGTTTATGCGTAATACGTTCATCCGTCCCACAGACTTAAAATTCATAAAACACAAAGACGTGGTTGTTTATGAACGTGACGGTATCACGCTGTTAGAACTGCGTCATACCCGCACAAAGGGACACTCAAATTATATGGCGAGCACTGAGAATGCTGTAAAGCACTACAATCGCATTGTGAGCGAACGTAAAGAGGAAGGCTATGGCAAGGACGAGGATTATCTGTTTATGCCGCAGCATGAGAACAGGGACTACGCACTAAAAGAGATATCGCGTCAGTTCACAGCCATTTTAGAGATAACCAATCTACGCAAAGACAGTGAAGGGCGTTCACGTACGCTCTACAGTTTACGGCATACGGCGATTATGACGGCGGTGCGGCAGGGCATCCCCATTGAACATATCGCATCCAACGCACGTACAAGCACGGACATGATAAACAGATTTTACGCCAACCAAATCAACAGTGCGTTAGATATGGGCTCGCATGTGATTGATACGGTGAAGCGGCGCAATGAACGCAGGCGGATAAAGCAAGCAGAAGTGGCGGCGGCAGAGAGTAATAAGGCTGCGGAGGAAAACGGCACTGTGGCTACTGCTGCTGATTATGGCGACAAAGTTTACAACTATTAGTCCCACCGCTAACCACAGCCGCGATTTCGCATAATAGCACGGTGCTATGTGGCAATAATGATGCCAGCGTGTGTGTTTAACAACCACTTTCGGTTGCTCTGCGGACTGATTGAAGCAATTATATGTGAAATAGCAGTGTGCTAAAATGAGCAAAAGTGGCTGATTTTAGG
>RFYK01000277.1 GCA_009925585.1 Betaproteobacteria bacterium | reverse complement strand
TGGCTACGGATGGATGTTCGCTCGCCACATCCTTCAAGCTGATCAAGGCTGTGACTTTGACTTTTTAGAAACTGCTTTTGGCACCCCTGTCAGCGAACCAGCCATTTACTGAGTTTCACACCCGCCACAAAGGACCAATATGAAATGGGTTACGCGCGATTTTGTGCACCTCGATCGGGTGGCCTCCCCTTGGTTGATAAAACGCTTTGTCGATCCCCAAGCAGAATTCGTATTTGTTCCTTGGGGACAAGAAGACTCGCGTCCCAGCGACGCCATTCCTTTCGGGCTGCCCGGGGTGGAGTTGGGCTCGCATGACGAGCACGGCACCACTTTCGAAAAAATCATTCGGAAATATGGACTGAGCGACCCATCACTGCACAACATTGGGGCCATCATCCATGCGGGTGTAGAGCATGTGGTTCACCATGCCAAAGCCGGACCAGATGATCGCTGGGGTCAAACCGCTGTGGGATTGCTGGCCATTTCAGAAGGCTTGATCTTGCAACATGACAACGATGACGCCATTTTGAAAGCCAGTTTCCCCATTTACGACGCCTTGTACGCCAACTTGCATGCACATGCCCAGGTAACAGCGCAGAACTTGACAGTCCCTGGCAACCAAGGCCTGGGCCCCACATTGCCCACGCGCTTTTTGTCCGGAGGACCCTCGACCGCATTTTTGCGCACAGACGGGTGGCTACAGCACACATGCTTGACGGTGGCCCTGCGCCCAGGCAATTGTCCATTTTTGAGGTCGGACTTCAGATTGCTGGAGAGGTGATCGGCGATTTTTGGCGCGGTTTGCTCCGCGCAGGGCGGGATGCGTCGGAGGCCGTACAAGGGGCTGTTGCTCCGAAGGCCGCCTCAGAGGCACCAATATCACCGTTCGACATCGAGGTTTTCTTTGATGGCGATTGCCCTGTCTGCATACGCGAGATCAACATGCTTCGAAAACTTGACAAGGGAAACCGGGTTCGGTTTACGGACATCGCTTCCCCGAGTTTTGATACCGGGGACACT
>RFYK01000276.1 GCA_009925585.1 Betaproteobacteria bacterium | reverse complement strand
CAACAGAGCAAAGTAATCAAAAACAAGGTAGGCCTGCTTCGGCTTGCCGAGCAGCTCGACAGCGTATCCAAAGCCTGCAAGGTCATGGGGTTCAGCCGAGATAGCTTTTACCGCTTCAAGGAACTCTATGACCAAGGCGGCGAAGCCGCCTTGGTTGAGATCAGTCGCAAAAAGCCTGTTTTGAAAAATCGGGTTGAACCGGCTATTGAGCAAGCAGTCGTGGCTTTCGCCATTGAGCAGCCTGCATTTGGTCAGGCTCGGGTGAGCAATGAGTTGCGTAAACGTGGCACCTTCATCTCCAGTGGTGGTGTTCGTTCCATTTGGTTGCGCCACGACCTGGAGACGTTTGACAAGCGGCTCAAGGCCTTGTCAGCCAAGATCGCTCAGGATGGACTCATCCTGACGGAAGACCAGTTGCGTGCCCTGGAAAAAGCCCAAGAGGAGAAGCAGGCACACGGGGAAATTGAAACCGAACACCCTGGCTACCTGGGATGCCAGGACACCTATTACGTGGGCAACATCAAAGGGGTTGGTCGCATTTACCAGCAGACGTTCATTGACAGCTATTGCAAGACCGTCATGGTCAAGCTCTATGACCGCAAACACGCCATTACTGCTGCGGATATGCTCAATGACAGGGTACTACCCTGGTACGAAGAGAACGGTGTGCCATTGCTCAGAATATTGACCGACCGGGGCAGCGAATACTGCGGTAACCGAGAGCACCACGAGTTTGCGCTTTACTTGGACCTTGAGGGCATCGACCACACGCGTACCAAAGCCAAAAGTCCGCAAACCAATGGAATTTGCGAGCGGTTTCACCAAACCATCCAAAACGAGTTCTATGCAAGCGCTTTCAGACGCAAGCTGTACACATCGTTGGAGCAATTACAGGCCGATGTCGATGATTGGGTGCGTTCGTACAATGAGGATAGACCTCATTCTGGAAAGCACTGCTTTGGAAAAACACCTTGGCAGACCTTCTTGGATTCAAAGGCATTAGCCCTTGAAAAGCAGTTG
>RFYK01000275.1 GCA_009925585.1 Betaproteobacteria bacterium | reverse complement strand
GCAACAAGCGCTTGATGCCTTTGCGACCGTGTGAGGCCATGACGATCAAGTCGACTTTGTTTTTCTTGGCGGTGGCGACCAAAGCATCGGACACGCTGTCTGATTTGACAACCACTGTTTTGGTAGCAACTTGCTTAGCTTTGGCATCCTTGGCAACTTTGTCTAATTGCTTGTGTGCATTGTCCGCCCAAGACTTTTCAATTTTGTCGACTTCGCCCATATTGACTGGGATCGAGCCTTCAAAATAAGTTTGGGTGAAACGAGGCACCACTTTGACAGCAATCAGGCCAGCACCATGGAATTCAGCCAACGCAATAGCACTGGAAATTGCTTTTTTGGAAAGGGTTGAGCCGTCGGTGGCTACCAAAATATTTTTGTACATCGTTGTACTCCTTGGTTTATGTGCCTTCAGCTTAATGACTTATTCAGAAAACTTATTGATGCATATCAATGACTTAAAAGATGGGTCCGCTAAGCTCTGCGCCTATGTCTAACCAAGCCACACTTTCCCTGCTCGACGACCGCCAAGAGTGGGTGCGTTTTGGGCAACCCGCTAGCGGTGGTGACAAAAACAAGGTCGATGACGATTGGGTCTCCCACGTGGTGGTGCAAGGCATGCACTGCGCAGCTTGCGCCTATACCGTTGAAAAAGCCCTGATGTCGGTTGCAGGCGTGAAATCTGTCGAAGTCAGCGCCACCACCCACCGCGCCAAAGTGGTGTGGTCTGCCAGCAAGGTATTGCCCTCTAAGTGGATTGGCGCTTTGGTAGACGCTGGGTATGGCGCTGTGCCCGCATTAGACACATCGCTACGCCAAATCCGTAAGAAAGAAATGCGTATGGCGCTGTGGCGTTGGCTGGTTGCTGGCTTTTGCATGATGCAGCTGATGATGTATGCCTATCCCAGTTACATCGCGGGAGACGGTGATATCACCCCCGAGATGGTGAACTTACTGCGTTGGGCCGCTTGGGTGATCACGTTGCCCGTATTACTTTTCTCTTGCGGGCCATTCTTTGCCAAC
>RFYK01000274.1 GCA_009925585.1 Betaproteobacteria bacterium | reverse complement strand
TACACGCCCACCATCGCCGCAGCGCAACCCTGGTTTACCCAGCGCGGGCTTCGGGCATTGCAGGCTCGGGAAATATGAACCTGAATCTGATACGTCGCCATTCAATATTGGCCCTGCTATGTGGCCTGGTGCTGGCTGCCCTGCTCGGTTGCGCTGCGCCACCGCGGCATGCTGAGCGATTCGATCAGCCAACGGCATCAGCACAGACGCCTTTGTCCACCAAACGGCAAGAGGTCGTGATGCAGGCCATGGCCATGCTCGATCGCAACTATGTGTACAACGGCAAAAAATTGCACACCGGCTTTGACTGCTCGGGCTTGGTAAGCTTTGTTTACAAAGAGTCCGCTGGGGTGGAGCTGCGTGGCAGCGCCTCTGACATAGCCAACAAAACCCGCGCCATTGCAGTAAATGCAGCGATCCCTGGAGACTTGGTTTTCTTCAATACCTTGGGGTCGCCTAACTCGCACGTAGGAATTTACATTGGTTCGGGAAAATTCATCCACGCCGCCAACGAGCGCACCGGGGTGCGGATTGACCAAATTGGCGCGGATTACTGGGCTAAGCGGCTCGAAGGTTATCGCAGCGTTTTGTAGTCATCCGTAAAGAAAAAATTTCATAGGCGATTGCGACCATCTACCGCAGCGCTGGTAGCGCCCTATGGGTGAAGGTCGTCCTGAAAACGCATCTTTCAACGCCATGTTCTTAATGGATTTCAGGCGGCGAAACTGCAGAAAAATAGGCTTGGCAAACATGCTGCGTCAGCAAGCGTTCGGACGCTTTATCGAGAAATTGGCGGGTGTAGGCTTGCGCTTCACGAATGATGGCCAAGGCTTCATCCGGATGGCTTTCATAGTAGTCAAACACTTGTTGCAGGTTACTGAAGTCCTCCGCAAGTTCAGCGTAGTGAACCCCACCGACCAGCTGGCTTTCTAAGAACCAGGTTTCAAATTTTGGCTTGGCCATGAAACACAGTGAATTTGAATGCATGATCCATTTCAAATTGGTGGCCACGTCATTGCC
>RFYK01000273.1 GCA_009925585.1 Betaproteobacteria bacterium | reverse complement strand
GCCACGTCCCAGTTTTTTATTAATGTGGTGGATAACGACAACCTCAACGCACCCAAGCCCGACGGCTTTGGGTATGCCGTGTTTGGCCGGGTCGTCAGCGGCATAGAAGTGATCGACAAAATACGCCTTGTCCCCGTAGGTAATCGATCCGGCATGCAAAATGTGCCATTACAAAACATTTCAATTACCTCCGCTAGTATTGTTAAATAAACCAGACCCGCACCATGACAAATCCCAAAGTTGAATTGCATATTGCCGATTACGGCGTCATCACACTTGAGCTCGACGCTGAAAAAGCGCCCAAAAGCGTTGATAACTTCATTAAATATGTGGAGCACGGCCACTATGACAACACTATTTTTCATCGTGTCATTCCCGGCTTCATGATCCAAGGCGGCGGCATGGAGCCTGGCATGAAGCAAAGAAAAACTGCCAAATCGGTCGATAACGAGGCCAATAACGGCCTGAAAAACGAAAACTACACGGTGGCCATGGCCCGCACCAGCCAGCCCCATTCGGCTACCGCACAGTTTTTCATCAACGTTGCAGACAATGGTTTTCTCAACCACAAAGACGAGTCACCGCAAGGCTGGGGCTATGCGGTTTTTGGCAAGGTCGTAGGCGGTATCGACGTGGTGGACAAAATCAAAGACGTGGACACGGGTCGTCGCGGCATGCACGACGATGTGCCGGTTGACGATGTGCTCATCACCAAGGCCGTGATTTTGTAAATCGAGCTGCGGCCGGGCCATGCAACTCCATGCCCCCGCACACTGGCGCACGGTCGACTGCATCTCCGACCTGCACCTGGACACACCCGGATCAGCCACTTACGGCGCCTTAGAACACTATTTGGCGCAATCGCCCGCCCAAGCGCTGCTGGTGCTGGGTGACTTGTTCGAGGTTTGGATCGGTGACGACGCCCTGGGCGACGCGCAGGGCATAGGCACCTGCGTGGCCCGCTTACTGGCCAATGCAGCCAGGCGCATGGACGTTTTCATCATGTGCGGCAACCGCGAT
>RFYK01000272.1 GCA_009925585.1 Betaproteobacteria bacterium | reverse complement strand
TGAAGGCCGGCCCCGAGGGCGGATGCAGCTTGAAGCGGGCATCCAGGAAGAAGCATCGCGGGCAGGTCAGATAGTTGCCCAGCTTGCTGCGCGAAAGCGGGAAAGACTGCGTCTGCCCGGGCTCATACGGAGCCACCCGGCGCGGATGGGGCCGCGCCTCTAAGGCGGTTTTGTTTTTAGCAGTGGTTCGTCCCATGGCTTCATCTTGGCACCCGGCTGCCGTCGCACGAGGGTTCGTGGTGAAAGACTCTTTCACTTTTCGCCGTCCGGAAGGACGCACGGCTTTGGCGGTAGTGGCGCGCTTGTTCACTGAGATCCTCCCGCCAGGTGAAATCCCTGCGGCGCCAAGGTGGAGTTCCGCGGATGATACCGGGAAAAGCTGATCAGGGTTTTTTGCGATTCGTCCTTGGTCCAAACCTCATAGGTTTCCACGGGATGATCGAGCAGGTCGCTGACCCGGATATCCTTGATCATGAGGCTGACTTCCTGCCCGGCAGAGTCCCGCAGGCTACGGAGATACTGCATCAGGCCATGAACCCCGGCCACGGGGACGGGATTTGTGAACGAACCGAAACCTCCTTGCCCGCAGGCGGTCTGATCACAGTTTTCACCCTCCGCAGCCACTGTGCTTTCCATCCGGCTTTCGGGATCCGTGTCGTTGTTTTCTTGGTACATGTTTTTCAAAGCGCGTTCATCTTGATGGATTCGCGTGGAAACAACAATGGCTTCCACTGAAAGACTCTTACAGTTGGGGATGCTTTTCACCGGACTCATTTCTTCTCATCCCCAAGATTATTATCGGAGGAACGGTTTTTGTTTTTCATTCTTTCGCGATTTTGATGCGACCCCATTAAAACCCCTTTTGGATGGCACCTTATTCAGGTGCTTGAAAGAAGGTCACAAGACATGTCAAAAGAATCTGCTCGAATTCAGGCGAGGCAGCAAATCAAAATGCGAAAGTCTGAAGAAGCTTATCAAGATTGGTTACAAGAATTACGAGATAGATCTTTTGTAGAACTT
>RFYK01000271.1 GCA_009925585.1 Betaproteobacteria bacterium | reverse complement strand
GAAAAAGCGGTGATGCGGGCGCGCAACCGCCGCCGCGACCTGCTGCAAAAACTGCAACTTGAAGTGGAAACCGCATTCAAGCAAGGCGAGTTGCCCATCAGCATTTTCGGGCGTGAAAAAACCTTGTATTCCATCTACCAAAAGATGCGCGGCAAACACCTGAGCTTTGCCCAGGTCACCGATATTTATGGCATGCGCATTCTGTTGCCCACGCTGATCGATTGCTACACGGGGCTGGGCATCTTGCACCAACTCTACAAACCGGTGCCGGGTAAATTCAAAGACCATATTGCTATTGCCAAAATCAACGGCTACCAGTCGCTGCACACCACACTGGTCGGACCGGCCGGTATCAACGTGGAGTTTCAATTGCGCACCGAGGCCATGCATTTGGTGGCCGAATCCGGTGTGGCCGCGCACTGGTTGTACAAATCGCACGACACCAGCGAAAAAGCCGAGCGCCTCGGCACACAATGGCTGCAATCGCTGTTAGACATACAAGACGAAACCCGCGACGCCACCGAGTTTTGGGACCATGTCAAAGTCGATTTGTTCCCGGACGCGGTTTATGTATTCACACCCAAAAGCCACATCATGGCTTTGCCGCGCGGTGCCACCGTGGTTGATTTTGCGTATGCAGTGCACAGCAATGTCGGCGACCACGTGCTCACGGCGCGCATCAACGGCGAACCGGCGTCGCTGCGCACCGAACTGCGCAACGGTGATGTGATCGAAGTGGAAACCGGTGAAGACGCCACACCGAATCCGGCGTGGCTGGCGTTTGTGCGCACCGGTCGCCTTGAGAACCCGAGTCCGATCCCGTCGCATTCGCAACGTGCCTCACGCGTTGTGTCGACGCACCCACCTGCGGCGACGAACTCTCGTGCAAGGTGAACAGATCAGGCCGGTGGTCTCATGGATGACCCGCCCATACTCACCCCAGATCTCCCAATGTATCGTGTTACGGCATAGGGAATCTGGGGTGGGTCTGGCATGGGAGAAAGCCGGTGAAGTCATCCTTCTAC
>RFYK01000028.1 GCA_009925585.1 Betaproteobacteria bacterium | reverse complement strand
CCGGCGCATTTGGCATCAAACATTTGGACGGCATCAAACTGATTGACGGCGTGGAAGTGGTGTCGTTGATCGGACGCGAATTGGCCAAAACCCAAGAAGTCGCTGACAAATATGGCATTGCCCACGTGACCACCGATTTGCAAGCAAGCCTGGCCATCAAAGAGGTGGACGCGGTGATTTTGTGCACGCCCACGCAAATGCATGCGTCGCAGGCCTTGGCTTGCATGCAAGCGGGCAAGCATGTGCAAGTTGAAATTCCGCTTTGCGATGTGTTGAAAGACGGGCAGCAAGTGGTGGCCATGCAAAAACAAACCGGTTTGGTGGCCATGTGCGGCCACACGCGCCGTTTCAATCCCAGTCACCAGTTTGTGCATCAACAGATTCAATCCGGTCAATTCAACATTTTCCAAATGGATGTGCAAACCTATTTCTTTCGCCGCACCAACATGAATGCATTGGGTCAACCGCGCAGTTGGACTGACCATTTGCTGTGGCACCACGCCGCACACACGGTCGATTTGTTTGCTTACCAAGCAGGCAGTCCAGTGGTGAAGGCCCATGCCATTCAGGGACCGATTCACCCGACCTTGGGCATTGCCATGGACATGAGCATTCAACTGCAAGCCGCCAATGGCGCGATCTGTACCTTGTCATTGAGCTTCAACAACGATGGTCCATTGGGTACGTTCTTTCGTTACATCGGCGACAACGCCACTTACATCGCGCGTTACGACGACTTGTTCAACGGCAAGGAGGAAAAACTCGATGTGTCCAAGGTGGCGGTGTCCATGAATGGCATTGAGTTGCAAGACCGCGAGTTTTTTGCAGCCATTCGTGAGGGACGCGAACCGAATGCCAGTGTGGCGCAGGTGCTGCCTTGCTATCAGGTGTTGCACGATCTCGAACAGCAATTGATCTCACCCAGCAGTCTCACAGGTTGACCCCATGCATGCCATTGGGGTCACTCTCGACGAATTGTCCGAATCTCAAATATGCCCATGAATAAACGACAAGTAGGTCCTTTTCAAGTCAACCCGATCGGGTTGGGTTGCATGAATATCTGCCCTGTGTACGGGCCACCACCCTCAGAGGCTGACGCGCAAAGGTTATTGATGAGCGCATTAGACGAAGGGGTGGATTTTTTTGACACCGCTGCTTTGTATGGGTTTGGCGAGAGTGAACGCATCATCGGAAAGACCCTGTCTGCCCACCGAAGCCGTTTCACCTTGGCCAGCAAATGTGGTTTGCATGGTGTTGACCTGAATGGCGATGGCAAAAAAGTGCGCGTCTTGGATGGACGACCCGAAACCCTGCGAGCCACTTGCGAAAACAGTTTGCGCAGTTTGAAAACCGATGTCATTGATTTGTATTACCTGCACCGCTGGGACAAAAAAATCCCTGTCGAAGACAGCGTGGGCGCATTGAGTGATTTGGTGCGTGCCGGAAAAATTCGCACCATTGGCCTGTCTGAAGTCTCCGCCCAAACGCTGCGCAAAGCCCATGCGGTGCATCCGATCACGGCCTTGCAAACTGAATATTCATTATGGACACGCAACCCCGAAATTGCGGTGTTGGATGCGTGCCGCGAATTGGGTGTGGCGTTTGTGTCATTCAGTCCGTTGGCCCGGAAATTTCTATGTGCCGACTTGCTCGATACCGCAGGCCTGTTGCCCACCGATTGGCGCCACACTTCTCCGCGTTTTCATGCGCCGCATTACGCCCACAATGTGAAACTGTTAGACGGCTACGTGGCAGTGGCACGCGAGTTGTCTTGCACGCCAGCCCAGTTGGCATTGGCTTGGGTGTTGCACCAAGCGCCTCACATCGTGACCATCCCGGGCACTTCGCGCATTGACCATTTGAAAGACAACATGGGTGCATTGAATTTGGTATTGACACCCGAGGTGTTGTCCCGACTCAATCAAACCATCAATCAGCACACGGTGTCGGGCAATCGGTACAACGACATCGCCAGCAGTGAAGTCGATACCGAGGTGTTTTAGTTTTCTGCCAGGTAAGCGGGTTGTCGGTGGAGTCGCAGCATCAACAAACCTGCACCGACCAACAGCAGCATGCCGCACCATGCCATGGTGTTGGGCATGTCGCCCCATATCAGATAACCTGACAGCACTGCGGTCAACAACCCCATGTAGCGAAAAGGGGCCACGACACTCATGTCTGCGATGCGTGTGGCTTTGATCAAAAAGAAATAGCCGCTGCTCAAAAACAGGGCAGCTGCTGCCATCATCAAGCCATGCTTGAGCGATACAACATGCCACGGCGTGAAGATGCTCCACACACCTGCCAACAACGTGGCCGCCAACGCCGTGCCGATGGTGATGACCATGGAGGGTATGTGAGGCTCAATGAATCGCACGCTCAAATCACGCAAGGCATGCAAGCATGTGCCCGCCAACGCAACCCAAGCCCAAGCGTTGAAACCGTCGGCTTGCGGTTGCACGACCAACAGCACGCCCAAGAAGCCCAAGCCGATGATCAGCCAATGGCGGCCGCTGACATGCACACCCAACAACAAACCAGAGAGCAGCGCAATCAGCAGCGGTGTTGACATGTTGATCGCCGTGGCATTGCCCAATGGCATGTGAAACAAAGCGCTCAAATAAACCAAACTCGCAGCGCCATCCAGCACGGAACGCAACACGACCCAGCGATGGCTGAGGTAAGACAAGCCAGTGCGGCTGAAGTGGGTGCGATCGGTGAAATAGGCCAGCACCAACAACCCCAGCACGGCCATCAAGCCACGCAAAAAAATCAATTGGGAAGCGGGAAGGGTGTCACTGACAAATTTGACCAGCGTGTCGTTGGTGACGAAGCACACCATGCCCGCCGACATGGCGATCACGCCATGTCGGTTGTGCATGGGTGTCACAGGGTATCGATGAAACTGCGCAGTTTGTCAGATCGGCTGGGGTGCTTGAGTTTGCGCAGCGCCTTGGCTTCGATTTGACGGATGCGCTCGCGCGTGACGTCAAATTGTTTACCGACTTCTTCCAAGGTGTGGTCGTTGTCCATTTCGATGCCAAACCGCATGCGCAAAACTTTGGCTTCGCGCGGTGTCAAACCATCAAGGATTTCCTTGACCACATCGCGCAATCCTGCTTGCATGGCTGCTTCGATGGGTGCGGTGTTCGCACCGTCTTCAATGAAGTCGCCCAAGTGTGAATCATCATCGTCACCGATCGGCGTTTCCATGGAAATCGGCTCTTTGGCGATCTTCATGATCTTGCGGATTTTGTCCTCCGGCATTTCCATTTTTTCTGCCAAAACAGACGCATCGGGCTCGAACCCAAACTCTTGCAAGTGCTGACGGCTGATGCGATTCATCTTGTTGATGGTTTCGATCATGTGCACAGGAATGCGAATGGTGCGGGCTTGGTCGGCGATAGAGCGCGTGATGGCCTGGCGGATCCACCAAGTGGCGTAGGTTGAGAATTTGTAGCCGCGACGGTATTCGAATTTGTCCACAGCCTTCATCAATCCGATGTTGCCTTCTTGGATCAAGTCGAGGAATTGCAAACCACGGTTGGTGTACTTTTTGGCGATCGAGATGACCAAGCGCAAATTGGCTTCGATCATTTCTTTTTTGGCGTTGCGTGAAGCGCGTTCGCCTTCGTTCATGCGCTTGTTGATGTCCTTGAGTTCGGCCAAAGGAACCACCACGCGGTTTTGAATCTCGGTCAATTTGGTTTGCAACTCTTGAATCGCAGGAATGTTGCGGGTCATGGTGACAGACCAAGGCTTGCCAGCAGCCGATTGTTTTTCCACCCATTTCAGGTTGAGCAAATTGGCAGGGAATTCTTTGATGAACATTTCCTGTGGCATGCCACAACGGTCCACGATGATGCGGCGCAGTTCGCGTTCTTTCTTGCGCACGTCATCCACTTGCGAGCGAACCAAATCGCACAGCTTTTCAATGGTGCGTGCGGTGAAACGCACGGTCATCATCTCGTCGCTGATGGATTTTTGAATCTTCATGTAGGCAGGCGTGCCGTAACCTTCTTTGTCGAAGCTTTTGCGCAACTTTTCAAACAAGGTTTGAATGCGGTCAAGCCGGGTCAACGCCTCGCTCTTGAGTTCTTCGAGTTTTTTGGTGAGTGCTTTGGAGCCGCCTTTGCCGTCGTCGTCATCAGAGTCATCGAACTCATCGAAGTCTTCTTCAGCCACGTAGTCATCGGCTTCGTTGGCGTTGGTGAATCCATCAACGATGGTGGAGATCACCACTTTGTCTTCACGGATGTCAGCGGCCATGCGCAGAATTTCAGCGACCGTGGCGGGAGAGGCGCTGATGGCTTCCATCATCGCCATCAAACCACCTTCAATGCGCTTGGCAATTTCAATTTCACCTTCGCGTGTCAGCAATTCCACGGTACCCATCTCGCGCATGTACATGCGAACCGGGTCGGTGGTGCGGCCAAATTCACTGTCAACGGTTGACAGCGCCGCTTCGGCTTCTTCTTCGGCTTCTTCTTCACTGGCCACGGTGGGGCCAGTGTTGTTGATGATCAGCATCTCGGCATCGGGTGTTTGTTCGAACACCGCCACCCCCATGTCATTCAACATGGTGATCACCACTTCCAGTGTTTCTGCATCGACCAGTTTGTCGGGCAAGTGGTCGGAGATTTCACCGTGTGTCAGGTAGCCGCGCGTTTTGCCCAGCTTGATCAGGGTTTTGAGTCGCGAGCGGCGTTTGGCCAAATCTTCTTCAGACAAGATGGCTTCATCCAAACCAAACTCTTTCATCAAGGCGCGCTCTTTCGCCTTGCTGATCTTCATGCGAAGCGGTTTGACTTTTTCGCTGCTGCTGGCGGTTTCATCCGCGAACTCGGCTTCCAAGTCGACGATGTCATCATCTTCTATGGCTTTTTTGGCGGTACCTTTGCCTTTGGTCGCTGCTTTGCCTGTGGCTTTGGGTGGTTTGGCGCGTTCTGCAGACGGCTTGGCAGGTGCTTTGGTTGCGGGCTTGCTGACCGCTTTGGCAGCAGGTTTCGCGGCGGTTTTGGCGACTGGCTTGGCTGCGGCTTTCACAGCAGGTTTGGCTGTTGGCTTGGCGGTTGGTTTGGCGACAGCCTTCGTGACCGGCTTGGCAGGGGTTTTAGAGGCTGGTTTGGCAGAGGCTTTGGGTGCAGGTTTGGCAGTGGCTTTGGTCACGGTTTTGGTCACAAGTTTGACGGCTGTTTTCACAGCGGGTTTGGAAACGGCTTTGGCGGATTTGGGAGCGGCTTTAACGGCTTTGGCTGGTTTTTTGGCAGGCATGTCAATCCTCTTTCAAAAAAATATCAAGCTCGCTCGGTGAACCGGGCGCAATGGCGAATCAAGGAGGGCAAACAAGCTGAGGGGGCGAACATTTGGTGTGCAATCCTTGCGGAGGTTGGCGGGTCGTGCGCTGGATGTCACGGTTGGCCGGGCCCGGAGGTGTTGCTGTCGCGCTTGCAGAAAGCGGATTATACCAGAGGGGCTTTTTTCAGCCCAGCCAATCGGGCATTGAGTTGCTTGATATGGGCATAGGCCTGCGGGTCTGTTGCCATGCGGCGAGTCAGTTCATCGATTTGGTTTGCCAAGTGCGCTTTTTCCAATTCGAGCATGATGCTTTGCAGTTCGCTGGCATCGTTGTCCATCTCCAAAGGCGTGTTGTCAATCAGTTGAGCCAAGGCAGCTTCGTCTTCGTGGCCGCGCAAACCTTCTCGCAAAGCGGCCACCGGTTGCACGCCGTGTTCATGCCATTGTTGGTCAAGCCACGAGAACAATCGGCCGTGCGGCGGCGGCAAGTCCATTAGCACGTTTTGCAAAGGCGAAGCCAAGCCTGCCCATTGGGGCATGTCTGTGAAAAGAATTTGCAATGCACGGTCTTGGCGACTGGGGATTTTTCTTCGCAATGACACAGGGCGCGCGGCTGAGTGGGAAGATGTTAAAGACCATGCTTTGTCAGAATTCGCTGGGGGGCGACGGCGTTGGGTTGTGGTGGTTGTCGCAGCGCCTTGCCACAGTCTCAAAAGCTCGCGTTCACCGATGTCAACCAAGGTGGCAAATTCGCCAAGCAATTGCGTTTTGAGAACGCCCTCGGGCATGGCCATCCACAAAGGTTTGGCTTGAGAGGCCAACAACGAGCGACCTTCTGCGGTGTCAAGGTCACAACCTTCACGCGCCACTTCCACCATGAAGCGACTCAGCGGCGTGGCATCCGACACCATTCGCGCAAATGCTTCTTTGCCATGCTCTCGGATGAAACTGTCCGGGTCATGCTCGGCGGGTAAAAACAAAAATTTCACATTGCGTACATCGCTGGCATACGGCAATGCCCCGTCCAATGCCTTGCGAGCTGCGCGTCGTCCGGCCGCATCGCCGTCGAAGCTGAACACCACGGCATCGGTGAAGCGAAACAGTTTTTGCACATGGTCTGTGGTGCAGGCTGTGCCCAAGGTGGCGACCGCATTCGCAAAGCCCAATTGCGCCAGTGCGACCACGTCCATGTAGCCTTCCGTCACCAACACATAGCCGGCTTCGCGTAAGGCATGCCTGGCCTCAAACAAACCATACAACTCGCGTCCCTTGCTGAACACGGGTGTTTCAGGCGAATTCAAATATTTGGGTGTACCTTCGCCAATGATGCGTCCGCCAAAACCAATGCATTCGCCTTTCACATTTCGAATCGGGAACATGATGCGGTCGCGAAAACGGTCATAACGTTTTTCTTCGCCATCTTCAGGTGCGCTTTGGATGACCAACCCGGACTCGACCAACAAGGGGTCTTGGTAATCTGCAAACACGCTGGCGAGGCTGCGCCAACCGTCAGGTGCGTAGCCCAGCCCGAAATCTTTGGCGACCTCGCCGGTGAGCCCGCGACCTTTCAAATAGGCCACGGCTTTGGTGCTGGTTTTGAGTTGTTTGCGGTAAGCCTCTGCGGCTTTCTCCAACACATCGCTGAGCGTGGCTTGCCGTTGCCGTTGTTGGGCTGCGCGTTGACGCTCCATCGGATCGGAGTTGTCTTCAGGCACTTGCAAGCCATACGACTGCGCCAAATCCTTCACCGCATCCACAAACGTCATGCCAGTGTGTTCCATCAAAAAACCAATCGCATTGCCATTTTTTCCGCAACCAAAGCAATGGAAAAATTGCTTGCTGGGACTGACCGTGAAAGAAGGGGATTTCTCACCGTGGAATGGACACAGCCCCATGTAATTGGCGCCACCTTTTTTCAGCTGGACATAGCGACCCACCACTTCCACCACATCGGTGCGTGCAATCAATTCTTGGATGAAAGACTGTGGAATGGCCATGGATTCAGTCGCCGCTGACCCAGCCTTCGCGACGAGGGTCTGCTGCACCGAACCAACCTTGGTCATCGCGCTGAATGGCCTGCAGTCCACTGGGCATGTCGGTGAGCAATACCTCGTGACCGCGCTCACGCAGTCCGTTGAGGGTGGTCTCGTTGAATTGGTTTTTTTCAAGCAGCAGCGGACCATTGGCTTGGGTCACGCCGCTGTGCGGTGCATTCAATGCCTGTTGTGCATCTTTGCCTTGGTGCAGCATGGCCCACAAACTTTGGCTGGTGAAATGGATGATCATTGCGCCGCCCGGACTGCCCATGTTGATCATCAAAGGTGAGCTTTCGGCGGGAGAGGGGCGGTCTGCAAACACCATCAGCGGGTTCATGGAGGATCGAGGTCGTTTGCCTGCTTGCAGTCGATTGGCGATCGGTAAGCCTTGGGTGTCGCGGGGAACGAAGCTGAAATCAGTGAGTTGGTTGTTCAATAAAAAACCGCCACGTGGCCCGGGACTGACCATGATGCGCGCGCCAAACCCGCTTTCAATCGTCGTGGTCATTGACACGGCATGGCCTTTTCCATCGATGATGCTGATGTGGCTCGTGCCATGCTCGGTTTGGGTCGGCATCGGAGCATAAGCTGCTTGGCTTGAATCCGGCGAGCCGGCTTCGGCTTTGCCTAGACGTTGCTGTCCAATCAACGAAGCACGTTGCTGCAGATAACGCGACCCCAACAAGCTGTTCCAGTCAGTCGCAGGCGCTTGGACAAAAGATGGATCGCCGATGAACAACGCCCTGTCAGCGAAAGCCAACCGAGCTGCTTCGTTGTAGTCATGCAACCACTCGACGCTGCCCATGTCGCCTTGGATGGAAGGCCGGTGTGCAAGCATGCCAAACAGTTGGCCCGTGGTGATCAACCCAGAGGAGGGTGGGCCCACACCGCAAATGTTCACCGTTTGAGTGGGGCGGGTGGCTGTGTGTTGGAAGCACATGGCGTCTCGCACCACAGGGCGGTACTTTTGCATGTCACCCATGGTCAACAAGCCCGGGTTGGTCGCATGCAACTGCACCTTGTCGACGATGCGTTGCGCCAATGCGCCGGTGTAAAACGCGTCAGCGCCTTCTTTGGCCAACATGCGAAACACTTGGGCCAACCCAGGGTTGGTCAACACATGGCCCACAGGCAGTGGGGTACCGTCAGGGTTGAAAAAATACGCCACCGCTTGGGGGTCTTTGAGCAAACTGGGTTCGGCTTTGAGCAAGCTGTGTAGCCGAGGGCTGATGGGAAATCCTTTGTCGGCCAATTCAATGGCTGGTTCAAACAATGTTGCCCACGGCAAGCGACCATGTTGTTGGTGCGCGAGGGCCAACATCCGCAGCAAGCCCGGCACACCGACAGCACGGCCACCAGCCACCACCTCTTGAAAAGCCAAGGGCTTGCCGTTGAGCATGAACAAGTCCGGCGGCGCCAGCACCGGGGCGGTTTCGCGACCGTCGAACACTTGCAATTGCCGCCCATCGTGGTGCAGTAAAAACGCGCCACCGCCAATGCCGCTGGATTGCGGCTCAACCAAGGTCAACACCATTTGCGCGGCAATTGCCGCGTCCACAGCCGAGCCACCCGCTTGCAAGATGCGGTATCCCGCGTCGCTGGCCAGTGGATGCGCTGCGGCAACGCCGCGTTGTTTCAAATGCCAACCTGGTTTCTTGGTCCAGCCACTGGCAGATTCAGGTTGTACGGCCGCTCCTGTTTGGGCCATCGCCATGGACGCAAACAAACACCCAGTGATCGGCGCAGCCCAACGAACCAGCCAAGCAGGCACAAGACACAAAGAAGAAAGATGCATGCTTGGCTTCTCTTTGTTACTTGGGTGGAAGACGAATGGCGCCATCCAAGCGGATGACTTCCCCATTGAGCATGTCGTTGTCCAAAATGTGCATGACCAGTTTGGCGTAATCGTGTGGCGTACCCAAGCGAGAAGGGAATGGCACCCCTGCAGCCAATGCGTCTTGCACATCTTTGGGCATGGAGAACATCATCGGTGTGCCAAAAATACCTGGTGCGATGGTCATGTTGCGGATGCCCAATTTGGACAAATCGCGTGCGATAGGCAAGGTCATGCCCACGATGCCGCCTTTGGAGGCCGAGTAAGCCGCTTGACCAATTTGACCGTCATACGCAGCCACTGACGCGGTTGAAATCAACACACCGCGCTCACCGGTGTCTTCAGGGGTGTTGGTGCTCATGGCTTGGGCTGCCAAGCGGATCATGTTGAAACTGCCGATCAAGTTGATGTTGATGGTGCGTTGAAAACCCGCCAACACATGAGGCCCTGATTTGCCAACCGTGCGCTCTGCGGTGGCGATGCCCGCGCAATTGATCAACCCCGACAGCTTGCCCAGGCTTTGCGCTTTGCCGACCACGGCAGCCGCTTGTTCTTCGTTGGCCACATCGCAATGCGTGAACACGCCGCCGAGTTCTGCGGCGATGGCTTGGCCTTTTTCATCTTGCATGTCTGCGATCACGACTTTGCCGCCGTGTTGTGCCAATAAACGGGCGGTGCCTTCTCCCAAACCCGATGCGCCGCCGGTCACGATAAATACATTGTTTTTGATTTGCATAAAAGCCTTTCGATGAAAAATCTGCGGTGTGCGCAGTGCTGAGCCAAAAGATTATGGCAGTGAACTCCTGCCACAATTCCACCCTTGACTTTGCCCTGAGAAACCATGACTTTCCTTCGTAAAACCTTCTCCCTGTGCGCGGCTTTGCTGATGGTCGCGTGTGCCAGCGTTCCGCCACCGACGGTGCCCCCTGTTCAACCGCCGGTCGTGCAAACCCCTGCGCCGAAAAAAATTCCCAAGCTCGGCTTGGCTTTGGGTGGTGGCGCAGCGCGTGGGTTTGCACACATCGGGGTGCTGCAGGTGCTGGAAGAAGAAGGCATCAAGCCAACGTTGGTGGTCGGCACATCGGCGGGCAGCGTGGTGGCGGCTTTTTACGCCAGCGGTAAAACGGCAGCGCAACTGCAGTGGTTGGCGGACACCATGGACGAGTCCCAGTTCACCGATTGGGCCAACCCTTTCACAGGGCGAGGCATGTTGCGCGGTGAGGCCTTGGGCAAATACGTCAACAGCCAACTCAACGGCATGAAAATCGAAGACATGAAAATGCCTCTGGGCATTGTGGCCACCGATTTGCGTACTGGCGACGGCATATTGTTTCGCCGCGGGGACGTGGCCACAGCAGTGCGTGCTTCCAGTGCCGTGCCCTCGGTGTTTGAACCGGTGCGAATCGGCGGCAAAGATTATGTTGACGGTGGACTGGTGTCGCCGGTGCCGGTGCGCTATGCCCGAGAAATGGGGGCCGATGTGGTGTTGGCCATTGACATATCCAGCCGCCCCGAAGACGCCAAAACCAGCGATGTACTCAAAGTGTTGTTGCAAACCTTCAGCATCATGGGCAAGAGCATCAGTCAATTGGAATTGGCGCAAGCCGACGTGGTGGTGCGTCCTGCTTTGCCCGATGTGGGTAGCGCCGAGTTCTCAGCCCGAAAGAAAAGCATCGAAGCTGGACGTGCGGCCATGAAACAGGCCTTGCCGCAATTGAAGGCGTTGCTGGCCCCGTGAAGCGTTGGCTCAAAGCCAGACGCTTTGGCGCATAAAAAAAGGCCCGCCTTGTGAGCGGGCCTTGTAAACGGATCCCTGAACCTGTGTTCCTGAGGACCCGAGGAGACAATCTTCAGGTCAAATCAACGCTTGCGTGAAGCAGGCTTGGCAGAGGTTGTCGCAGTGGCTGTGGTGGCCATCGCGTGCAAATTGGCTTCAGCAGCTTCAGTGGCTTGTTTCACCGCTTTTTGAACGCTTTCGATGGCGGTCTGGCTGGCAGAAATGGCGGACTTCATCATGGCCACGGCGCTTTCAGAACCAGCAGGTGCGTTTTTGGACACGGAGTCCACCAAGCCGATCACGCTTTTTTGAGCTTCAACGGCTTTTTCTTCAAAAGCGTGGCTGAATTCTTTGCTGGTGGTGGAAGCGATGTCATACACATGGCGGCTGAAAGCAACGGCTTTTTCGCTCAGGGGTTGCAGGTAGCCAGCTTGCAGGGCCATCAATTCTTGGATGTCTTTGACATTCATGACGGCGTGGGCTTGAGATTGTGTGTCGGCCATGGCGGCTTTGGCGGCGGCCATGTTCAGTTCCACCATTTTTTCAACGCCGGAGAAGGCTTTTTCGGTCAAACCGAACAGGGTCTCCATGTTGGCTTTTTGGGCGGCGATCAATTGTTCTGCGGTCATCATGGCTATTTCCTTCAAGTAGGTTTAAAAAGAATCACTCTGTGGACTGCACCGCATGAATGTTGCGCCGCAGCATGGTTTGAAGTATAGGGTTTATCCTAGTCATTTCAAGCCTTTTTTGTTGCAATGCAACAATTTAGACTCGGTTACCTAAAACCCGTAGAAACTCGAAAATCCTTAAAAATCAAATAGATACAGTAATATCCTGCGCAATGAATATATTTTTTGCCGCCACAAGTTTGCAAACGCTGCCGGCGGGGCACCGGTTTCCGATGGGCAAGTACGAATTGTTGCGGCAACGGCTGGCGGCCGAATTGCCTGAATTGAACTTGCAGTTGGCCGACCCGGCCACCGACGGTGAGTTGGCGCTGGTCCACACACCTGCGTACGTGCAGGCAGTGGTGCGGGGGGAATTGAGTGCAGCAGCGCTTCGGGAAATCGGTTTTCCTTGGTCCGAAGGCATGGTGGAGCGGGCGCGTCGATCGGTGGGTGCCACGGTGAGCGCCGCAAGAACGGCCATGCAACACGGTGTGGCGGCCAATTTGGCGGGCGGCACACACCATGCCTACGCCGACAAAGGCAGCGGCTTTTGCGTGTTCAACGATGTGGCGGTAGCCGCGCGCCTGATGCAGGCCGAGGCCGCGAGAACACGTAAACAAGCCTTGCAAGTGGCGGTGATCGACTTGGATGTGCACCAAGGCAACGGCACGGCCCACATTTTTCGAGAAGACCCGTCGGTGTTCACGCTGTCTTTGCATGGCGCCAAAAATTTCCCGTTTCGCAAAGAGGCAAGTGACATCGACATGGAGTTGCCTGATGGCTGTGCCGATCAAGCCTATTTGGCGCATTTGCAAGACGCGCTGGCGCAACTGGACCAACGTTGCTCACCAGGGTTGGTGTTTTATTTGGCAGGTGCGGATCCGCACGAGGGTGACCGCTTGGGTCGCTTGAAATTGAGTTTCGCGGGTTTGCAGGCGCGAGACCGAATGGTGTTGGATTGGGCATGGCACAAGCGCATTCCCTTGGCCATGGCCATGGCAGGTGGTTATGGCAAAGAAATCGCAGACACGGTACAGGTGCAAATAAATACTTTTTCGCAAGCCTTCACGGCTTGGGAACGCTGGCAAAATCCACAGCCATGACATCCTCTGCCTCGCGTGCACAAGCGCTCAACCGATCTGCCTTTCGTTGCTTTCGCGATATTTCGACGCGCTGGATGGACAACGATGCTTACGGGCATGTCAACAACGTGGTTTACTACCAATGGTTTGACACCGCGGTCAATGCCCATTTGATCGACAACGGCGCACTGGACATCCACCATGGTGAGACGATTGGTTTGGTGGTTGAAACCCATTGCAATTATTTTTCGCCATTGGCATTTCCACAAACCGTTCAAGTCGGATTGCGTGTGGCGCGCATCGGTTCTTCCAGTGTGCGCTATGAATTGGGCGTGTTTGCCCAAGCTGACGAATGGACAGCGGCACACGGCCACTTCATTCATGTTTATGTCGACAAGGCAACTCGTCGCCCTGTGTCGCAACTGCCTGACGTTTTAAAACAAGTATTGGAACAACTCACATGACCACCGCAGCCACAGTTCAAGAAGCGATCAACACGCGCATGTCTGCACGCGCCTTCACGCAGCAACCGGTCACACGAGAGCAAATTACCGAACTGCTGGCGCTTGCCTCACGCGCACCCTCAGGCACCAACACACAACCTTGGAAGGTGTATGTCTTGCAGGGTGAAACCCGCAATGCTTTGGTTGAAAAAGTCTGTGCCGCGCATGACGAGGTCAGAGCCCATCCGGAAAAAGCAGCAGACTACCGTGAGCCCTACGACTACTACCCTGAAAAATGGGTCAGCCCATTCATCGACCGTCGCCGCGAAAACGGCTGGAGCTTGTACGGCTTGCTTGGCATCACCAAAGGCGACAAAGACAAGATGCATGCGCAGCACCAGCGCAATTACCGTTTTTTTGACGCGCCAGTGGGTTTGATGTTCACCCTCGACAAAGTCATGGGCCGTGGCTCGCTGGTGGACTACGGCATGTTTTTGCAAACCATCATGCTGGCTGCACGTGGCATGGGTTTGCACACTTGTCCGCAGGCGGCATGGAACGGTTTTGGCAGCATCATCCTGCCGCACATTGGTGCAGGGGACAACGAGATGTTGGTCTGTGGCATGGCTTTGGGCTATGCCGATGAATCAGACATCGTCAACACATTTCGCACGCCCCGTGAAACGGTAGCGTCATTCACCCGTTGGTTGGATTGAGCAAGGCTCGCGCATGATCATCACCAGTTTGCTCGACACGGATTTGTACAAATTCACCATGATGCAGGCGGTGCTGCATCAGTTCCCGGGCGCCCAAGTCGCTTATAAATTCAAATGCCGCACGGCTGGCGTGCAGCTCGCGCCTCACGTGGACGAGATACGCAGTGAAATCAAGTCATTGTGCAAACTTCAATTCACTGAGCAAGAGTTGGATTGGATGCGCGCCATGCGTTTCATCAAAAGCGACTTTGTGGATTTTTTGGGCATCTTCCGCCTGAACGAAAAATACATCACGGTCGAAGGCCATGCCGATGGCTCGATGGATATTCAGATCAAAGGACCATGGTTGCACACCATCCTGTTTGAAATTCCTGTTCTGGCCATCGTCAACGAGGTGTACTTTCGCCACTCGCAGCCAGTGCCGGATTACGTGCAAGGCCGCAAGCGCTTGCAAACCAAAATCGAGCAGCTGCAAGCGGTGGATTTGGGTGACCTCAAGATCGCGGATTACGGCACCCGCAGACGCTTCTCCAAGTCATGGCACGAGGAAGTGTTGCGTGTGTTGACGGCGCAATTGGGCGCAGGTCAGGCTGGGCGTTTTGCAGGCACCAGCAATTGTTTGTTTGCCAAAAGTTTGGGCTTGACGCCGTTGGGCACCATGGCCCACGAGTATTTGCAAGCGTGTCAAGCGCTGGGCCCGCGTTTGCGCGACAGCCAAGTGTTTGGTTTTGAAACATGGGCGCGCGAATACCGTGGCGACTTGGGCATCGCCTTGAGCGATGTGTATGGCATTGAACCGTTTTTGCGTGACTTTGACATGTACTTTTGCAAGCTCTTTGACGGGGCGAGGCACGACAGCGGCGACCCGTTCACTTGGGGCGAGCGCATGATCGAGCATTACAAAAACAACCGCGTGGACCCGTTGACCAAAACCTTGATCTTCAGCGATGGTTTGACAGTGCCGCGCACCATCGAGTTGTACCAACGCTTTCGCGGTCGTTGTCAATTGGCGTTTGGCATCGGTACCAACTTGACCAACGACTTGGGCTACGAGCCTTTGCAAATCGTCATCAAGATGGTGGAGTGCAATGGCCAGCCGGTGGCCAAGTTGTCGGACACGCCATCAAAAAACATGTGTGAAGACACCAACTATTTGGCTTATCTGCGGCAAGTGTTTGGCATCGTCTCGCCTGAATTTGAAACCACATCGGAATCGCGCTGAATGAATTACCTCAAGCTTTTGGTGTTGTTTGCTTTGGTTGGCAGCGTCGTTGTGGTGTGTGTCGTTGATGTTGGGGTTTGGTTGGGCTTGCAGCAAATTGGCCACTGGCACGGTGTTTCCCAGTTTCACCTTGCAACTGTTGGTCGGCATTGTGTTGCACGACGCCTTGCAACCGTTGTCGCTGCAACTGGCTTTGGCGGTGGTGGTGTGCACCGCGTTGGCTGCGTTGATATTGAAATCCGGTGGTGATGAAATTGACCGCAAAGCATTTTTGGCCATTGCTTGGCCGACTTTGTTGATTGCCGTGGTGGGCTATGGCATCACTTTCTTCGTCATGTTCCCGTTGCTGCTTTGGCTGGGGTTGAGTGGCCAGCAAGCGGCTTTGTTGTCAGCCATCATTGGCTCGACCGATCCTGCGGCGCTCATACCGACACTCAAGCAATTGGTATTCAAGCATGTGTATCAGCGTGTGGTGAACCTATCGGTGGCCGAAAGTGCGCTCAATGACGCGGTGGGCGCCATTTTCACGTTGGCCGTGGCAGAGATGGTGCTGGCCAAAACCGACATGAACAGCATGGACTCGCTCACGCAAAACCTGCTCAGTCCTTACAACCTGATGAACTTGGGTCAACAGTTTTTGTTTGGTTGTGTAGCGGGTTTGGTCGGTTGGCTCGTCATGCAGTGGTATGAGTGGTTCAGGCGGCGTGACCATCAACAACAACTGCCTTTGCCTGTGTTTGATTTTGCGCTGCTGCGGCCAATTTCAACCACCACCAAGCGCATTTTCATGAGGCTTTGCACCAAACAGAAACCCACATCGAGAGCTTGGCCAAGCCCATCATTTTCATGATGGTCGGGCCTTTTGTGTCGCTGCCCATGTTGATGGATACCGCGCTCACCGGTTTGCTGGTGTCGCTGTTGTTCATGTTGGTTGCCAGACCCATTGCTGTGTTTGCTTCGCTGTTGGTGACCAATGTCACATTGAAAGAAAAATTGTTTTTGTGCGTGGTGCGCGAAACTGGCGTGATACCCGTGGTGTTGGCCGTGATCACCGTGTCGCAATTTCCCACCATGACCTTGTTGATGCCACTCACCGCTTGGGTGGTGATTTGGACATTGACCTTGCTGCCTGCCATCACCCCTTGGTGGGCCACCAAACTCAAGATGCTCAACACATGAAACCTGCCATCATCGTTTCACGACCCATCTACGCTGAAGTCATCGACAGACTGCGAAACCATTTCGAGGTCACCGCACACCAAACCGACCCCGAGTGGACACTTGCGGGTTGGACGCAAGCGCTGTCTGCGCACGATGGTGCGTTGACCATGGGCATTGAACCCGTCAACGATGCCGTGCTGTCTGCGTGTCCCCGTTTGAAAATTTGTGCCAACCTGAGTGTGGGCTACAACAATTTCGATGTGCCAGCCATGACCCGTCACCGGGTTGTGGCCACGAATGCACCCGATGTGTTGACCGAGACCACTGCCGATTTTGGGTTTGCGTTGTTGATGGCTGCTGCTCGACGGGTCACCGAAGCGGAACGCTACGTGCGCGCAGGGCATTGGCAAAAGTGGGCATTGGACATGCTGCCCGGCATGGCGGTGCATGGCAGCACGCTGGGCATCATCGGCATGGGCCGCATTGGACAAGCCGTGGCCAGGCGCGGCGCCCTCGGCTTTGGCATGCGGGTGCTCTATCACAACCGCAGTCGTTTGAGCGCAGAAGCTGAGGCTGAATGCCGAGCCAGTTATGTCACCAAGCAAGCCTTGTTAGAGCAAGCTGACCATGTGGTTTTGGTGCTGCCCTACAGCAAAGAATCACACCACACGATTGGCGCTGCCGAGTTGGCCATGATGAAACCCACAGCGACCTTGGTGAACATTGCCCGAGGCGGCATCGTCGATGATGCGGCGCTGGCCCAAGCCTTGTTGTCAGGCCAAATTGCGGCGGCGGGTTTGGATGTGTTTGAGGGTGAGCCCTCGGTGCACCCCGATTTGTTGAAGGCGAGCAATGTCGTGTTGGCACCGCACATTGGCAGCTCGACCCGCGCCACCCGTTTGGCCATGGCGCATTTGGCCGCAGACAACTTGATTGCTTTTTTTGAAAAAGGCACCACGCTCACGCCACTCAACCCAGAGGTGCTGGCCGCGATATGAACAGCGAATGGACCTACCCGATCGTCTTGGGCATCATCATTGGTGCGGCGCTCTACATCATGCGACGGTTTGCCAACCAACCTTCAGCGTCTGGTCAAGCGCTTGAGCAGCTCGAAGAAAAATTGGAGCGACTTTCGCGTGACATGCGTTTTGAAGTCACCGAGAACTTGCGCGGTAACCGCCAAGAAATGTCGCAAAGCATGGCTCAGTTTCAGCAAACACTGACCGAGCAACTGTCGCTGATGCAAACCAATCTGAACACCCAATTGCAGTCGCTTGCTGAAGGCAACACGCGACGCATGGCTGAAGTGCGCGAAACCTTAGACCGGCAGTTGACGAGTTTGCAGCAGACCAACACCGCCAAGTTGGATGAGATGCGCAAAACTGTCGATGAAAAATTGCAAACCACCTTGGAAGCCCGACTGAATGAAAGCTTCAAATTGGTCGCAGATCGCTTAGACCAAGTGCACCAAGGTTTGGGTCAAATGCAAACCTTGGCGCAAGGCGTGGGTGATTTGCAGCGGGTGCTTAGCAATGTCAAAACCCGTGGCATTTTTGGTGAGGTGCAGCTGCAAGCTTTGTTGGATCAGGTGTTGACCATCGAGCAATATGGCAAGCAAGTTGAAACTCGGCCTCGCAGCAACCAGTTTGTCGACTTTGCCATCAAATTGCCAGGGCGAAGCGACGACGGCGTGTCGGTGTGGCTGCCCATCGACGCAAAATTTCCGCGCGAAGACTACGAGCGTTTATTGGAGGCGCAGAACCGCTCCGACGCTGTGGCTGCCGAAGCCGCGGCCAAAGCGATGGAGTCGCGCATTCGATTGGAAGCCAAGACCATCGCCGAAAGTTATTTGTCGCCACCGCACACCACCGATTTCGCCATTTTGTTTTTGCCGGTTGAAGGCTTGTACGCCGAAGTGTTGCGACGCCCCGGTTTGATGGATGCGTTGCAACGCGATCACCGTGTGACTTTGGCTGGCCCCACCACGTTGCTCGCCATCCTCAACAGCTTGCACATGGGCTTTCGCACCTTGGCCTTGGAGAAGCAAGCCTCTGAAGTCTGGAAAGTGTTGGGCGCCGTCAAAACAGAATTTGAACGTTATGGCGAATGGGTGGCCAAAGTTCGAGAACAAGTGCAAAAAGCCGCTGACACCTTGGACCGTGCCGACACCCGCAGCAAGCAAATGCGACGCGCACTCAAAGTGGTGGAAGCTCTGCCCGAGGCCGAGGCTTTGATTCGTTTGCCTTTGCAAACCGACGACGCCGCTGACGCCATCGATCCGCATGACCCAGATTGAATCTCGTCAACTGCCGGTGCTTTGAAAAAAAATCTGATTCGATGGGTGGCGGGACAAGCGTGCTTACATGCATGCATGACTGGCATGCGAATGGCTGCGCCTTTGTTGGCATTGCGATTGGGTCACAGCGCGGTGATGGTGGGTGCGTTGCTGGCTTTGTTCGCGTTGACACAGGTGTTTTTGGCGTTGCCATCGGGGCGCTTTGCTGACCAACATGGGTTGAAGCGCTCGGTCATGTTGAGCGTGCTGGCCTCGAGTGTCGGGGCAGTGATCGCTGCGATTTGGCCTGTGTTTCAGGTGTTATGCGTCAGCGCGCTTTTGTGTGGTGGCGCAACAGGCGTGGCCATCATCGCTTTGCAGCGACACGTTGGCAGGGTTTCGCGGGATGTGGACGAATTGCGTTTGTCCTACAGCTGGTTGGCCATCGGCCCGGCCATCTCCAACTTTGTGGGGCCGCTGGCTGCTGGGGTGTTGATTGACCTGTCAGGTTTCACCAGCGCGTTTGCCATGTTGGCGATGTTGCCTTGGCTGGCGTGGTTTGCGGTGCGCCATGAGGTTCACATGACGGGCAGTGAAGTGGCCTCAACGGGCACGGTCAAACGCGCTTGGGATTTGTTGGCAGAGCCGGGGTTCAGGCGCTTGTTGACCGTGAATTGGTTTTTGTCTGCGAGTTGGGACATGCACACGTTCTTGGTTCCTTTGTTGGGGCATGCAAGAGGCATCAGTGCATCTGCCATCGGCGCCATCCTTGGCAGCTTTGCGTTGTGTGCAGCGGTGATTCGCGTGCTGTTGCCGTGGTTGGTCAAGCGTTGGCAGGAATGGCAAGTGATCTCGCTGGCGATGTGGATCACATGCTTGTTATTGGCCGTCTACCCGTTCACTGAAACCGCATGGGACCAGATCGGCAAGGGGAGGGGCTGGGGTTGCGATTGATGTTGATCAATGCATCAAGCGTGGCCATGCCCATGGTATTTGGAACCCTGGGTGCGTGGCTTGGAGTGGCCGCCGTGTTCTGGTGCGGTGCCCTGACCGTGGGTGCGGGCAGTCGCTTGGCGTGGGGGATGAGAAGAGATTGAGTGAGTTATTTGAGAATTGATTTGCGCTTGGTAATAGGTCAATGTTGCGCAGTACGCAACATGTTAATATTTCACCATGATCATTTCTTTCAAGCATAAAGGGTTGGAAAAATTCTTTGCTACTGGAACAGTCGCTGGTATTCAAGCGCACCATGCCAAACGTTTAAGAATGCAATTGGCTGCCTTGGATACTGCAGAATTCATTGAAGACATGGACCTGCCTGGCTACAAGCTGCATTCTTTGAAAGGGACTTCCCTTGGGAGATGGTCTGTGTCTGTCAATGCCAATTGGCGGTTGACATTTGAGTTCATAGATGGCAATGTTTATGTTTTGGATTATGAGGATTACCACTGATGAAAATGCACAACCCGCCTCACCCTGGTGAATTCATCACTGATACTTTTCTGGATCCGCATGGGATCAGTGGCCGTGAGTTGGCACTGAAACTTGATGTGGCTCCATCCACTCTGAGTCGTATTCTGAAAGGTACAAGTCGTGTGACTCCCGAAATGGCACTCAGATTGTCTAAAGCCATTGGAAGATCTGCTGAAAGTTGGTTAACGATGCAAGACGCCTACGATTTGTGGGCACCAACCCGCCTTAAACGCGCTTGCGGTATTCAGCGGTACGGGTGTCAATTTCCACTTTGTCACCTTGTGCCACAAAAATAGGCACATTGATCTCAAAGCCGGTGGAAATTTTGGCGGGCTTTAAGACCTTGCCAGAGGTGTCGCCTTTGACGGCAGGCTCGGTCCAAGTGATTTCACGCACCACACTGGTGGGCAATTCCACCGAAATGGCTTTGCCGTCGTAGAACACGACTTCGGCGGCCATGCCATCTTCAAGGTAGTTGAGCGAATCGCCCATGTTTTCATTTTCAACTTCGTATTGGTTGAAGTCGGTGTCCATCCACACATACATGGGATCGGCAAAGTAAGAATAAGTACATTCTTTTTTGTCCAGCACGATTTGGTCCATTTTGTCGTCGGCTTTGAACACCACTTCGGTGTTGAAGTTGGCGATCAAGCTCTTGAGTTTCATGCGCACGGTGGCTGAATTGCGACCACCACGGCTGTATTCGGTTTTCAAAACGACCATCGGGTCTTTGCCGTGCATGATGACGTTACCGGCGCGAATTTCTTGGGCTATTTTCATAATAAGGGCTGAATGCTGAAGACAAAGCGGCTATTTTAGCCTTTAGCCGCCACAAAGGCCCTCAGCCGCTCGACCAAGCCCGTTTGCTGTGACAACGAATGCCTGATGTCCCCAGCCCACTGCGCCCATTCTGACAAGGCGAAAGGGTCAAGTTCAGGCAATGGCGTGGGCTGGTCATGGTTCCAAGCGAGATGCGCATTTGTCACCAACGCAGGAGCGTGGGTGCGCGCCAAAAACGCCCTCAGTTTCGGCCAATGTGCACCATCGTGCTGTGGGTAAATCTGCCATAAAAAGGGTTTGCCCGCATGCATGGCCCGTACCAAAGAATCTTCGCCACGAACCAGATTCAAGTCCATGGAGGACAAACATTGGTCGTACTCGTCTTGGGTCATGTAGGGCAAATACTGAACCGATAACCCGCGTGTGGTGTCCATGGGCAATGTGTGCAGCGCTTGTTGCACAGCATGGGTGGCGCGCCCTGCGGTCACCCAACAATCAACCCCTGCGGGATGTTGCGCCAGTTGGGACAACCAGTCGGCCATGCCAACGGGTTCGTAACAAAACACGCTGATGCGCAATCGTTGCTTGCCGGTCTGTGACTGGGTTGGGGGTGAATTCGCCTCAGGGTTGCGCGTCAGCAAGCCGCCGCTGTCCAGACCCAAGCCAGGGTAATAAAACCATTTGGTCAGGCCCTTGGCCGGACCGCTCAGCACCGGAGACGGCAGGCCGTGGTTGCGAACCGCTTGGTCTTCGGCGCTGAAATATTCCAAGTTCACCCAGACCGGTGGTTGGGGTGCGGCGGCCATGGCGGCTTGCCATTCAACTGGCAATTCGCAGCCAAACGCTTCGATCACCACGTCTGGCAAAGTGTCAGCGCTGACGGCTTCATCAAGGGGCCAAGGCATCACTTCGACGTTTGGGCAACCGTGGGGGGCCATCCAACTCAGCGCACTGGCGACATCCACATACAAGGTGACGCGGCAACCGCTGGCAGCGAGTTGGGCTGACAAGCGCCAACCAAAGCCCAGATCGCCGTGGTTGTCGATGACGCGGCAAAACACTGCCCAATGCGTCTCATGGATTTCCCTTGTCACCGTGTTGTTTCCCTTGTCATCTGGAGCGTAGGTTCATAGGATGTCAGCAGCCGACCCAGTTGGGCAGGCTTTTTCATTCTCAAAAGGACATTGTCATGAGCCAAACTCGACGTCATTATTTGAAAGCGGCAGGTGCCTTGGGCGCCATGTCATTGTTGCCCGGCATGCCCGCAGCTTTTGCTTCTGAGGGCAAGCTTAAGGCCAGCGCCGATGCCATCTTAAAAGCCGCCACTGATTCAGGCGATGTGCCTGGGGTGGTGGCGATGGCGACCAACCGCAGCGGCACGATTTACGAAGGTGCGTTTGGTTCCCGCCAAGTCGGTGCAGACAACGCCATGACCGCTGACACGGTGGTGTGGATCGCATCAATGACCAAGGCCCTGACCGGCGCAGCGGCCATGCAGCAAGTCGAGCGCGGCAAGTTGCATTTGGACACGCCGGCTCACAAAATCCTGCCGCAACTCAAAGAATCTCGTGTGCTCACCGGTTTTGACAGCGCCGGTCAACCCGTGACCCGTCCGCCCAAGCGCGACGTCACCTTGCGACATTTGCTCACCCACACATCCGGCCATTCCTATGACATTTGGAACCCGCAAATTGGGCAATACATGAAAGTCAAGAACGTGCCGGGCATCATTTCGTGCCAGAACGCCGCGTTGACCACGCCCTTGGTGTT
>RFYK01000270.1 GCA_009925585.1 Betaproteobacteria bacterium | reverse complement strand
TCTCACCAGTTGTTTTAGAGATGATGAAGTACTCTCTTGCATCCACGAGTGAGTAGGTCAGCTTGTTGCCGTCGTCAGCATCTGTTGCAGACGCATCAAACAAGGTGATGGAGGTGAGCCCAGCGCTGCCCTGAAGAATTTCTTGCGTGACGGCCTCGGAAGTGATCACTGGATCGTCATTGGTGCCGGTGATGGTGACCGTGACCAATTGGTCCACAGTACCACCCTTGCCGTCATCGACAGTCACATTGAAGGTCTCGACCTTTTTATCACCCAAACCTAAGAATCACACCCGTGTCTACGAGCATTGGCTTAGATTGGTCCTCAGTGATTTCACCGACCGCGTTTGTTGTTGAGGTGATGGTCGGTGCATCGTTCGTGCCGGTGACGGTGACCGAGACCACCTGCTCCACGGTACTTCCCTGCTGATCGCTCAGGCTGACGGTAAAGCTCTCGGTGGCTGTCTCGTCTTTGGCCAGGTACTGCACCGCAGAGCTGTCGACCTCATATGTCCAACCCACTGATCCTTGGGTGCTGCTAGCGTCTTCGACAACCGAGCCCATGACGAGTGTGCCGCCTAGGGTATTCGATTCGTCAGACGCGATACCGGTGACGTGTACGTCGCGGACATCGGTATCGGTGAAGGTGATCACGCCGGTGTCAACCAATTTTGCGGTATCGGCCTCAAGGATCGCGCCAGTCGCATCGGTGCCAGCGGTGATCACTACAGCGTCATTGACACCAGTGACTGTCACCGTGACAAGCTGATTTACCGAGCCGCCATGCCCGTCGGAGACGGTCACAGTGAATGTCTCGACAGCGGTCTCGCCCTTGGCCAGGTACTGGACCTTGCTGTTATCCACGTTGTAGGTCCAGCCGAGGGAGCCGCCCTCTGACGTTGAGTTCTCATCCACGGCTGTCAATGTCAGCGTACCGCCCAGGCTACCAGTTTGACCCGTGATTTGGGCCGTGTGAACATCAATCAAGTCGATGTCAGCGAAGCTGATCACCCCAGTGTCTGAGAGCGTCAGTGAGCTTGCGTCTTCCACA
>RFYK01000269.1 GCA_009925585.1 Betaproteobacteria bacterium | reverse complement strand
TCGCGAAAGTTCATGCTGGAGATGCCACCAGGATAACCCGAGTGGCGGTGATACATCTTATCCAAGGCTTTGTTGCCCGTGACTCGAATTCTGGATGCATTGATGACGACAATATAGTCGCCCGTATCGACGTGAGGCGTATAAATGGCCTTGTGCTTGCCGCGTAAACGGAGGGCTGCTTCGCTGGCAATCCTTCCGAGCACCTTGTCGGTGGCGTCAATCACAAACCACTCATGCGTCACGTCAGCGGGTTTTGCGCTGAAAGTGGACATGTGTTTTCCTAGAGTGGGTGGTGGGGTCCTTTTCCACGGTCGGTGTTCCTCTGCTGGGAACCTCTTAGGTGGGCGTGAAACTCCGCCGCGGGACCTTGATGCGCTGCGAAGCCCTATATTCTATGGCATGGACCCAGCTTTGGGTGAGACAAATGGCGGGCGGTTACCATGGGACATGCACAGCTACAGACACGCCTTTCATGCTGGCAACCATGCCGATGTCTTCAAACACACGGTGTTGATTGCTGTTTTGCATCATTTAGCATTAAAAGAAGTGGGTTTCACCGCCATAGACACCCATTCTGGCCCTGGTCTATACCGCTTGGACGGCGCAGACGCTCGCCAAAGCGGCGAAGCACAGGAAGGCTTGTTGGCGTTAATGCGCAACAAATCCAAGTTGTCAGGCCCCATGGCGCCAGCTTTGCAGGCTTACCGAGCGGTCCTTGACCACTTCAACCCTGGCGGCGGCCTGCTCAACTACCCCGGTTCGCCCTTCATCGCCCAGCACCTGTTGCGAGAGCAAGACAAGCTCAAGTTGTTCGAGATGCACCCCACTGACATTCGCGTCTTGCAGGCCCATGTGGACGCTTTAAGGGTCGGTCGGCAAGTGGCCGTGGCCCATGAAGATGGTTTCAATGGTCTGCCCAAATACCTGCCTCCCCCAACCCGTCGGGGCGTGGTGTTCATCGACCCAAGTTATGAAATCAAGCTTGACTATGAACGGGTAGCGGTGGCGGTTTCCATGGGCTTGCAGCGGTTTGCCACCGGCACATTCTTG
>RFYK01000268.1 GCA_009925585.1 Betaproteobacteria bacterium | reverse complement strand
TTTCTAGAAACAATGAGGTTATTGCTCTTGCATACGGCAATCCTGATATTACTTTAGCTAATTCATTAGCGCCAAGTGAATTAAAAATGTATTATGCTTTTGGCAAATCACAATTACAAAACACATTAGGACGCGTTGTGCGCAGTGAGCCTGAAGGTGGTTGGAGTACAGGGAAATCAAAGCTAAATGCATTAATTACAATCTTCCATTCATCATTATAAAAATGCGTAGCTCGATTCAATTGATTATCTTCTTTGTGTAAATCTTTAATTCGTTCAATATGATTTGTAATAAGATGTCTAAACAAATCCGGTGAAATATTTTTTCCGAATAAGGATTGTATGTAATGATCAAAATCATCACCAGATAAAACTTTTCCATTAGCATCAATAATCTTTTTTTCTTTAGCTGAGTAAATGATTTTTGCAATCTGATTATTGAAAGGTGAAAAGATATCAATTTCATCTTGATTGTTTTCATAGCGCCAAATAAGCCGACCCGAACCACCTTTAGAGTCAACAGAATAGGAGAATTTAGCTTTTATAGAAAATTCTTCAATAAATCGATTTTCATTAATTGCTTGAGGCGTTTCAATTGTGGGCGCATGAGATTTAAATATCTCAAATGGATCGTTTAAAGTTGCGCAAGCAGAAAGAAAAAAAGGTGCTAAAAAAAATTGAGCATATTTAAAATTCAATTGATGGTTAACTCTTGAAAATTAATGAAGCCTTTTAAGCGTTTCTTTTAAAATTTCATTATCAGGAAATGATTGAAGTGAAATATCCCAAATATCATTTGCTTCTTTTTTTCTTCCTTGAGCCCATAAAATCTCACCAAGGTGGGCTGCGATTTCAGGATCAGGTTGCACGTCGTATGCTTTTTGAATAAATGAAAGCGCTGAATCTAATTTGCCTAATCTATAGTATAACCAGCCCATGCTATCTAAAATATAATGATTGTTAGGCGCTATTGATAAAGCAACTTCAATATATTTTTTAGCGTCTTCTAAATTGATATTTCGATCGGCATATGAATATCCAAGCGCATTGT
>RFYK01000267.1 GCA_009925585.1 Betaproteobacteria bacterium | reverse complement strand
TACTGCTGCCACTTGGCGGGTGGTCAATGCGCTGGCCGCTGCGGTGCTCAGGCTGGCTGCCTGGGTGGCAGTCAGTGCGGCAATGCCTGTAGTGCTGATGGCTGCAATCTGTGCGGTGGCCATGGCCAGTAGCTGGGCGGTGGTAAGTACCGATACCTGGTCCGAGGTGAGGGCGCTGGCTACGGCGGTGCCCAGGGAGACGATTTGTGCATCCAACAGGTAGGGCAGCTGGCTTGCGCCCAGGATGACGGCTTGGGCGGTGCCCAGGGCGCTGATCTGGACGGTGGTGAGGGCCACCAGTTGGTCGGTAACAAGACCGCTGATTTGGTTGGTGCTCAGACCCAGGATTTGGGTGGTGCGCAGGAAGCTGGCCTGCGCTGCCAGCAGGTAGGGCAGCTGGGTCTGGTAGTCCAGCGCGACCAGGGCGGCTGTGCTCAGGGCGGCCAGGTCGCTGGTCTCGAGTTGGACCAGTTGGTCGGTGCTGAGTCCGGCAATGGCGGCTGTGCTGATGGCAGCAGCCTGGGTGGTGGTGATGCCCACCAGTTGTTCGTCGGTGAGTGCTGCGATTTGGTCGGAGCTGAGCGCGGCAAAAGCAGAGGTGCTGAGCACCACAAAGTCTTCCAGCTCCATCGCAGCGAGTTGGTCGGTGGTCAGTGCGCTGATGTTTCCAGTGCTCAGGCCAGCGGCCTGTACGGTGCTCAGGGCGACGATCTGGTCGGTGGTGAGCGCGGCCACTTGGGCGGTGGACAGGGCGTTCAACACTGCGCTGCCCAGGGCTGCGAAGTCTTCGGTTTGGGCTGCGGCCAGCTGGTCGGTGGCGAAGGAGGCCACGCTGCGGGTGCTCAGGGCAGCGATTTGGTCAGTGGTGAAGGCCACGATCTGGTCGGTGGTCAGCGCCACCAGCTGGCGGGTCAGCAAGGCAGTCACCTGGCTGCTCAGCAGGGAGGCGAAATCTTCGGTGGACAACGCGATGAGCTGGCTTGTTTGCAAAGCCGCGATCTGGTCCGTTACAAGGTAGACCAGCTGTTCAGTGCCCAGCACATCGAGTTG
>RFYK01000266.1 GCA_009925585.1 Betaproteobacteria bacterium | reverse complement strand
CAAGTGACCACATAGCGGCTTTGGTTCAAACCGGTGATGTGCACCTCCACCCGTTCAAGCGAAGAGTCGACGTAGCGCACGGTGCCTCCCGCAGAACCTTCTTCGCCCATGACATGCCAGGGTTCTAGGGCATTGCGCAAGGTCAATGACACACCCATCGAAGTAACTTGTCCGATCAGTGGGAAACGGAATTCAAAGTGCGGTGCAAACCAAGACTCGTCAAAAGCGAAACCTGCTTGACGCATTTCTTCCATCACATCATGGAAATCCATCTTGACCCAATTGGGGAGCAAAAAGCGGTCGTGCAACTCTGTGCCCCAGCGCGTCACAGGCGCCGTGTAAGGTTTGTCCCAAAAACGCGCAATCAAAGCGCGAATCAAAAGTTGCTGCACGATGCTCATGCGCGCATGCGGCGGCATTTCAAATGCGCGTAACTCCAATAAACCCAATCGACCAGTCGTACTGTCGGGTGAATAAAGTTTGTCAATACAAAACTCGCTACGGTGGGTGTTGCCTGTCACGTCTACCAAAATATTGCGCAAGGTGCGGTCTACCAACCAGGGTGGCATGTTCACGCCATACTTGGCGCGGTTAGCTTGTATTTCTTGCATTGCGATTTCAAGCTCATACAACTGGTCGTTGCGCGCTTCATCGACACGTGGAGCTTGGCTTGTGGGGCCGATAAACATGCCAGAGAACAAGTAACTCAGCGATGGGTGGTTATGCCAATACAGCAACAAACTCGCGAGTAATTCGGGGCGGCGCAAAAACGGACTGTCAGCAGGTGTTGCCCCACCAATCACCACATGGTTGCCACCGCCAGTGCCCGTGTGTTTGCCGTCTGTCATGAATTTTTCTGCAGACAAGCGCGACTCAAAAGCGGCTTGGTACAAAAACTCTGTGTGGTCGACAATTTCTTCCCAGTTGTGTGCGGGATGGATATTGACTTCAATCACGCCAGGATCTGGCGTGACTTGCAGCATTTTGAGACGTGGATCTCTCGGAGGTGGATAGCCTTCTAGAACGATTTGAAACGCAAGTTCAACCGCAG
>RFYK01000265.1 GCA_009925585.1 Betaproteobacteria bacterium | reverse complement strand
AGGCATTGGCAGTTATTCGCATTTGGCAGGTGAGTGGTTCGCCGCTGGGTCTGGAACCAAGCTCAAGTTTATTCCGTACAACACCACTAGCCCCTATGCCGATCTAGTAGCCGGTCAAGTGCAACTCATGTTTGACGCTTTGCCCGCCGCGATTGGTAATGTCAAAGCAGGCAAGTTAAAAGTGCTTGCCATGACTGGCAAGACCCGTCACCCCAATTTTCCAGACGTACCTACGTTTGCTGAGGCGGGTTTGCCAGACTACACCCCAACCGCATGGATTGGTTTGATGGCCCCAGCTGGAACGCCTCCAGCTATTGTTGAAAAACTCTCCGCAGCCATGCAAAAAGCGACGACCCAAAACCCAGCGTTGATGGACAAGTGGCGTTCATATGGGGGCGAGCTCAAATCCATGACACCTTCGGAGTTCAGCGCATTCTTAAAGTCGGACTCAGCGAAGTGGGGGCAGGCGATTCGTCAGGCTAACATTAAGCTCGATTGAACTTTCGAGAGATACATGACCCAAGCCTTCATCTGCGACGCTATCCGCACACCCTTCGGCCGCTACGGCGGCGCTTTGTCTTCAGTCCGAACCGATGACTTAGCCGCCGTTCCCCTTCAGGCCTTGATGGCCCGCAACCCCAAGGTCGATTGGATGGCCGTGACCGACTTGATTTACGGTTGCGTCAACCAAGCCGGTGAAGACAACCGCAACGTGGCGCATATGGCGAGCTTGCTAGCCGGTTTGCCCATGGATTTGCCAGGCGCTACCCTCAACCGTTTGTGCGGTTCCGGAATGGACGCAGTGGGCACTGCGGCGCGCGCGATCAAAGCAGGTGAAGCCAGCATGATGATTGCAGGAGGCGTCGAGAGCATGAGCCGCGCACCCTTTGTCATGCCCAAGGCCGAGAGCGCATTTAGCCGTAGCAACACGGTTTACGACACGACGATTGGCTGGCGCTTCGTCAACAAGCTGATGAAAGAAAAATACGGCGTCGACTCCATGCCCGAGACGGCAGAGAACGTCGCGACCGATTTCAAAATCAACCGCGAA
>RFYK01000264.1 GCA_009925585.1 Betaproteobacteria bacterium | reverse complement strand
CATGCTCGACATGGGCTTTATCCATGACGTGAAAAAGATCTTGGCCCTAGTGCCCAAAGAAAAACAAAGCCTGTTGTTCTCGGCCACGTTCAGCGATGAAATCCGTGAACTGGCCAACAGTTTGCTGAAAAATCCACAAAGCATCCAAGTCACGCCTAGCAACACCACGGTGCAACGCATCACCCAAACCGTTCACCCCGTGGGCCGTGGCAAAAAGAAAGCCTTGCTCGCGCACATCATCAACGAACACAACTGGAGCCAGGTGCTGGTGTTCACACGCACCAAGTTTGGCGCCAACAACGTAGCCGAGTACCTGACCAAAAACGGCATCAACGCCATGGCCCTACACGGCAACAAAAGCCAGACAGCGCGCACCCAAGCCTTGGCTGGTTTTAAGAGCGGAGAGATTCGCGCCTTGGTGGCAACTGATATTGCCGCGCGTGGTATCGACATCGACGAATTGCCCCATGTTGTGAACTATGAAATTCCCAATATCAGCGAAGACTATGTGCACCGCATTGGCCGCACCGGTCGCGCTGGCTCGAGTGGCGAGGCGGTGAGCTTGGTATCGCTTGATGAAGAAGGCTTTATGAAAGAGATTGAGCACTTCACCAAACAACAAGTGCCTGTCGTTCTAGTCGAGGGCTTTGGCCCTGAGCCAGGCGAAAAAGCCGAGCCGATTGCAATGGGCCGACAAACCTTGTGGGGTGGATTAGGCCATCCACCCGGACGTGACGTCATGGCAGCCGCTGCCCGCGCCGCGCGCCAAGAAATGATGGACCGCATCCGTGAATCCAAGGCTGCAAACGGCGGCGGTCGTGCACCTCGCCCCAATGGTCATGTGAGCCGCGATCGCAATGGCGAACGCCCCCCACGCCAAGGCGAGCGTCCTGCGTATGCTGGCGAAAGACCGCAACAAGGAGGCGAACGCTCAGAGTTTTCTACCGAGAGGTCTGGTTTTTCAGCTGAACGTCCACCCAGAAACGGTAACCGTCCGCAGGGACAACGCCCTCCCAGACAATTTGACAACCGGGGACCGCGCCCAGAAGGCCAACGCCCCCCGAGGGATTTTGAGGCACG
>RFYK01000263.1 GCA_009925585.1 Betaproteobacteria bacterium | reverse complement strand
TCAACAATATTCATTCGTAATCCTTGTCGGGTTCTTTGGGCGGCTCGATGTCACCCAAGTCATACCCTTTGAGGATGCCGTAATAAGCGCTTATAGGCAGCAAAGGCGTGATCACAATTTCTTTGCCCCGCACTTCAAATTGAATATGTGAGCCCGGCTCAATACCTAGCTGGTTGCGCATGGCGGCTGGCAAAGTGACCTGCCCTTTACTGGAGACAACAGCATTGCTTGACATTTCAAATCCTCTTTACTTAAAAATAAAGTAAAGCAAATATTAATGTAAAGCGAGCAGTATGTCCAGCATTTGCGGTTAATTGTGTGTTTGTTCGGTCACTTAAACTGCCCGCATGCTGACATTTGATTTATTAAAAACCGAGGGCCAGGCCCGCCGTGGCCGCCTGACCTTGAACCACGGCGTGGTGCAAACGCCGATCTTTATGCCGGTGGGCACTTACGGCACGGTCAAGTGCGTGATGCCGCGCAGCCTGCACGACATGGGCGCGCAAATTATTTTGGGCAACACTTTTCATTTGTGGATGCGCCCGGGGCAAGACATCATGAAAAGCTTTGGCGGCTTGCATGCGTTTGAGCAATGGCACAAACCGATATTGACCGACAGCGGCGGCTTTCAGGTGTGGAGCCTGGGCGCAATGCGCAAGATCACCGAGGAAGGCGTGCATTTCGCGTCACCGGTGAACGGCGATAAGTTGTTCATGTCGCCCGAGGTGAGCATGCAAATTCAAACAGTGCTCAATAGCGACATCGTCATGCAACTCGATGAATGCACGCCTTATGAAACCAAAGGCCAGTTGACCACCGAGGCCGAAGCCAATACATCGATGCAAATGAGTTTGCGCTGGGCGAAACGCTCGCAAGAAGAGTTTGCACGACTGAACAACCCGAACGCCTTGTTTGGCATTGTGCAAGGCGGCATGTTTGAGTCGTTAAGGCAAGAGTCTTTAGAGCGATTGGTAGAGATGGACTTCCCCGGCTACGCGGTCGGCGGCGTGAGCGTGGGCGAACCCAAGGACGAGATGCTGCGCATCATGGCGCACACACCGCACCGCTTGCCCGCACACA
>RFYK01000262.1 GCA_009925585.1 Betaproteobacteria bacterium | reverse complement strand
TCTTAATGGGGTAGGCTGTTCTTTGGCTATCGCTGCAATAACGCCACCTTTAGCGGTACCATCAAGCTTAGTTAAAGCAAGACCGGTAATTCCTAGAGCCTCGTTAAATATCTTGAGCTGACTGATAGCGTTTTGTCCAGTATTTGCATCTAATACAAGAAGAATCTCGTGAGGCGCTTCAGCGTGACATTTATTAATCACACGTTTAACTTTTGTAATTTCATCAATTAAATGTTTTTGTGTGGGCAATCTCCCTGCTGTGTCCGCAATCACAATATCAATGTTTTTTGCTTTCGCAGAGTTGATAGCGTCAAAAATAACAGCACTTGGATCACCCGAAGCTTGTGAAACAACATGAACATTATTTCTTTGCCCCCATACTTGAAGTTGCTCTGTAGCGGCTGCCCTAAAAGTATCGCCTGCAGCGATTAATACGGATTTACTTTCATCAAGAAAAATTTTTGTAAGCTTTCCAATGGTAGTTGTCTTCCCGGCACCATTCACCCCAACAACCATAATGACATAAGGATTTGTTCCTTTTATTAGTAAGGGATTTTCGATAGGGGTTAATAATTCAATTAATTTTTCTTTGAGTAAACCCTTAATCTCATCTGCATTTTCTATATTATTCTTTTTTACAGAGGCTCTAATGCTATCCAGGAGATAGGTGGTAGCGGAAATACCCACGTCGGAAGTAAGTAATATTGTTTCCAACTCTTCAAAGAGCGCCTCATCGATTTTTTTACCAGTAAATAATGAAGTAAGTTCAGTGGTTAATTTTTCTCTAGTCTTGGTAAGGCCTTTCTTTATCTTGTCAGCAAAACCAAAGAAACTACTTTTCTTTTCTTCTTTTGGGATTATTTTTTCTTCAGAAGTTGTAATTGGTTTTTTTTCAACAGCTTTTGGAGCCGTCTTCAAAGGCGCTTCAGCCTTTAAAAATTTTTTCTTATCAGAAATTTTTGGAGTTTTAGAGACTTTTTGTTTTGGCGCTAAAGAGACTTTTTTTTGTGGTTTTTTGGCGACTTCTTTTTTTGCCGCAGATTTCTTTTCTGGGCTGTCTTTCTTTATAATTTTTTTGAG
>RFYK01000261.1 GCA_009925585.1 Betaproteobacteria bacterium | reverse complement strand
CGGCGGGGTCGGGACGCCGGCAACCGGGGTTGTCACGATCCACTGACCACCAATGCAGCGGTCAACAGACAGCTGGAGCCCATTGATCGGGTCGGCTGTTAGCTTGGACCCAGTATTCGGAATGACTGCAAGGCTTAGGCTTGTGTCGAGTGTCCCGCCGTTTTCAAGGGTGAAAATCCGTTCGACGCCCTCGCGAGGCAACAGCGCCGGGAAAACCATCCCGCGGGAGGTGGATGAATCGGCGAGGAGCTTCACGGTGCCGGACTGGATGGAGCCCGCCGGATTGACCTGCGCCGCGACAAAGTCAGCAAGCGTTCCGGCGATGTCAGAGTTCAAACCGATCAGCCAAAGGGCAACCAACGCGGTAGCGGCGCGGGCAAAGATTCCAATTTGCGACCCCGAACCAGCACGGTGCGCCCGTTTTCCTGTCGCGTCAATCGATGCAGAGACACCAGACGCAGATCCGACCGGCACCAACTCGCCGCCTGGAGCTTCCATCACCCTGATGGCCACGCCTGCGGTTCCAGAGGCACACGTCCTCGGGGCCTCAGTCTGAAAATCCTTCGCAGATATGACGCTACGATCAGCAGTCAGGGCGTTCCCGGGTACCCGTCGAGGCACATTGGTCGGGTCCGTCGGGACCCGTTCGCCCAACCACGCAACACGACTGCGTCTCACCGCCCTTGCAGCGCGTGGCAGCACGAGACACGCCAACATCCCAAGTGTGACCACGTACACCATTCCGGGCACACCGATCCGGGGTTTGCGAAGGAACTTCCCAACCCGTTTCAGTAGCTGCTGGTGACGCGTTCGTCTCATCTCGCTATTTGAAACCAATGGTTATCGTTGGCACGGGCAGTGAACGACGGGCAATGGCTGAGTAGCCTTCCCAAACAGGACGGCCCACTCTGTCAATAAGGATTTGACCCGGTCTCCCGGCCAAGCATAGTTCTGGCGCCCAATTGGAGTACCAAGGGCATCGCGGGAGTAACTACCCAACCTTCACGATACCCTTTATCACGCTATTGTTCGGTGAATTTTGCACGCATCCCGAGAGGTGGCGGTCATGAGAACCAACTCC
>RFYK01000027.1 GCA_009925585.1 Betaproteobacteria bacterium | reverse complement strand
CTGTCTTCATTCCAACCATGAAATTGATCGATATTGCCACGATGCCATTCTCTTAAAAGAAGCGCAAAAGTGGGCTGATCATCAACACCCGATGGAGCGCGATTGAGCACATTGGGTCCCAGAAAGAAAGTCGATAGGCGATCGCTACCATGCGGCCAGATCGCGTCGCTGATCGGCAAACCCATTTCTTCGTTGAATACGCGATGAAGCGCCATTTCGTGCCACGGCTTCAATTCATCCGTATCGTCGCTGAAGCTCACCACATGGTGAAACGGATAGGGGAGCGGCCGAATGATCGAGGCTGGACTTGTTTGATCTGCGTGAGAGGAAGACAGAGTTCCCGCCGCTAAAAGCGCAGAGCCAAGCATCAAAGCAAAATGGCGGAAAAGGGTACTCATAACACGCAACACTCGTTTAATGGGTAGGACTAGAGACTGAAGAGATCAAAGTCGCGGGACGTCTCTCGCGGCAAAGCGCCTTTCACATCGATGACAATTTTTGAATCCGGTTTCAAAAGGGATTTCACCAAAGACCATCCCTCATCAAGATAGGCTTTGTGGCTCACAGCGAGAATAACAGCATCAGCCGGTTGAAGAGCCTTTCGCTCCAGAAGGTGAATGCCAAACTCATGCTTGACCTCATCAGCTTCGGCCCATGGATCATGCGCTTGAACACTCACGCCGAAATTTGTGAGCTCACTGATGATATCAACCACTTTCGAGTTGCGAATATCGGGTACGTCTTCTTTGAAGGTCAGGCCAAGGACGGTTACAACCGGATTGGCGCGGCCATCGGCGAGTAATCTCCGGATGCATTCGCGCGCGACACGCGGGCCAACGGCGTCGTTGGTGCGACGGCCCGCCAGAATAACTTCCGGATGGCAACCTGCTTTTTCCGCGCGATAGGTGAGGTAATAGGGATCAACGCCAATGCAATGACCGCCGACCAGACCGGGACGGAACGGCAGGAAGTTCCACTTCGTTCCGGCAGCTGCGAGCACATCGAGCGTATTGACGCCAAGGGCTTGAAAGACTTCGGATAATTCGTTCATCAACGCGATGTTGAGATCGCGCTGGGTGTTTTCGATGACTTTTGCGGCTTCGGCCACTTTGATCGAAGGCGCTTTATGAATGCCCGCTTTGACCACCGAGCCATAAACAGCAGCCACGATTTCAAGCGTTTCAGGCGTTTGACCGGAGACGACTTTGGTAATGGTTTCAAAGCGATGGACATGATCGCCCGGATTAATCCGCTCTGGCGAATAGCCGACGGTGAAGTCCGTTCCGGCTTTCAGGCCCGAGACGCGCTCGAGCACGGGCACGCAATCTTCTTCTGTTGCGCCCGGATAGACGGTTGATTCATAGACGACGATATCGCCCTTTTTGAGCACATTGCCGACGGTCTCAGATGCTTTGAGCAAAGCGGTGAGATCGGGGCGGCGGGCTTCGTCGATTGGGGTCGGCACGGTAACGATAAAGAAATCGGCGGTCTTGAGCGTAGCGCGGTCATGCGTGAAGGTGAGCGTTGGGGTTTTCAGGCGGGCGCTTTCGACTTCCAAGGTGCGGTCATGGCCGTCTTTCAATTCCGCGATCCGGCGCTGGTCGATATCAAAGCCGATAACGGTTTCGCCAGCTGCCGCGAAGGATACGGCTACGGGGAGGCCTACATAGCCAAGTCCGATGACGGCGATTTTTCTGGTATGAGCCACGCTTTTAGTCTCCACTTTCTTAAACTCAGGCAGCCGTCTAGACGGCAAATTGCGGATCAGCAATCCTCAATTCGGCCATGTCGCGGTAAATTGCGGCAATTTCGGTACCGATTGCGGTTGATGAAAATAATTTTTCGACCCGACGACGCCCGTTCGCACCCAATTTGGCGCGAAGCGCGGGATCGCGGACGAGTGTTTCGATGGCGCTCGCTAGCGCCTTGGCATCATCGACGGGAACCAAAAGGCCGGTTTCGCCGTCAACAGCGACGTCGCGGCAGCCTGGAACATCGGTGGCGACCAGTGGGCGCCCCAAGCTTGCGGCTTCGAGCAACGCTTTGGGCAGGCCCTCGCGGCGGGACGGTAGCGCGGCAATGTGGCAGCGCGCCCAAAGTGCGGCGATATCCTCAATATGACCTAACCATTCGACGCCGGGTTGGCGGGCAAAGGCTTGCAATTCCTCGATTTTAATCGCCGAGCGGTTGGTGGGATCGTAATCACCAGCCAGCAAAAGCTGCGTGTTGAGGCCTTTTTTGCGCAATAGGGCTTGGGCTTCGACGAGCGGCCTGATGCCTTTATCCTCTAACATTCGGGCGGCGATGCCGATGGTAATCGGGCCTTCGGGCTCGGGAAGCGGCTTTAAAAGATCGGTATCGACGCCGGAGCCTGCCACCAGGCGGATGCTGTCGGACGGAACGCCAATGGATTGGAGGGCCGCCCGATCATCGGCGTTTTGCACCACAGTGATCGATGAACGGCGCGACAATAACGTGCGAAGGGCGATGACAAGGCCTGATTTGAGGAGTTTTCCTTTAAACCCCCGACCAATAAAGCCCGAACCCAAGCCCGCGATTGTATTGACGGTCGCGATACCAAGACCTGTTGCGGCGATTTGACCAAACATCACGGGAACGAGCGCGATATGGTGGACGATATCCGGCTTAAGGCTCTGATAAAGCAGTCGAATAGCCCAGATATCTTTGATGATGTCGAAGGGCGTGCGCTTGAGCTTTTCCCATGGCAGATCGTGAACGATGTAGCCCTCGCTGCGGATAGCCGCGCCAAAGCTTTTTACCCGCGTGCCGACATGTACCTCAAAGCCAGCCGATTTCGCCGCACGCGCCATGGGCAGGCGATGCGAGATGAAATAACGGTCATCGGTGACAAGAAAGAGCAGTTTAGGCAAGGCCATGCGGATTAAAGCTGTTCCAAAAGCAGGGGGCTAAGGGATTTCCCGAAGCTGTGCGGTTGCAATAGCTGAGCAATCCTGTCTGGCTGATGAACGGCAATCTATTTTCCGTCATTGCGAGCAATGACGGCGGTGTAACAAATCCCCTCACTGCCCCTGATTCAGCTTCAGTTCATCCGCGCCGTGCTTTTTGCGGCGTCTTAATTGGGCGATTCCGGCTCGTATTTGTCATCCGATGATGCTATCGGGGGCGGAATTGGCTGAATTTTTATAAAATGCGCGGCTATTTACTTTCTTCGAAGGATATTCCCTTGACGACTTATGCCCTTCTTGGAGCTTCCGGTTACATCGCGCCACGCCATATGAAGGCGATCAAAGATACGGGCGGGGAGCTTGTTGTTGCTTATGATCCCAATGATTCCGTTGGTATTTTGGATAGCCATTTCCCGGATGCGCATTTTTTTACTGAATTTGAGCGGTTTGACCGCCATGTCGACAAGCTGCGGCGTCGGGGTGAGCGGCTCGATTATGTGTCGATTGCCTCGCCAAACTATCTCCATGATGCGCATTGCCGCTTTGCGTTGCGGGCTGGCGCTGATGCCATTTGCGAAAAGCCTTTGGTGCTCAACCCTTGGAATATTGACGGGTTGGAAGAGATCGAGGCCGATACGGGCAAGCGGATTTATTCGATTTTGCAGCTTCGTTTGCACCCCGCCATTATCGCGCTGCGCGATAAATTCGCCAATTCCACCAAGCGCCACAAGGTGGAGCTAACCTATTGCACCTCGCGTGGGCGCTGGTACCACGCATCCTGGAAGGGCGATGACTCGAAATCGGGCGGCGTTGCCACCAATATTGGCGTGCATTTCTTCGATATGCTCGGCTTTGTGTTCGGTGGCGTTAAATCCAACATCGCCCATTTGCGCTCGGATGAACGCGCAGCGGGCTTTTTGGAGTGCGAGCGCGCCGATGTGAGCTGGTTCTTGTCGGTGGATCGTAATGATCTGCCTGAAAGCGTGCAGGGCAAAAAGACGACCTATCGCTCGATTACGGTCGATGGCGAGGAAGTTGAGTTTTCCGAAGGCTTCACCGATTTGCACACGCGCTCTTACGAGGAAATTCTGGCGGGCCGTGGCTTTGGCTTGAAAGAGGTTCGCCCTTCGATTGAGATCGTTTCGACCTTCCGGCATCAGGAAATTGCCAAACGTTCAGGGATTGTTCATCCCTTCGCCGATAAAGCGTAATTTATGAGCGAAATGAGGGAAGATCCGCGCTTTCCCGGCGTCCTTATCCATATATCGAGCTATGTCGATGATGGGGCGGTGATCGGTCGCGGCACCAAGATTTGGCATTTCTGTCACATCCTTGCGGGGACGGTGATCGGCGAGAATTGCTCAATCGGCCAGAACGCGATGATCGGCCCGAAAGTGACGATCGGCAATGGCTGCAAGATCCAGAACAATGTCTCGCTCTATGAAGGCGTCGTGCTGGAGGATGATGTGTTTTGTGGCCCATCCTGCGTGTTCACCAATGTGATTAACCCGCGTGCGAATGTGAGCCGGAAATCTGAATTTAAAACGACGCCTGTCGGCAAGGGTGCAACGATTGGTGCCAATGCTACCATTGTTTGTGGCCATGAACTCGGCGACTATTGTCTGATTGGCGCAGGTGCCGTCGTCACAAAAAATGTACCTGATTATGCCTTGATGGTGGGTAACCCCGCACGGCGGATGGGCTGGATGAGCCGAACAGGCGACCGGTTGGGTGCTGATCTGAAATGCCCGGCAACGGGTGAAACCTATCATCTTAAGAATGACAACCAGCTGGTGCTGGCCGACTAGGAGCAAGACTCGTGGATATTAAAGGTAAGAAATTCGTTGTAATCGGTGGCGCGGGTCTGATTGGTTCGCATGCGGTGGATCAGCTCATCCAGCAGGATGTCGGCGAGATCGTCATCTATGATAATTTCGTGCGTGGCACGATGGAGAACCTTTCGGGCTCGTTGAAAGATCCGCGTGTGAAGATTTTCGAAGCCGGTGGCGATATCACCCATACCGATATTCTGGACGCAGCGCTGAAAGGCGCTGATGGTGTGTTTCAATTCGCGGCACTCTGGTTGCTGCAATGCCATGAATATCCCCGCACTGCGTTTGATGTGAATGTGAAGGGCATGTTCAACGTGCTCGATAGTTGCGTTCGTAATGGCGTGAAGCGTTTGGTGTGGTCGTCGTCTGCTTCCGTTTATGGCGATGCGGTAGAAGAGCCGATGATGGAAGACCATCCGTTCAACAACAAGAATTTTTATGGCGCGACGAAGATCTGCGGTGAGGCGATGGCCCGCGCCTATCACTTCCGTTATGGCCTCGATTATGTGGGCTTGCGCTATATGAACGTCTATGGCCCGCGTCAGGATTATCGCGGTGCTTATATCGCCGTTATCATGAAGATGCTTGACGCGATTGATCGCGGTGAAGGTCCAACGATCATGGGTGATGGCTCGGAAGCGTTCGACTTTGTAGCCGTTGAAGATTGCGCCCGCGCTAATCTTTGCGCGATGGGTTCAACCGCTACGGATCGTTTCTACAATGTCGGCACCGGCAAGCGTACTTCGCTGAAGGAAGTGGCTGAGATGCTGCTAAACCTCACGGGTTGCAACCAGCCAATTAATTATGCGCCACGCTCGGCTGCAACGCTTGTGCGCAACCGCGTTGGTTCTCCGGTTCGTGCATCGAAAGAAATCGGCTTTACGGCAGGGATTGATCTGGAAGAGGGCTTGCGCCGTCTGATCACTTGGCGCGAAGGCCATAAGAGTGAAGTTGCCGCGCGCCGCGCCAAATCTGCTGAATAAGGATCGCTTTCATCATGGCCATGGAAAAAAGAACCGTCCAGATCGCATTGCCTTCAATGGGCGAAGAAGAATGGCAGGCCGTGCGCGCCCCGATTGAATCGGGTTGGCTCACGCAAGGCCCGAAAGTGGCCGAGTTTGAAAAGCAACAAGCAAGACCAAAGCGTCAACCCCTGGACGCAAGCCTTGACCGCGTTGCCCATGAACCCTTTACTGCAAACGCTCTCACACACCAGCATCCACCCCGCCCCGCCCCTGCCTGCTGACAGCCCCTGTTGTGCCCACGAACTCGCGTTCGCGCAAGCCTTGGGTTGGTCGGTGCCGCCATCGCTGATGCCCATGGCGGCGTGGCAAGCCGCTCAACTCGGTTTGACTGGCAATGCAGACCCAGCGTGGGCCATCATTGATTTGGTGAATTGCGAATTCAACCAAGGCCGGGTTCGCATCCGCTTGCCTCAGGGTTTGAGCAGCGACGATTCATTGGCCTTCATGCATGCCATGCAAGGTTTTTTTCTGGAAGACGGCATTGCGCTTTACCCCGTGTCACCTGGTCGTTTTCTGGCCCATTCAAGCATCTTTGCCGGTTTGCCGTGTGTCACGACTGAGCGCGCCTGTTTGCAAGACATGCATGCTTTGCACGATGTGGCGGAGTTGTCTACGCAAACCCCTGCGCAACGCTTGCTGCGTCGCTTGCAAAATGAAATGCAAATGCTGTTCTACACCCATGCGTTGAATGCAGACAGAGCACAAACGATCAATTCGTTTTGGGTCAGCGGTTGCGGCGAATTGCCAACCCACACCCGTACCAATGTGCAGTTGCACATGCCGTTGCGCGAGGCCTATCTGCAACATGACACCACCGCATGGGCGGCGACTTGGTCGACGTTGGCGCAACAACTGCTGGCCCCCGCCTTGCAGCAAGGCGAGCGCGTGGTGTTGTGCGGTGTCGATCGCTGTTTGACGCTCCAAGCATCAGCCACACCCTGGTGGCAACGCCTGTGGCAATCGCTGCGTTCGGTGCATTGGGTGGAACGTTTGTCATGAAATTCATTTTGCGTGATGCCCCGCCGCGTGCGGTGTGGGCGCTGGAACAAGCCGGTGTCCATCCTTTGTTGGCGCGTTTGTATGCAGCGCGGGGTGTCAGTGACCCAGTCGAGCTCGACACCTCTTTGTCGCAGTTGCTGCCTCCTCAGGGCATGAAAGGCATGGCGCAAGCCGCCACATTGCTGGCCGATGCCATTGCCGCGCAAAAACGCATTTGCATCGTGGCTGACTATGACTGCGATGGCGCCACCGCATGTGCGGTCGGCTTGCGGGGTTTGGCGATGTTGGGTGCGCGAGAAGTGCAATTTTTGGTGCCCGACCGGGTGGTCGACGGCTATGGCTTGACCCCAGCCATTGCGCAGCGCGTGCATGCTTTGGGCGCGGATGTGTTGGTGACCGTGGACAACGGCATCGCCAGTGTCGAAGGCGTCGCTGCGGCTCGGCGACTGGGCATGCAGGTCTTGATCACAGACCACCATTTGCCCGGTGCGTCCTTGCCCGACGCGGATGCACTGGTCAACCCGAACCAACCGGGTTGCGGGTTTGCCAGCAAACACATGGCTGGTGTGGGCGTCATGTTTTATGTGCTACTGGCCGTGCGTGCTTGCATGCGTGAGCGAGAGGTGTTTGACAAACACACTGAGCCGCGACTTGATGGCCTGTTGCCATTGGTGGCGTTGGGCACGGTGGCGGATGTGGTGAAACTCGATGCCAACAACCGCCGATTGGTGTCCCAAGGGCTGGCACGCATGCGCCGTGGTTTGCTGCCGCCAGGCATGGCCGCCTTGTTTCAAGTGGCAGGACGCGACCCGACACAAGCCATCAGCCAAGACATGGGGTTTGCATTGGGCCCCCGAATCAACGCGGCCGGTCGATTGGCTGACATGCGCTTGGGCATCGAATGCTTGCGCACCGATGACCCGTCGCAGGCCATGCAACTCGCGCAACAACTCGATGCCATCAACCGCGAGCGACGCAGCATCGAAACTGACATGCGTGAGCAAGCGTTGGCGATTGCAGCATCGTTGTTAGACCAAGAAGATGAACCACCCCCTGCGTTGTGCCTGTTCGATGAGGCTTTCCACGAGGGCGTGGTTGGCATCGTCGCCGGTCGATTGAAAGACTTGCACCACCGGCCTTGCTTTGTGTTTGCTGCCAGCGAATCAGAAGGACAAGCCGTGCTCAAAGGCTCTGGCCGATCGGTGCCAGGTTTTCATTTGCGTGACGCCCTGGACGCGGTGGTCAAACACCACCCCGGCTTGTTACTGCGCTTTGGCGGTCATGCCATGGCGGCGGGTTGCACTTTGCTGGAAGACGATCTCGCCACCTTCGAAGCCACACTGCAACACATCGCCTCGCAATGGTTGGACGCCGCCACGCTGACACGTTCACTCGCCACCGATGGCCCCTTGCCGCCACAACACTTGCGGCCGGATGTGGCCATCGAATTGCAAGCGCAGGTCTGGGGGCAAGGGTTTGAGCCGCCGTTGTTTCAAGACCGCATCGAAGTGCTGAACCAACGCATCGTGGGAGACAAACATTTGTCATTGAAATTGCGCTTGCATGGGCAACTGGTCGATGGCATTTGGTTTGGTCGACAAGAAGCCTTGCCGCCGCAGGCCGAGCTGGCTTACCGGTTGGTGCTAGACCAGTGGCAGGGTCAGAGAAAACTCAAACTGCATGTGGAAAACATGCGCTCCGCCTAGAATGAACCTGTGAATATCCTCAACGCCGATTTGCACTGCCACTCCGTCATTTCAGATGGCACGCTCACGCCCGAAGCCCTGGCCGCCAGAGCACATGCCAATGGTGTCGAGTTGTGGTCGTTGACCGACCATGACGAAATTGGTGGCCAAGCGCGCGCGGCGAGCGCGGCCAAAGCATTGGGCATGGGCTACTTGAGCGGTACCGAAATCTCGGTGTCGTTTGCCGGGCGCACGGTGCACATCGTCGGCTTGGGCTTTGACATTCACAACCCGAACATGCAAAACGGTTTGCAAAGTACCCGGGGCGGCCGACATGAACGCGCCAAAGACATGGCAGCTGGATTGGCGAAAGTCGGCATCCACGGCAGTTTTGAAGGTGCGCTCACCTATGCTGGCAACCCCGACCTGATCTCTCGTACCCATTTCGCCCGTTACTTGGTAGAAACCGGTGTCTGCAAAGACACGCACGAGGTGTTCAGGCGTTTTCTGACCGAGGGCAAGCCCGGTTTTGTGCCGCACCGCTGGGCGTCTTTGGGAGACGCAGTGCGTTGGATCCGCGAAGGCCAAGGGGTGGCCGTGATTGCCCATCCGGCACGTTACGGGTTCACACCGACCGAAGAATTTGCTCTGTTCACCGAATTCAAACACCATGGCGGTCAAGCGGTGGAAGTGGTGACAGGCAGCCATTCAGCGCAAGAAGCCATCACCTACGCTGACATGGCGCGCGAATTCAACTTGGCTGCGTCGCGCGGCAGCGATTTCCACAGCCCCGAAGAAAGCCACACCGATTTGGGCAGCCTGCCTTGGCTGCCAGGCGACCTGACCCCCGTTTGGGAACTGCTAGCCGATCGCATCCAATGACTTCACCGCTTGGCGGTTTTTCCCATGGCCCAATGGCTGCAAGTTCATCCTGACAATCCGCAACCGCGTTTGCTCAAACAAGCCGTGGCCTTGCTGAGCCAAGGGCGCGTGCTGGCGGTGCCCACCGACTCCAGCTATGCGTTGGTTTGCCACTTGGACGACAAAACCGCCGTTGACCAAATGCGCCGCATGCGCGGTGTGGACGACAAACACCACTTGACTTTGCTGTGCCGCGATTTGAGCGAATTGGCGCTGTATGCCAAGGTGGACAACCGTCAATTTCGCTTGCTCAAAGCCGCCACCCCTGGCGCCTACACCTTCATTTTGGAAGCGACCAAAGAAGTGCCCAGACGGGTTTCGCACCCGCAACGCAAAACGATTGGCTTGCGTGTGCCGCAACATGTGTGTCTGTTGGCATTGTTGGCCTTGCACGGCACGCCTTTGTTGGCCACCACCTTGATTCCGCCCGATGAGACCGAACCACTGAACGATGCCCAAGACATCCGGGACCGCTTCGAACACCAACTCGCAGCCGTCATCGACGCGGGCGCTTGCTCGATGCAAGCCACCACCGTGGTCGATTTAACCCCAATGGGCGCTGGAGATGCACCCGTTTTGGTCAGGCAAGGTGGGGGCGATGTAAGCCTTTTAGGGCTATGACAGCGCATAAGACGTGCCTTTAGGGGAATCCCTAGACCCGCGGATAAACAAAAAATACCACTGAATTTTATTAATTCGATATCAAATTTGCCGGGTTTGGTGAGACAATGGTTCGGTGAGTTTCAATGAAATAGTTCAAACAATAGCCACCCATGCATTGCCAGTCTTGCTGGCCATCACCTTGCATGAGGCAGCGCACGGCTATGTCGCCAAATTGTTCGGTGACAACACCGCTTGGGCCATGGGACGCGTCACGCTCAACCCCATGGCGCACATCGACCCGATAGGCACCATCGTCATGCCGCTGGTGCTTTACTTTGCCACCAGTGGCAGTTTTTTATTTGGTTATGCCAAGCCTGTGCCGGTCGATTTTGGCCGCTTACGGCACCCCAAGCGAGACATGATCTGGGTGGCACTGGCCGGTCCGCTCGCCAATTTGTTGCAAGCCGTGTTGTGGGTTGTCGCCCTGTACTTGCTCAGTGGTTTTGATGTCGAAGAACGCTTTTTCCTGGAAATGGCTCAGGCGGGGGTGCTGACCAATTTGGTCATGTTTGCGTTCAACCTGTTCCCGATTCCGCCCATGGACGGCGGACGCATCGTGGTGGGTTTGCTGCCTTGGCGCTTGGCCGTTGGCTTTGCCCAAGTCGAGCGTTTCGGTTTTTTCATCGTGATGGGGTTGGTGCTGCTCGGCGTGGTCAACGCGCTGTGGATGCATCCCATCATGAATGCGTCGATGTTCTCCATCCAGTGGCTGCTGCAGCCCTTGGCCAACGTGTTGCAACTGACCACCTTATGACTGAACGCGTTCTCTCCGGCATGCGCCCCACCGGCGCACTTCACCTCGGCCACTACCACGGCGCCTTGAAAAATTGGGTGCGCTTGCAAGCATCGATGGAATGCTTTTATTTCGTGGCCGACTGGCATGCGCTGACCACGCATTACGAAAGCCGTGAAATCATCGAAAAAAATGTGTACGAGATGGTGATCGATTGGCTCGCTGCCGGCCTGGACCCCAACCAATGCACCTTGTTTTTGCAAAGCCGCATCCCTGAGCATGCCGAGTTGTTCACTTTGTTGGCGATGGGCACGCCCATCAGTTGGCTTGAACGGGTGCCCACTTACAAAGACCAACAAGAAAAGCTCAAAGACAAAGACCTGACCACTTACGGCTTTTTGGGCTATCCGTTGTTACAAGCGGCTGACATCTTGATTTACAAAGCCCGCCATGTGCCGGTTGGCGAAGACCAGGCCAGCCATGTCGAACTGACCCGCGAAGCGGCTCGTCGATTCAACCATTTGTACGGTCGCGAACCCAATTTCGATGCCTTGGTGCAAGCCTGTCTGGCCAAGTTACCCAAAGACAGCGTCAAGCGTTTTGAGAAATCACGCAAACAATTCCAAGAGACCGGTGACACCAAGGCTATGGAAGGCGCCATCGGTTATTTACAGACCGCGCCCGAGTTGAACGACAAAGACCGCGAACGCTTGGAAGGCTACTTCAAGGGCACGGGCAAAGCGGTCTTGACCGAGCCACACGCCTTGTTGACCGAAGCCAGCAAATTGCCCGGCTTGGATGGCGCGAAAATGAGCAAGAGCTACCACAACACGATCGCCATGCGCGAAGAACCGGCCAGCATCGAGCAAAAGGTCAAGCGCATGCCCACCGATCCGGCGCGGGTCAAACGCACCGACGCAGGTGACCCGCAGCGTTGCCCAGTGTGGCAATTCCATCTGGTGTATTCACCTGTGGCCACCCGCGAATGGGTCAAAACCGAATGCACCCGGGCTGGCATCGGCTGCTTGGAATGCAAACAACCCATCATCGACGCGATCATTGCCGAGCAGCAACCCATGTTGGAACGCGCTGAGCCTTTTGTTTCCAATCCCCGTCTTGTTCGTGATATCGTTGACGCTGGCACACAGCGTGCGCGAGCCACGGCACAAGAAACCATGCGCGATGTGCGCGAGGCCATGGGCCTGAATTATTGACACCTGGAGAACAACGATGAGCTTATATGTGATTGATGACCACCCCATGGTTCGCCAAATGATTGGCATGCTCCTGAGACGGCTGCGCCCCGCTTCCAAGGTCGTGGAACTGGAAAAGTTCAGCGAGCTGCAGGCGGCCTTGATCAAAAACGGTGAACCCGAACTGTTTGTGCTCGATTTGTTGCTGCCCGGCGTCAAAGGTGCCACCGCCATTTCTGACGTGAAAAAAATGTACCCCGACATCCCCCTCGTGGTGTTATCAGCCATGCCTTCTGGCGAAGCCCGCGACGCTTGCTTGGAAGCGGGCGCTGACCTCTACATTGAAAAGTCCACCGATACCGCTGAAATTTCAGCGGCGATCCAAGACATTTTGAAATCAGATTCAGACGACGCTGACGCGGATGTCGTGGTGGTCGGTGACATCAAACTGTCCAAACGCCAAAAACAATTGATCCTGATGCTTGACCGTGGTTTGTCCAACCGCGACATCGCTGCCGAACTCAACATCAGCGAGCACACCGTCAAAGTTCACTTGTGGCGACTGTTCCGCCGTTTGGGTGTGAAAAGTCGCACACAAACTTTGCACTTTGCCCGCACACACGGTTTGTTGATGGGTTGAAATTTCCCCGCAGTCCATGAAAAAAACCGGCTTGCGGCCGGTTTTTTTTCGTTTGTGGCACCGTTTGTGTGTCAAGGTGCCAAAGGTTGCGAAATGGTCAACTGCACTTTGTCCGGACTGCCGGGCGTCATCGGCCCGACACTGGCACCAAAGTCACCGGCCTGGGGCATGGCGTTGCCGGTTTTAGAAATGCGTGCGCGCACCATCACCGACTTGACTTGCGAGAGTTTCATTTGCGGGTTCATGGCCAAGCTGTCGTCAAGCACAAAGTCGAATGGCAATTTGTCCACCGTGGTTCTGACAATCGCCAATGGCATGCGTGGTCCCTCGGCAGCATTGGCATAAATGAACACCGTGTCTTTGCCTGAGACCTGCGAGGCAATGTCGGGAGACAACATCACCCGGCCGCTGATGCGCTCGGTGCCGTCACTGGCTGGCTTGTCGGCGACACCCGCACTGGCAGGCGCATTGCCAGTGGTCAGCGGTGACTGCGGTGGCAAGCCCAACTGGCCGCGTGCTTTGTCGATCGCCTCGGCCAAGGCGGGTAAATCCGGCGATGACGCAGGCAACAGCCCACGCACTTTTTCCCAATAGTTCAACGCATCCTTGAAGCGCTGTTCAGAAAAAGCCGCACTGCCCGCCAACAACAAGGCGTTGCCATTTTGTGGATCGGCCTTGAGCACGCTGTTGATGATGGCCCAAGGCTCGCCCTTGAACACGCCATTGTTTTTTTGCGCCAGCACTTCAGCACGCTCGATCATCACATCGTCATTGCGCTCGAGCGCCAGCGCTTTTTGCAAAGCCGCATCGGCTTGGTCATAGCGAGCAAGCGCACGTTGGATGCGCCCGAGCATCACCCAGCCTTCGGCGTTCTTAGGTTCTTTTTCCAAGCGCTGGCTGAGCTGCTCGGCCATGGTCTCCAATTTTTGCGGCGTGATTTGCTCTTCACCGTTGGCTTGTGCCACCAAAGCAGGGTCCAGCGCCACCGGTGTGCCGACATACAAATACAAAGTGAATGCAGTGACAGGCACCAGCAAAGCCAAGCCCACCATCAAACCTTTGATGCGCGGCACCGGTGGCGCCACCTCGGTGGCGGCAGGAGAAGGGGCGTCTTCCAGCAACCGCTGGGTCAACTCTTGTTGCGACAGGTCATAACCAGCTTGGTCCAGCGTGCCTTGGGCCAATTCTCGGTCGAGTTCAGCCAACTGTTCACGGTAAACGCTGACATGCGACATGACTTGCTGACGTTGGTGGCCACTGGCCGCGTCTTTCGCGGCTCTTCTGGCCGCCCAACCCAACACCAAGGTGACTGCGACAGACAACGCCAAAGCGCTGAGTAAAAAGATTTGTACGTTATTCATTCAATCCTTGGGCGTAGCGTCGTGGTGCGTGGCATGCACGGTGGCGAGCGCTTGTCTGCGCAATCGCAAATACCGCCACAAACCCCAGATGGCCAACAACAGCATGAAAAATGGTCCGAACCACAACGGCCATGTCAGGGGTTTGACCTGAGGGCGGTACAGCACAAAGTCGCCATAACGCTCTACCAAGTAGGTCTTGATCTCTGCATCGCTTTTGTCTTCACGGATCAATTTGCGCACTTCACGGCGCAAGTCCTCAGCGAGTTCGGCATGGGATGACGCCAGCGATTCGTTTTGGCAAACCAGACAACGCAACTCCTCGGCGATCACCACCAAGCGTGCTTCGACTTGCGGGTCCTCGGCCATGGGCAGCGCATCTGCGGCCCTGACCCATGGCGCGAGCAACATCCAGCACAACCACATCCACTTCATGAGGCTTCCCATTTCTGTATCAAGGGCAGCAAGGTGTCTTGCAATATTTGCGGGGTCAGTGGGCCCACGCGCTTGTAACGAATGATGCCTTCGCGGTCGATCAAATAGGTCTCTGGTACGCCATACACACCGTAATCAATACCTACACGGCCATCCAAATCAAACACCGACAAGGTGTATGGGTCGCCTTGTCGCTGCAAAAAACGCAGGCTGCGTTCACGCGCGAGTTGCAATTTTTCAGCATCCTTTAATGGCCCGTTGGCCATGTCTTGCGCTTGGATTTCCTTGTAACTCAGACCCACCACCGGAATGCGGCTTTGTTTTGAAAACTCCACCAACAAGGGATGCTCTTCGCGACACGCCACGCACCAAGTGGCCCACACATTGAACAACCACACTTTGCCCTTCATGTCGCTGGGGCTGAAAGGTTGATCGCCCACCAACACAGGCAAACTGAATGCGGGTGCAGGCTTGCCCACCAATGGCGACGGTATTTCGCGTGGATCGCGTGTCAAACCGACTGCCAAAAACACCACCAACGCAGCAAACAGCCCCAAAGGGATCAAAAACTTTTTATTCATGGCTTCACGAGGCTGATGACAAGGCTTCACCTGCGGTTTGCATGGGCGTTACCGCTGCGCGGCGATAGCGTCGATCCAAGGCCGCCAACATGCCGCCCAACACCATCAGCAACACACCGGTCCACAACCACGGCACAAACGGTTTGTAATAGACACGCATGCTCCAACTCGGGGTGTCTCCGGCGATGGGGTCGCCCAGCGACACATACAAGTCGCGCAGCAAACCCGAATCGATGGCGGCTTCGGTCATCGGCATGGCACTGGAGAAATAACGGCGCTTCTCCGGGTAAAGCACTTCAATCACGCGATCCGCTTTGATCACTTCTACATGGGCTTGCATGGCTTTGTAGTTCGGCCCTTTGACGTCCACCATGTCAGCCAAACGGAAGGTGTAGGGCGCAATCGTCACGGTGTCGCCCAATCCCATGCGCACATCACGTTCGACTTCAAAGGACTTGACCCCAGTGATGCCCAAGACCACCACCGCCAATCCGAAATGCGCCAAGTGCATGCCCCAAAACGAGCCGCCAATGCGACCAGGTTTGCGAATCCGCTCGATCACGTGCTGCAAGCTGCCCAACGCCACCCACATGCCCAAGAACACACCCAATGCAGTGCCTGCAGACCATGTACCCAGGACAAAAGGCAACACGATCGCGAGCAGCAAGGCACCCAGACCGACCCAACGCAATTGCATCAACATGTCGTTGACTCGGGCTTCGCGCCAATGCGCCACCGTGCCGGGCACCAACACAAACAACAACGGCACCATCAATGGGGCAAACACCAAATTGAAATAAGGCGGCCCCACCGACAGCTTGCCCAAGTTGAGGGCGTCAATCACCAACGGGTACAACGTGCCTAACAACACTGCACCAGTGGCCACCACCAGCAACACGCTGTTGAGCAACAAGAACGATTCGCGCGACACCAAGCCCATGCTGCCACCCAAAGTCACCGTCGGCGCACGCCATGCAAACAAAGTCAACGAAGCGCCAATCACCACCGCCAAGAAACACAAGATGAACACACCTCGGGTCGGGTCAGTGGCAAACGCATGCACCGAGGTGAGCACGCCAGAGCGAACCAAAAATGTGCCCAACAACGACAACGAAAACGCTGCAATGGCCAACAGCACCGTCCAAGCTTTAAAGCTGCCACGTTTTTCGGTGACCATCAGCGAATGAATCAAAGCCGTGCCCACCAACCAAGGCATGAGTGACGCGTTCTCCACGGGATCCCAAAACCACCATCCACCCCAACCGAGTTCGTAGTAAGCCCACCAAGAACCCAGACCAATACCAAAGGTCAAAAAGGACCATGCAATGACGGTCCATGGACGCGACCAACGCGCCCATGCAGCGTCCAAGCGACCAGAGATCAACGCGGCAATCGCGAACGCAAACGCCACAGACATGCCCACATAGCCCATGTACAACATCGGTGGGTGAATCACCAACCCGGGGTCTTGCAGCAAGGGGTTGAGGTCGCGGCCATCGGCAGGAATGGGGAACAGACGGTCAAACGGGTTGGACGTGAACAAAATGAATGCCATGAACCCGACCGACACCAAACCCAGCACGCCCAACACGCGCGCCACCATGTTCAACGGCAAACTTTGAGAAAACCACGCCACCGCTGCGGTCCAACCGGTCAACATCAGTACCCACAACAACAGCGAGCCTTCGTGGCCACCCCAAACGGCTGCAAACTGGTAGGGCTTGGGCAACAGGCGGTTGGAATGCTCGGCCACGTACTTGACCGAAAAATCGTTGCTCAAAAACGCCATGCTCAAACAAGCGAATGACAGCAGCACCAAGGCGAATTGCAAAAATGCGGCTGGCCGCGCCAGCGATTGCCACACCGTGTTGCGCCGGAGGGTTCCCCACAACGGCAACACACCAAGCACGATGGCCATGACGGTTGCCAACACCAACGCAAATTGACCGAGTTCAGGAATCATCTGTGATCAGCTTTCAGGGTTTGACAGATTGGGCGGCACGCGCCTGCGCCGCCTTGTCCAGCGCGTGCTGGGCTTCGGGCGGCATGTAATTTTCGTCGTGTTTGGCCAGCACTTCTTTGGCGGTCATGACACCGTGTTCGTCCAACTGACCTTGGGCCACGACGCCTTTGCCTTCTTTGAACAAATCAGGCAACAGCCCACTGTAATGCACGGTGATTTCGTGCAGGGTGTCGGTCACCACAAAACTGACTTGGGTACCGTCACGCTGCAAGCTGTCGGCCTTGACCATGCCACCGATGCGAAATGTCTTGTTGCGCGGCGCTTCACCATTGAGCACTTGGGTGGGGGTAAAGAAAAACACCAAATTGCTGTTGAAAGCGTTGAGCACAAACGCGGCCGCCAAAGACAACACCAAGACACCGCCAGCAATCAGGCCAAAACGCTTTTGACGAGGGCTCCATGTCATGCGGCCTCCTGCGCCTCGGTGCGGGCCAAAGCCAACGCTTGGCGATGGGCTTGCCGCGCCAACCACACTTCCAAGACCAAGCACAGTGCTGTCACACCCATGCTGCCCCAGACGAACAAGCCGTAGCCGCCCATGTGCCAAAACTGCGCCCAACTCTCCCACCTCATGATTTCACTCCAGACACTTCGGGCAAGGCTTGAACCCATGCGGTGTAACGTTCCCGCTCAAGAATCAGGCTGCGCACCCGGTAACACACGATCGCCAAGGTGTACGCCCACAACGACAAGGCCATGAGCAACATGCCCCACAACATCAATTGCGCCATGCTGGGTGAGCGCGTGAGTGACACCGATGCACCCTGATGCAAGGTGTTCCACCATTTCACAGAAAAATAAATGATCGGTACATTGATCGCGCCGACGATGGCAATCAATGCACCCGCACGGTCGGCACGTCGCACATCGTCAATCGCTGAAGTCAACGCGATATAGCCCAAGTAGAGAAAAAACAAAATCAATTCAGAGGTCAAGCGCGCATCCCAGACCCACCAAGTACCCCACATGGGCTTGCCCCAAAGCGCACCTGTCCACAGCGACAAAAATGCAAACATTGCCCCAGTGGGCGCGAGCGCACGCGTCATCATGCCGGACAAACGGGTATGGAAGGTCAAACCCAACACGCTCCAAAACGCCATGGCCAAGTAAATGACCATCGACATCCACGAGGCAGGCACGTGGACAAAAATGATGCGGTAACCCTCGCCTTGTTGCGCGTCTTCAGGTGCCAGCGCAAAACCCACCCACAAACCAGCCAACCCCAGTGCAGTGGCCAGCGCAGCTAACCAAGGCCACAGACGCCCAGCCAATGCATAAAAATTTTGTGGGGCGGCGTAATAAAACCAGCGAATAGCCATTCATTCATTCCAGAGCGATGCGTAAACCGGCGCTGCAAGCCCAAGGGCTGAAAAACAGTGCGGGCAACAACATGGCCAGCAAAATCGACACATGGGCTTGCGCACCCACACCAGACTCAAGGGCTTGCACTGCCCCGGCACCAAAGACCAGCACCGGTACATACAAGGGCAATACCAACAGGGAAATCAACACGCCGCCACCGCGAACGCCAAGGGTCAAAGAAGCGCCAATGGCACCGATACAAGACAACACAGGCGTTCCCAACAACAACGACAAACACAACATGGACAACGCCTGCGGACTCAAATCGAACTGCAAACCCAATACCGGTGCCAATATTACCAAGGGCACCCCACACAGCAGCCAGTGCGCGGTGATTTTCCCGAGCACCATAAGCCCTAAGGAATGCGGGGACAACAACATGTGTTCCAAACTGCCGTCACGGAAATCGCTTTCAAACAGTCGAGACAAGCCCAACATCGTGGCCAACAACGCACCCACCCACAACACACCCGGCCCGATTTGCCTCAACATTTGTGGCTCGGGGCCAATCGCCAGTGGAAACATCGCAGCCACCACGACAAAGAAAAACACGCTGTTGAGGACCTCCGCCTTGCGCCGCATGGCCAATCGCAAATCACGCATCACCACGGTGAAAAAAATGCTCATGGCTGCAACCTCAATTCGCTGACCGTGTGACCCAGTGCCGGTGCTTGATGGCTGGTGAACAACAACAAGCCGCCTTGTGTCACATGGGCTGTCAACAAGTCAGTGAGCGCAGATTGCGCCGCTTGGTCGAGCGCCACCCAAGGTTCATCCAACACCCAAAGCCGCGCGGTCGACACTTGCAAGCGCGCCAACGCCACGCGCCGTTTTTGTCCCTGTGAAAGCACACGCAAAGGCAAATGCATGCGATTGGCCAATCCTTGCGCTTGCAAAGCAGATGGCGCATCTGATGGACTGAGTGTTTGTCCTGCAATGGCGCAAGCCACTTGCAAATTTTCCAACGCAGAGAGTTCGTCTTTCATGCCCAAGGCGTGGCCCAAGTAAAACACCTCGCGTTTGAAAGCATGTTGGTCGTCAGACACCACTGCTGGGCCCCAACGTGCATGGCCTTGCGACAAAGTTGACAAGCCACACAACGCGCGCAGCAAACTGGTTTTGCCAGACCCGTTGTCACCTTGCAAATGCAAGGCTTGGCCTGCTTGCAACACAAAACTGACGGGTTGAAACAGCAGCCTTCCAGCGCGCTCAATGCTGGCGTCTTGCACCTGAAAGTGAAACGAACTCATAACAAATAGCTGCCCGCCAATTGTTTGACCGTGCCGCCTGTGGCCATCTTGAATCGCGCCACCCCGGCACTGCGCTGGGTGTTGACCCCGCCCAAATCCAACAACCGAACACCTCGCTCTTGCAAGGCTTCAATGCCGCGCCACAGCATCAGGTTGTGGGCATGCAAATCGCGACCTGCGTCTGATGTCCAACCAACTTGGTAAGTGGCGGCTTGACCATGGATCAAAAACATCATGCCCGCCAACCGGTCACGACCGATGTCGGCGCGCAACGACAACACACAGCGCGCCGGTTGTTTGCGCGCTTCGGCGTAGCGCTCAAACCATATCAAGGGCATGCCGTCCAAATGGCGCTCGGCACGTTGCTTCATTTCAGCGTCGAGCAACCATCGGTACTGGCCGGGGTTGGTGCCCATGCGTTGCACATTCAAATCAGACTTTTCTGCGCCGCTCAAGCGATGACGCCAACGTCGGTCCAAATTCGCGCGCAACACTTCCAATGGTTGGGAAATGTCCAAGGTCACCGTGCTGTAACCCGACATCACCCGCCGGATGCGCGGCAAACCCACCTCTGCGCTCAACGGTTCATCGGGTGTCACCACCATGAAACGCAAGCCACGCAATGGAATGGTTCGGCGCAGTTGCTGATAGACGGCCGCCTTGTCTTTCGCCGACAGCGGTTGCAACCACAAGGGGCCACGCGAGCACAACGCCATCGCCACCCACTGGGCGTATTGGCGCACGATGAACTGCGCTTGGGCAACCACGACGCCGTCAGCTTCGACCCTGGCACGTAACACGCGGGCACCCAACGTCACCATGGTTGAACCATAAGCCCAGTCCTGTTGCAACGGGCCGGCAACAGCCGCATGCGCTTGGTCCCAAGCGTCCATGTCGGTGATGCGCCATTCAACCTTCATCAAACCGCTCTCAGATTGGTTACCATGCAGGCATGTGGAAACGAATGTTCAAACGCCACCCGGTACAAACAGTCATGGGCTACCGAATACCCGAACCGCGCCTGACTGGCATGGCCGTGCTCTGGGCCTTGGTGTATTTGGGACTGCCCTTGTTGTTGGTGGGCACCTTGATTGACGGCCTCATACAACTGACCACCGGCGTTTGCACCGGCTTGTGGTGTTTTTTTTGATTCAAATCGGTTCATCTGGCAGGCATCTTAGCGGGTCAAACCACGATGAGCCCTGATCCCCAATCCCTCAGCGGCCTGTGGCCGTTTGTGCGGCCCTACAAGGGCCGAATCGCCTTGGCAGGCCTGTTTTTGTTGCTGGCTGCCGGTGCCACCCTCGCGTTTCCGTGGGCGCTGCGGCAATTGATCGACCAAGGCCTGAGTGGGCCCGACAGCAGCCAGCGGTTGGCCGGCCAGTTCATGCAATTGTTTGGCGTGGCCGCGTCGTTGGCCTTGTTTTCCGCCGCACGTTTTTACACCGTCACTTGGTTGGGCGAACGCATCACTGCCGATGTACGCAATGCGGTGTACGGCCATGTGTTGCAACAAAGCCCCGCGTTTTTTGAAACCACCCAAACCGGTGAAGTGTTGTCGCGTTTGTCGAACGACACCACCTTGGTGCAAACCGTGGTCGGTTCATCTTTGTCCATGGGCTTGCGAAATTTGGTGATGGGCACAGGCGCATTGCTGATGTTGGTGTGGAACCATCCGATGTTGATGGTGCAAGTCATCGGTTTACTGGTGTTGGTGGTTTGGCCGAGTGTGACGTTGGGCAGGCGGGTGAGAAAACTGTCGCGCGCCAGCCAAGACCGGGTGGCGGACGCGAGCGCCTTGGCCGCCGAAGTGCTCAATGCGATCCCCGTGGTGCAAAGCTATACCGCCGAACAACGCGAAGCCACCCGTTTTGTCGACTCGACCGAGCAAGCCGTCAAAACTTCATTGCGCCGAGCGCTGGCGCGATCGGTGTTGGTGGGTTTCATCATTTTGGCCAGCAGTGCGGCTTTGCTGTGGGGCCTGTACCAAGGGACCATGGCGGTGCGTGACGGCAGCATGAGCGCGGGCGAACTGGGTCAAACCGTGGTGTATGTGATTTTGTTGGCCAGTGCGTTTGCAGTGCTTGGCGAGGTGTATGGCGATTTGTTGCGTGCTGCCGGAGCCACCGAGCGCTTGATGGAATTGCTGCACACCCGATCCGAAGTCGGATCCCCTTTGCACCCACAGCGAGCTGCTTGGCCCGAGCGTGGTTCGTCGTTGCAATTGGAACAATTGAATTTCCATTACCCATCCAGACCGCAGACGTTGGCATTGGCAGGGCTCGATGGCCAAATTCACGCTGGACAAACCGTGGCCGTCGTGGGCCCCAGCGGCGCGGGCAAGACCACGCTGTTTGGTTTACTGCTGCGGTTTTACGACCCTCAAGCTGGTCGGGTGGTGCTCGATGGCGTGCCGATCAACGACATGTCGCTGCACGATTTGCGACTGCGCATCGGCATCGTGCCGCAAGAGCCTGTGATTTTTTCTGGCACTGCGATGGACAACATCCGTTACGGCAAACCGCAAGCCACTGATGAAGAGGTGCTGGCCGCCGCCAAAGCCGCTTTCGCCGATGAGTTCATCGTGCAATTGCCGCAGGGCTATGACACATTCTTGGGTGAAAAAGGGGTGCGTTTGTCTGGTGGCCAACGCCAACGCATTGCGATTGCCCGCGCCATGTTGAAAAACCCGCCGTTGTTGTTGTTGGACGAAGCCACCAGTGCGCTGGATGCCCACAGTGAACGCATGGTGCAAGCCGCGTTGGAGACTGCCATGCAAGGCCGTACCACCTTGGTCATTGCGCACCGCTTGGCGACCGTGCAAAAGGCCGATGTGATTTGGGTGCTGGACCATGGCCGATTGGTCGAACAAGGCACGCACCTTGAACTGGTGGCCAAAGGCGGCTTGTATGCCAGCTTGGCGGCCTTGCAGTTCAGTCAAGACTGAAGCGCCCAACCCGCACCAGGCTTGCTCCACATGATGATTGAACACGCACAGCCAACCGACATCGATTCACGCAAAGCCGCTTGGCGGTTGCTGACTGCGTTGTTGCTGATGCTCTTGGGCAACAGCGGCATGTACGCGGTGTCGGTGGTGCTGCCCACGGTGCAAACCGAGTTTGGCATCAGCCGCGCAGATGCCTCATTGCCTTACACCTTGTGCATGCTGGGCTTTGGTTTGGGTGGCATGTGGATGGGTCGCTGGGCAGACCGGTTTGGCATCGCGCGCGTATTGGGCATGGGCGCGCTTGGCGTCACCACCGGCTTTGTGTGGGCAGGCTTGTCGGGCGGCATTGTGGGGTTTGCGTTGGCGCAAGGCCTGCTTGGCTTGTTGGGCATTGCATCCACGTTTGCGCCGCTGCTGGCTGACACCGGTCAATGGTGGAACAAACGCCGAGGCATCGCGGTGGCAGTGTGCGCCAGTGGCAATTACTTGGCAGGCACGTTGTGGCCACCGATCGCGCAGTGGGGCGTGACACAACTGGGTTGGCGCACCACCTATGTGTGCATCGGTGTGTTTTGCGGCTTGGGCATGGTCTTGCTGGCTTTGCGCATGCGCGAACGACCCCCGCCCATGGTGCAAGCCGATGTCAGTCACACCGGCGTGGTGGCGTCGGATCGCCCGTTTGGTTTGTCTGTGTCGCAAGCGCAATGGTGGCTGAGCTTGGCCGCGGTCGGTTGCT
>RFYK01000260.1 GCA_009925585.1 Betaproteobacteria bacterium | reverse complement strand
ATCTTTGGCTTGCGCATTTCGACGCCCGTATCCACGCCGCGCTCGGTTTCACTTTTCCATCGAACATCAAACTCGATCACAAAGTCGGAATACTCCTTTTCTGTCCAAAGATAGTTCCCCTGTAAGGCCGCATTGTTTTCACCCACAAGAATACCATCCTTTACGCGCCAAAATTCACGCGATTCCTCAGCCCGGAAATTAGAAAGTCGGCGCTGAAAATATCGGCAAATATCTGCACATCATATACTTAGTATATTTATTTGGCATTGAATTTGCTGTGTAAAGGGCTTCAGAACCCAATAAAACTGGCAAAATCGATGAAGCCTAAAGCGACACCACCCTGCGCCCAACCCGACTTCTTTCAAATCGAACTGTCCTCCATCATCAGCTTGCAGCACCCCTTGGTGAGGCTCTCGGCTGAAATCTCTTGGGATGCTTTTGAGCAACAACTTCAACCCACCTACGCTCCAGTCATGGGCGCGCCAGGTATCAACACGCGCTTGATGGTGTCGCTTCATTACTTGAAGTTTCAGCACGACTTGAGCGACGAGGACGTCGTAGCACGCTGGGTGGAAAATCCTTACTGGCAGTTTTTTAGCGGGATGCAGTTCTTTTCACACAAAGCCCCTATCGATCCCTCGAGCATGAGTCGTTGGCGATCTCGCTTGGGAGCCAGCGGAGCCGAAGCCATGCTTAAAGCTACTGTGGAGGCTGGACTTAAGCTTGACGCCATTAAAGCGACAGATTTTGTCCATCTTAACGTGGACACGACGGTGCAAACCAAAGCGATTCGCTATCCCACTGACGCGCGCTTGTGTGACCGTGTTCGGGAACGGCTTGTGAAAGCGGCGCGAAAAGAGGGGCTCAAAATTAAACGGAGCTATGTGCGCGTCGGCCGTCGTCTTGTCATGAAACAGAGTCGTTACGCGCATGCACGGCAGATGAACCGGGCCCGAGCCATGCAGCGAAAACTCAAAACGAATCTCGGCCGAGTGATTCGTGAGGTAGAGAAGCAGACCCCTCATCCGGAGAGTGCGACGGCAGCAATGCTCGTGGTGGCGAAAAAGATCCACGCACAAAC
>RFYK01000259.1 GCA_009925585.1 Betaproteobacteria bacterium | reverse complement strand
TGCCCCAGCTTTTCAAAAACGATTAGTTGGCTACCTGCGATATCGCGATGAAACTTTTCGGCATTGTCCGGGGTTATGAGCCGGTCAAGACCGCCCCAGATAATCAAGGTCGGCACCTGCACCTGTTTGATGGCTGTTTCATTCTGACCGGGCTTGTTTTGAGCGAATCGCTGTGTAATCGCCTTTCTATTGCCCGCGCGTAGGGCTAATTCGTAATAGCGATCGACTAACTCGGGGGTGACCTTGGTGGGATCTGCATAGACACTTCGAATACTGGATTCAATAACGCTGCGTGGCAAGATGTTGCTGAGTAGGCGGCTGAGCAGGGGCATTTGCACAAGTTTGAAAGCTATTGGTACGGACGTTGCCGTGGTGGCATATCCTGAAGAATCAACCAATATCAACCGTGAAACCCGGTCCGGGTAGGCAACAGCGGTTTGCCAACTGACATCGCCACCAAATGAATTGCCGGCCAAAATCGCACGCTTCATTTGCAGCGTATCCATCACTGAGTTCATGAAATGTGTGTAGGCGGGCATTTGGTAGTTGCCGTCCTTGGTTGGTCCAGTGAGGCCAAACCCTGGCAAATCCACCCGGATCACCCGGTGCTTCGATTTGAGCGCCTCGGTCCAAGCATCCCAGGTGTGCAAACTGGCGCCAGTACCGTGCAAAAGAATGATGGGTTCCGGGTCATCTCTTGGGCCTTCGTCACGCAAATGCACGCTCATGCCATCAATGGCTACAAATTGGGAAGGTTGTGGCGCCCATCGAGCTGTCAAATCCTCTAGCGGGCGGTCCGGTGCCCACACGACGACCACGCCGATTACCAAGAGCGCGACCAAGGCAAGCAGCAGGTTTCGGACAATTTTGAGCATATGGTTCGCTTGTTTGTTTAAGGTTTCCGGTTTGTCCAGATGATCATGTCTGTTACGAAAAACAAGGAATCGGCTGCCTACGGCATCCTTTTGGCATGCCAATGGCACCTGGGTATTCCCATCTGCACCTGACCTTAATACTATAAGGGTGTGCAGATTTATGCAAATCCGTTTGACAAAGTTATCGTGTGACGTAATTGGCGACTTTTAAT
>RFYK01000257.1 GCA_009925585.1 Betaproteobacteria bacterium | reverse complement strand
CCCATCAGTTGAACCATTTGTGGCAAGGCTTGTTGCAATTGTTCGTGAAGGGTGAACGGCGGATTGATCACGATCACCCCGCTGTCAACCAAGCCAATCGGTTTGATGGCGTCACCGGCCGTCACCACGTCGCGTGCACCGGTCCGTATGCGCAAGGTGGCGTGTAGCCAAGGCTTGTCAGCTTGTCGTGCCAGATTGGTCAAGTGGCGCGGCAGACTGTGCGCCTGCGGACGTGGAATGATCGGATACCAAACCACATAAGTGCCAGTGGCGAACCGTTTGAGTCCAATCGACACCGCCACCACCACCCTTTCGTAATCAAGTTTGATTTCATAACTGGGATCGATGAACACCAAACCTCGGCGTGAAGGAGGGGGCAGAAATTTGGGCAAGCCGTTGAACCCGTCTTCGTGCATGACGCTGACTTGCCGTCCAGCTTTCAGCCCATCCACCTGGGTTTGTAAATGGCGTATGTCGGTGGGGTGCATTTCGAACAGCTTCAATTTGTCCTGTTCGCGCAACAAATGCTGCGCAATGAACGGTGAGCCCGGGTAATTCAGCAAGCCGCCTGCGGGATTGAAGTGGTCGAGCACCCGCCGGTAGTCGAGCAGCAAGTCCGCCATCGGCCCGGCCAGTTTGGATTTGTTGCGCATCAGCGCCAATAAACCTTCTTGTGCCTCGCCACTTTGCCTCGCTTCGGTGCCGTCAAGCCGGTAAATGCCTGCCCCGGCGTGGGTGTCAATGGCGGTGAAGCCGACCTCTTTGAGTGCTAAATGCTTCATAACTGCAACCAAAATCGAGTGTTTGAGCACATCGGCGTGGTTGCCCGCGTGAAAGCTGTGGCGATAACTGAACATGGCCCCATGGTAACTCGCCCCTACGGGATTGCAAAATCACCTGCAAAGTGGCATAGAATGTAAGGCTTCGCAGCGAACAAGGCCCCGCGGCGAAGTTTTCACTCCCACCTAAGAGGTTCTCAGCAGAAGAACACCGACCGTGGAAAAGGGCCCCACAACCCACTCTAGGAAACGATATGTCCACTTTCAGCGCAAAACCCGCTGACGTGACGCATGAGTGGTTTGTGATTGACGCCACCGACAAGGTGCTCGGA
>RFYK01000256.1 GCA_009925585.1 Betaproteobacteria bacterium | reverse complement strand
GGCATTGGCCGGCGGCACCCAAGGTGTGATGCAAGTAGCAATGGCTGCTCCACAAATTCAAAACTCTCGTTCGTATGATCACAAGAAACATCACCATCAGCAATAAATTGGGCTTGCACGCCCGTGCCTCTGCCAAGCTCACTAAAGCCGCTGGCGGATTTCCGTGCAACGTCTGGATCAGCAAAGGCGATCGCCGCGTCAACGCTAAAAGCATCATGGGCGTGATGATGTTGGCCGCTGGTATCGGCACCGAAGTTACGCTTGAAACAGATGGCGACCAAGAGCAAGCCGCAATGGATGCCTTGGAGCATTTGTTTAACGACAAATTTGGCGAAGGCGAGTAATCACCTATGAGCTTTTCCATCCACGGACTTGCCGTTGCCAGAGGGATCGCCATTGGGCGAGCCGTACTGGTGGCCTCAAGCCGCGTGGATGTCGCGCATTACTTTATTGATGCGCAACAAGTCAGCGAAGAAATTCAGCGGGTAGGCTTGGCCCGAGATGCAGTGAAAGCAGAGTTGCAGGAACTCCACGACACACTGCCTAAAGATTCACCGCCTGAGCTCAGCGCGATTTTGGAAGTGCACTTGATGCTCTTGCAAGACGAGATGTTGGCCGATGGTGTGACCCACTGGATCAAAGACCGTCTCTATAACGCCGAATGGGCGTTGACTTCCCAGCTTGACGTCGTGGCCCGCCAATTCGACGAAATGGACGATGCCTATTTGCGTGAACGCAAAGGCGATTTAGAACAAGTTGTTGAGCGTGTATTGCGCCACATGAAGGGCGATGTGCATATGTCGCCATTGCCTGCGCAGCGTCGCAACACCGGCACACGCCAACAAGACCTGTTGCTAGAAGATCAAATGGATGTGCCTTTGGTGTTGGTCGCGCACGACCTCTCGCCTGCCGACATGCTGCAGTTCAAGCAAAGTGTGTTCACCGGTTTTGTGACCGATGTCGGCGGCAAAACTTCACACACGGCCATCGTGGCGCGTAGCTTGGATATTCCCGCAGTGGTAGGCGCGCGCACGGCAAGCCAGTTGGTGAGACAAGACGATTGGATCATCATCGATGGCGATGCAGGCGTGGTGTTGGTCAATCCCTCTCC
>RFYK01000255.1 GCA_009925585.1 Betaproteobacteria bacterium | reverse complement strand
CAGTTTGAAACGGCGGTTGGTGCGGAAGGGGTCGCCTTCGCCTGCAAACATACGGGTCGGGTCTTCGTTCTCACGCTTGAACGCAAAAGTGCCTGCAGTGTAGGGATAACTGCCAGGTACGTTGTCGAGCATGAGCCACTTCAAGATTTCGCCGTGGTCTTCGTACTGGGGCAGAGACACTTTGCGGATCGTGGTGCCGCTCAAAGATTTGGTGGTGAGTGCTGTGCGAATTTCTTTGTCGCGGATTTTCACGACGTATTCGTCGCCAGCGTAAGCGGCTTGCATGGCAGGCCATTGCGTGAGCAGTTTGCGCTCCGCAGCACCCATGCCTTCTTCGCGTTGTTTGGCCAAGTCGCGTGCTGCTTCGGCGGCTTTGGCGCGACCGGGTTTGTCGACTTCTAGCATGTCGGCCGCGGCCATGAGTTGTTGGATTTCGCGTGCGAGTTTGGCTTGGGTGCGCGCACGTTTTTTGTAGCCACGCACGGTATCGCTGATTTCTGCCAGATAACGTGTACGCGATGCAGGGACGATGGGGGTTTGGTTGGTGCTGTGGCGGACGTTCACCAAAGGCAACAAGCCATCTTTCAGTTTTAAACCCAACTCGCTCAAGCGTCCCTTGAGCGCTTGGTAGAGCGCAGTGACGCCATCGTCGTTAAAGCGGGCTGCCATGGTGCCAAAGACAGGCATTTGTTCGGTGGGGGTGTTCCACGCTTCTTTGTTGCGTTGCACTTGTTTGGCCACATCGCGCAAGGCATCGCTCGCACCTTTGCGGTCGAACTTATTGATGGCTACAAACTCAGCAAAGTCGAGCATGTCGATCTTCTCTAATTGGCTGGCAGCACCAAACTCTGGTGTCATCACATACATGGGAATGTCAACATGCGGAACGATGGCGGCGTCACCTTGGCCGATGCCAGATGTTTCGACAATGATCAAATCAAAGCCTGCGCACTTGGTGGCAGCCAACACATCAGGCAACGCGGCGCTGATTTCACTGCCAAAGTCGCGTGTAGCCAAGCTGCGCATGAAAACGCGTTGACCAGAATCGTTTTTGTCTTTGGCAGTGCTTTTGCCTGCACTCCAAGGTGAAATGGCGTTCATGCGGATGCGGTCCCCCAGTAAAGCACC
>RFYK01000254.1 GCA_009925585.1 Betaproteobacteria bacterium | reverse complement strand
TCAGCGACTGGAACCTGCAGCCCGCTACGGTGTTGTACAAGACCACCACAGAAGGCAGATATGAAAAGACGGATGGCTTCTTACTGTCTCTGAACGAGGACCCCACCATCACCGTGCGGATTCCCGGTTCAGTGCAGACCCTGTCATTCTCAGACGCCACAGTCGGCCTGACCAACGACGGCATGATGGGCCAGGTGGAGCTCATTGAGAGCGATGTTTCTGCCTACACCATCACTATTGCCAGCTCCACCACAGAAGATGCGAACGTGGTGCTGACAGGACATGGCGCGGTCGTTGTCAAGGGCACTGTCGACTCTGACTATGCTGACCTTGGCAAGGCTGTGAATTACCGTGGCGACACGATCTCCATAGGTGTCGACTCCTCTCAGGCAAGTTTTGTTACCGCGCATGACAACAAGACCATCACCATGACCCTGCATGATTCGAAGGGTACGGTCACTGGAACTGTGGTGCTGAGCGACGTGGAGGCGGTTCGCTTCACGGATGGAACTACCCGCATCGTGGGTGCCGGTGGCTATGCCACAGTCGAGGAGGCCATGGCCACCGAACTCAATGGCATGCCCCCATCTATTGACGATGCTGTCTACGTGGCGCCTATCACGGTATTGAACAAGGCAGGTGAATTGGCTGGAGTTGCGATTGAAGAGAGCGGCGCCAAAGCCAGGGGCGACCTTGAAGTGGCGGTTGCCGATGTGCTTGGCGTTGGATCCGCAGTCTTCTCTGTCAGCTCTGATGCCACCAGCGCTTACGGCTCCATTGCCGTCAACCCGACATCTGGCCTGTGGGAGTACACGCTCAATAACAGCTCCACTGCTGTGCAGGCCCTGGCAAGTGGTCAGACGCATGAAGACAAGTTTGTTATTCGTGCCAAGGACATGCAGGGCGCAGTTGCAGACCAGACAGTCACCATCACCATCAGTGGCGACAACGACGGCGTGACAATCACCAGCGCTGGTACGAATGCACTGGGCACAGTCACCGAGAGCGACCTGACGGTACTGAACAGCGTAGGAACGATCGCGTTCAATGACATCGACCTGATCGACACGCACACGACCAGCGTGGCGGCTAGCAGTGCCAACACACTGGGCGGCACATTGACCATGGGTGCAGCGAGC
>RFYK01000253.1 GCA_009925585.1 Betaproteobacteria bacterium | reverse complement strand
CAAATTCAACTGCCACCTGTGCAAAGTGCGGCTCAGCCAGCCAGCCCGAAAAATACTCCCGCACAAAAACAACAAGCCAAGGAGGAAGATGCGCCACCCCAAAATGTTTCAACATCTGCCGATACAAACCCAGCGCCTACATCAGAAGCCGCTCAAGGGAGCAGCAACCATGCAAGCATTTCCTCAATTGGTAACCAAGACGTTGACGCGGCAGTCGTCCTCCCTGCACGCGTGGCTTCAGCCGTTGATATGCCGCCTTACCCACGTTTTGCAGGTGATGGCGTCCCTGCCAATGAAGCCAGTGCCTTCAAAATTCCTGATCCCGTTTTTTTGAAATACCAAGTGCTTGGCATGTCCAAGCAGATGAATTACTCAGCTTGGGCCGAGTTTTCTTGGCAGCACAATGGGCAACGATATGACTCTAAATTAGAGGTAGGTGCTTTTTTATTAGGGTCCCGTAGCCAAACCAGCCAAGGCAGCTTGGGCGCAGAAGGACTGTTGCCCCAGCGTTTTGGCGACAAATACCGCACCGAAGTCGCTTCGCACTTCCAGCGCGACAAAGGCATGATCAGCTTTAGCAACAACGCACCTGAGGTGCCTATGCTCAAAGGCGCGCAAGACCGCTTAAGCGTTGTGATGCAAATTGCCGCCTTGCTATCCGCCGAACCCGAGCGTTATTCCGTAGGCACCATGCTCTCGTTTCAAACGGTGGCAACGCGCGATGCCGAAGTGTGGCTCTTCTTGGTGGAAAAAGCGGAAACTTTGCAATTGCCCTATGGCGAAGTACCAACCATCAAAATCAACCGTAAACCGCGCAAGGAATTTGACCAAACCATCGAGCTTTGGTTTGCGCCATCGATAGACTATCTACCGGTACGCTTGAAGGTGACCAATGCCAATGGCGACTTTGTCGACCAGCAATTGCGTAAGATTGAAAAGCCTAAGTCTTGAAATTTGGCGTTTCAATCCGATATCCTAGGGGAACTTACCTGTTTTACAGAAAGCCACGACACCATGGACATGCTCTACAACTCTGAGACTTTCTCCGTCATGCATTTACAAATGCAAGACACCGGTTTTCTGCCCTCTCGTCCAGATGTACCTGTTCTAGCCCGCCACGGGTTCGAGATTGTCGACAAG
>RFYK01000252.1 GCA_009925585.1 Betaproteobacteria bacterium | reverse complement strand
CATTGCCGCTTAGGTCGCGTCCATGCTCCAATATATTGTGTTCTTTTTGAAGAACATGTCTTTTTTAACAATTTTCAGGGATTAACTATGAAAAAAACTCTTGTTGCACTGGCTGCTATTGCGGCGGTTGGCGCTGCTTCTGCGCAGGTTACGGTTTACGGTAAGTTGGATGTTGGGGTGTCGAACACATCCGCGGGTGGAACAGTCATCGGTATCAATGGCTGGGAAACAAGCCGGTTTGGCGTTAAGGCAGAGCAGAAAGAAGGCGGCTTGACTCTGTCCGTCAACGTCGAAGGCAAGATTCAAGATGGTGCTGGCAAGTTCGGCGGCTTTGACCGTACCGCTACGGTTGGTGTCTCCGGTGGCTTTGGAACAGTTACTTTGGGTAGCCAATGGACGCCGTTCGACAATGCGGTTTGGACTAGCGATGCGCTGGAATACAACGGCTTCACACCTCTGAAAGGCCTGAAAGCTGCGTGGAACTATGACCTGGGAAATGCACCCAACATGTACGGCAACGCCGTCAACTCCATCCAGTACGCAACGCCTGACATGAATGGTTTCCAAGCCATCATTTTGACTGCTCCTAACAATGGCGGTGCATTCTCTGGTGCCAAAGACTACTCCGGTATCGGCCTGAACTACGCAAAAGGTCCTTTGACCATCAACTTTGCAACCCAGTCCTTCAGCGGCGCAGGCACCCCTACGGCTAACTCCAATGTTTTGTCATTCCAATACAACATGGGCTCCGCCATCCTGATGGGCGGTGTTGTTAACTCTGACAAAGGTTCTAGTACAGCCTGGGGCGATGACGGCAATGCAGGCACCGACAAAGGTTACATCATCGGCGTGAAAGTGCCAATGGGTGCGAATTCTGTTTCGGTTGGCTTCTCTGGCAACACCAACTCGGTGTCTGGCAAAGACAAGACTATCAATTCTTGGGGTGCCCAATTCATCCAAGGTTTGACCAAGTCTACCGTTGCGTACTATGGCATCCAATCAGTTGACTCTGTTAACAAGACCGGCGCCGGTCTGCGCGTCAACTTCTAATCACCGACACAGCGGGGCTTTTGTACTTATGAATTCACACGCTGGCGCAAGGCCAGCAGGGAATTAGAAGTTGATGCGCAGGCCAGCAGCCGTCTTGTTGACAGA
>RFYK01000251.1 GCA_009925585.1 Betaproteobacteria bacterium | reverse complement strand
CTTAGCCCCCTAAAGTTGAGCCATTATGATGGTGCCAACGGGAGGGTTTTGGGATGGCTCGGAAGCGGTATTCGGATGAGGACTGCCTGAAGATATTGCGGCAGGTGGAACTGGATTTGGCGGCAGGTGCTGATGTTGCCAAGGCTTGCCGGACGGCTGGGATCAGTGATGCGACGTATTATATCTGGCGGAAGAAGTTTGGCGGGATAGCGAAGCCGCAACTGACAGAACTCAAGGCTCTCGAGAAGGAGAACCAGCGGCTCAAGAAGATTGTTGCTGATCTCGAGCTCGACAAATTGATCCTGAAGGAAAGCCTGGATTTTTTAAAGCCCAAGATCTGAGCGCTGACGACTTACGTGGTGCGGTCATTCAAGCGCGTCAAAAGCTCGGGACATCTGAGCGACGGACATGTGATGTTCTTGGGATTGCCCGCAGCACCCTGCGCTATGAGACAAGCAAGAAGAATGATGACGATCAGCGTTTGGCTGTGATCCGGTTAGCCAAGCAATACGGCCGCTATGGCTATCGTAAGATCTGCGAGCTTTTGGAGATCGAAGGCCGCTTGATCAATCACAAGAAGGTTGAGCGGATATGGCGCGAAGAGGGCTTACAGCTACCGGCTCGTCATAAGCGCCGCAAAAGGCTCTATCATCATGACGCCTCGATCATCCGGCTCAGGCCTCACTTCCCGAACCATGTCTGGTCGATCGACTTTGTCCACGACAAGCTCAGCAATGGTCGGCCTTACAAGATGCTGACGGTTCTTGATGAGTACACACGCGAGGCCCTCGCTGTGACCGTCGCCAGCAAGATGGGATCCTCGGAGGTTCTCGAAGCGCTTTATCCGTTACTGCTCAAGCGCGGGAAGCCGGAATATCTCCGCTCCGACAATGGCCCCGAGTTTACATCCGACCCCTTCAAGGACTGGCTCACCAAAGTCGGCATCAAGCCGATCAACATTTATCCCGGCTCACCTTGGGAGAACGGATACAATGAACGCTTCAACGGAACGCTGCGTCGCGAAGTGCTCAACGCCGAATGGTTCGCAACAACCCGACAAGCGCAAACCGTCATCAATCAATGGCTCAAACAATACAACCACATCCGGCCGCATTATGCCCTCGGCATGCGCCCACCTGTGCCCGAAACCATCTTAGTAAAACCCCAAA
>RFYK01000026.1 GCA_009925585.1 Betaproteobacteria bacterium | reverse complement strand
ATGCAAAAAGCAACATGCAAGAAGCCGACGCGAACAGATCGCAAGCGCTGTTGAAGTCAGGTGCCGAGTATTTGCAAAAGGGTGAAATTGACAAAGCGCAAGCGGTATTCAATACAGGGCTGAAATTTGACTTGAATAACCCTGCACTGCATTTTTTCAACGCCTACACCTACCAATTGAAATTTGAAAAAGGAGATGCAGACAGCTTCGTGACTGCTGAAGCTGGCTTCAGAAGTGCCATCAGCCTAGACCCCACCCTGGATTTGGCTTACATGCAATTAGGTAAGTTGTATTTGTCATCGGGAAATTATGAGGAAGCCAAGAAGTCATATGCACTGGCTGTTGATTCGAAACAAAAATCTCCCCAAGAGGGTTTATTTGGTCTGGCTCAAGCAGCGATGCTGAGTGGGGATGCGAAAACCGCCGTTTACGCCACCACCAAGTTGGATGAATTGAAATGGCAAGACCCCAGACTGTTCAGACTCAAAGCATTGTTAGCGGCCATGGCCAAGCAACCAAAACAAGCATCTGACATGCTGGATCGTTACGCTGAATTGGAAAAGAACTCCAAAGAAACCAGGTATTTACGCACCCGCGTGGACCAACTGCTGGCGGTCAAGACCAATGATTATTTGGGTGACAAAAACAAAATGCCTCTCCCTAGCATGCTGTTGGCTGAAGCGAAAACAGACGAGCCTGCTGCCGAAAAAGCCGACGTGGCACCCGAGAAAAAAACCGCGACTGCCCCCTCAGAAGAACGCAAAAACTGGTTCAGGTGCGATCCACGTCCTGCACCTGTGACTGAAAAAGATGTCAGCCCCTTGTTGAACAACGGCCAATTGGCAGTTTCAGAAGAAAACGCCTACGCGCCTACATTGCCCTCGCCTTGCCCTGGCGAAAGACCTCCCAGCGCGATGATTGAGGTCACCATGATTCGCACTGAGGAAACGGTCCAAAAAAGTTATGGCGTCAACTTGATGGATGGATTGAACTTAGGCCGAAGCTTCACCCAAGCCGCAGATGGCTCTATTGTCAAAACTTCCCAGCTCTACAACACCATGGCCAGCGCAACGACGGCAGCACCCGTTGGGGCCGCCGTGTCCGTTTCTCAAGGTTTTCTCAATTACTCGATGAACATCGCCAACTCGCTTTATACAAAAAATGAAGTGATTGCCAGACCCACGCTGGCCGCGGTTGACCGTTTGCCATCGGTGTTTTTCAGTGGCGGTAACTTGTCCATCAAGGTGGCCAGTTCTGTCGCAGGTACTGCCAGTACAGTCGTGGACAAATCCATCGGTGTCGTCCTGTCCATCACACCCACTTTTTTAGATGACGACCACGTTCTTCTCAATATCCGGGCATCGCGTTCTTTCATTGAGGACAACCCAGACACCACCAACATAGCTTTGCACTTGACACGCAACTCTATTAATGCATCCGCCATGGTGAAATTTGGACAAACCTTCATACTCAATGGCTTGATCGAGCGAGAAAAAGACCAATCGCAAAATGGTGTGCCTGTACTGCAAGACATCCCCATATTGCAATACCTGTTCAGCAAACAAGTGACGCTGGATTACAACCGCCAAATATTGACATTGATCACTGTCAGAAAACTCATTGATTCTGATGATTCCGCATCCAAAGCCAAAGATGGCCAAGGCAGCATTTCCACGCACAAGTTGTCTGACGAAGTTGATTCGTTCATGACCCTGCAAAACAACCGTCCTGTGCTCGACGAAGTGCTGACTGGGTTGAAGAAAGACAATTTCTTGTTTAAAAAATTAAGCCAGCGTGATGTATTGCAAGATTCCTATGGGTCTCAAAAAGCATTGGACCGCATCATCAATGATCTGAAAGACATGCTGTATTTCTGATGTGCACGGAGACACCTTGGTTTGGCACAGATCAAACCAAGGATTGGTCAATTACCGTCGTCAAACACCTTGAGCACATCTGAATGGAACTCTCGGTTATACAAAATAGCCACGATCACCAGCGTATTGACGACAAAAAATAGCGGTGAAAAAAACCACCCCATGGTGGCAAACGAAAAATAATAAGCGCGCAAGCCGTCATTGAAGGTTTCAGCGGCCAGACCCGTCATGGCCGCAACCCGTTGAGCATAGTCGTCTCGTCGGTCGGTGTGTTCGTGAAAAAACTCTGGCGGCGGCAACGCACCGATCATCAAGGCCACGAAAGTGTATTGGCGCATCGACCAGGAAAATCTGAAAAATGCGTAAACGAAAATAGCGATCAACACCAATATTTTGAATTCAAACACCAGCATCGGTGTGGCTTGTGAAAAAGGAATTTCGCGAACAAATTCAGCGGCCTTGTCGGTGGTACCCATCAAGGCGATCAAGCCACCCATGATGATGATGGTGGTCGATGAAAAAAAGGACGGGGTGTGAGAGAGTGTTTGCGTGATGATGCCATCAAGCACGCGAGGGTCGCGGGTCAAAGATTCTTTGATCCAGCGCAAACGGAACCGATTGGTGGCCGCCAAAATAGAGTGGCGATGCACGGCCAAGCGGCGGGCAAACACGGCGTAACCCACCCACATGGCCATGAAAAAACACAGCGCCAGCCAATCTATCCACGGCAATAAGCTCAGGATTTTCATGAATTGATGCTAACCGACAAACGCCGACTCAACCACAGCTTGATTCGGCATTTGCATGCATTGAAAACCCTGAACCTTTTGAAAGCTTCTTGTCAATCAAGCATGCAAGCGTTTGGTGATCTCGGCCACCCGTTTGCCATAGGCACGTGCAGTGTCCAAATCGCCATCGGGAATGTCCGCTGCTGGGCTGGTGGGCCCCACTTGCGCCATCACACCTGAAGAAGAGCCCAAGCGGTTGAGGTGACCGTCGTTGCCTTCCGATTGGCCTACCCACACCATGCCCAATTGCATGCTCAAGGTCATGAAATATTGCAAGGTAGACAACTTGTCCCCACTCAAATTGGCAGAAATGGTGAAGCCGCCGGCCACTTTGTTTTTCCAAGCGCCGCTCATCCAATATTTGGAGGTTGCATCGGCCACTTTTTTGAATTGCCAAGATGCCATGCCCATGTAGGTGGGCGAGCCAAAGATGATGCCGTGCGCCTGTTCCAGCGCTTCCCAATCGCTTTTGCTCAATTCGCCTTCGGCACTGATGGTCAGCAATTGGGCTTGTGCACCTTCTGCCACCGCTTGTGCAACGCGTTGGGTGTGGCCATAGCCTGAGTGGTAAACAACAACTGTCTTGGTCATGATGGTGTCCTATGAAATGAAAAAATTACGCAGCCAAATCAAACAGCAGCACTTCGGCTTGGCGTGCTTCGCCCAAGTGCAATTCGGATTCATCAGCGATCAACAACGCATCGCCCGCGTTCAGCACCTGTCCATTGGCAGTCAATTGACCGCTGATCAAGTGCAAATAATGTTTGCGTTCACGGTTCAAGGGTTGATGGAAGGATTCTTCACCGTCAAACAAACCTGCAAACATTAGCGCGTCGGCATGGATCTTTACCGCATGGGGGGTGGGCTCGGGACCCGCCACCAACGCCAATTTGCCCCGCTTGCTCTCAACCGGAACGGTTTTTTGTTCGTAACTGGGCGTCACACCCGCGCGGTCAGGCAATATCCAAATTTGCAAAAAATGGGTCTGCTGTTGCGGCGCATGGTTGAACTCGCTGTGGCGCACACCTGTTCCGGCGCTCATGCGCTGGATGTCACCCGGTGGAATGGCTTTGACATTGCCCATGCTGTCTTGGTGCGCCAGTTCACCGCTGAGCACATAACTGATGATTTCCATGTCTTGGTGGCCATGGGTGCCAAAACCGGTTTCGGGCGCGATGCGGTCTTCGTTGATGACCCGCAAATTGCCCCAGCCCATGTGCGCCGGGTCTTGGTAGCCGGCGAACGAAAAGCTGTGAAACGACTGCAGCCAGCCGTGGTCTGCCCATCCCCTGTCCTCAGATTTACGCAATATCAACATAGGTTGTCCTGTGCATTAACGGTTTCACTGTAATTCGCACAGATCGCTTGCAGGCCAATGTGGATTGATGGCATCATTCAAATTATTTGACGAATAAGGCCTTGAATGAACTTTGCCCGAGACGTGTTGACCCCGGAAAGTTTGACCATGTTGCAAACCATTGCCCGCCTGGGGAGTTTTGCCGCGGCAGCCCGTGACATGGGTTTGGTACCCAGTGCACTCAGCTACCGGGTGCGGCAAATGGAAGAGACGCTGGATGTGTTGCTGTTTGACCGGTCGTCAAGGCAAGCCAAACTCACCGCAGCCGGTGCCGAATTGTTGAGCGAAGGCATGCGCTTGCTCAACGACATGGACAGCATTGCCCACCGCATCAAACGGGTGGCGACCGGTTGGGAAAGCCAGTTCACGGTGGTGGTGGACACCATCATTCAACAGCGCGTGGTGATGGATTTGTGTCAGCATTTTTATGCGTCCAATCCGCCCACACGTTTGCGTTTGCGCGATGAGACGCTCAGCGGCACCTTGTATGCATTGACTTCTGGCCAAGCCGATTTGGCGATCGGCGTGGTGCTGCAAGAAGACATTCCCTCTGGCTTGCGTTTTGAGGTGATTGGTCCGGTCATGCAATTTGTCTTTGCGGTGGCTCCTGGTCACCCGCTGGCCAGTGCCCATCAACCGCTGAGCGATGCCGATGTGCGCGCCCACCGAGCCGTGGCGGTCGCCGATTCTGTACCGCAAGGCAATGGCATCACGATTGGCTTGTTGGCAGGCCAAGATGTGCTGACGGTACCAAGCATGGCGGCCAAACTGGATGCCCAATTGCGAGGCATGGGAGCGGGCTTTTTACCCGAGCCAATGGCCCGGCCGTTCATTGAACGCGGCGAGTTGGTCGAATGCACCGTACTGCGCCCGCAACGCAGCGGCAAGATCGCTTATGCATGGCGAGATCACCCTCGCCACCGAACCGCCCCTGCGGGCGACCGCGCCTTGCAATGGTGGCTGGCGCAACTCAAGCACACGCACACCCGACAAGCCTTATTGGGACAAGCCATGGGTTCACAAGCCGTCACAAAGGTGTAGAGTCGGGACATGAAACACACAGCTGTCATTGGGGCCGGCATGGCCGGTATCACCCTCGCCCGAACCCTGATGCAAGCAGGCCAACGGGTCAGCGTGTTCGAAAAAAGCCATGGCACTGGTGGTCGCATGGCCACGCGCAACACCCCCTATGGCAGCTTTGACCACGGTGTTCAATATTTCACCATCCGTGACCCACAGTTCATGAAAGCAATCACCGCGGTGCCAGGCACGCCTGACATTTGCCGCGCATGGAGCGCAAATGCAGTCCGGGTTCTTGACCCCTTGGGACGGGTGATTGAAGCGCCACTGCCGTTGCGCGAACCGCATTTTGTGGCCGCACCGGGCATGAACAGTTTGTTGCGGCATTGGGCCCAGCCATTGCATGACGCCCATGCTTTGCACCTTGAGTCGCAAGTTCAGTTTTTACAACGCGCCTCTGCCCCCGGCAAAACTTGGGACATCGTTTGCAAAGATGGCACGTCACACACGGGCTTTGACCATGTGGTGTTGGCAATACCGCATGTGCAAGCCGACTACTTGTTGCGTCAGTCAGGCTCGCCTGCGGCAAGCTTCAGCGGCCTGAGTGAGATGGCTGGTGTAGAAGTTGCGCCTTGCTGGACCTTGATGCTCGCGTATCCGTTGGCACAACCGACGATGAACCATCTTGGTCCCCAATGGAATGCCGCTCGCAGCACCCACCATCGGGTGGCTTGGATTTGCAGAGAGTCGTCTAAACCCGGTCGCTCATCCATTGAGCGCTGGACGATTCAAGCCAGCGCCGAGTGGTCACAACACCATTTAGAAGACGATGCAGAACGGGTGCAAGCCAAGTTGTTAAAGGCGTTCGCTGAATTGACCGGTATCCGTGCCGAACCGGGGTTTGCCCAAACACATTTGTGGCGCTACGCCAAGACTGTGCAGCCTCTGGGCAAAAAGCATGTGTGGGACCCGAAACTAAAACTGGGGGTCTGCGGCGACTGGCTGCTGGGTCACCGCGTGGAAGATGCTTTTGTCAGCGGTCTGAGCTTGGCGCTGAAGATGGCTGACAAAAGCCATTGACAAGGGATCAGCGGCGGGGCTTGTTGAGCCAATTGGCCAGCATGAAAATCATGACAACGATCCACATGATGAATAAAACGGTTTGGACTTTCATGGTGCTTTCTCCTGTTGTAGGGGCTGACTGAAAAGTTGCAGGGGTTTCAAGGCTTGGTTTTCACCAAGGGATTCATGATCAAAACCGTCATCAAAAGCAAGACGATTTCTAGACTATACACAATGGAATACGCGCTGGCTGACGGCATGAATTGCGCGGCCATGTCACGAAAAATACCGCCTAAAGCCATGGCCAACCCAGCTGTCGAAGCTTGAACCGCGCCCCACGCACCCAGCGCCAGCCCAGCCTGTCCAGGCGGGGCGCTGTTCATGGTGGCCGTCAACGTTCCATGACCAAACAAGCCAGCACCCAAACCGATGAACACCACGCCAGCTGTGAACATGGGTACCGAGGCCTGTGGTGCTGAAAAAATGACCGCACAAAACGCGGGTATGCCAACCATTGCACCGCGACTGGCCATCTTGAAGGGGTCTGCACCGCGACTGAGCACATGTGAAGCCCAAGCAAAGCCAATCAACCCTCCCATGGCAAGGAACGCTGTCAAGTAAGTGGTTTGGGCCACACTCAAGCCCAAAATTTCGCCACCAAAAGGCTCGAGCAATATGTCTTCCATGCTGAAAGCCATGGTGCCCAAGCCAATGGCCCACAAACGGCGTACTGCGTTTTCGCCGCCACAAAACAATTTGAACGAGGACAAAAAATCCGGGTCTTCTTCGTACACGCCAGGGGTTCTGTCGCGTGACCTGCCCTCTTGTTTCCAAAGGGCAATCACATTCAAACAAATGGTGATGACTGCGGCGGCTTGCACGGTTCGAATCAACGTACCTGGCGTGAAATCTTCGAGCACATGGCCAAACACCATGGAACTGACAATCACGCCCATCAGCAACATGACATACATCAAACCAACCACTTTGGGCCGGTCTTGGGCAGGGGCTAAGTCGGTGGCCAATGCCAAGCCAACGGTTTGTGTGGTGTGCAGCCCTGCGCCCACCAACAAAAATGCCATGCCTGCACCGAGGTGGCCGACCCATGGGGGGGCATGCGAGGCTTGACCCAAGCCACCCAACACCAACAAAGCAAACGGCATGATGGCAAAGCCACCAAATTGCAACAAGGTGCCCATCCAGATGTACGGCACGCGTCGCCAGCCCAAGTGTGAACGGTGATGGTCAGAGCGAAAACCGATCAAGGCGCGAAAAGGGGCAAACAGCAACGGCAAAGACACCATGACCGCAACCAATGACGCCGGCACATGCAGTTCCACAATCATGACGCGATTGAGCGTGCCAATCAGCATGGCCAGTGCCATGCCTACTGAAATTTGAAACAAAGACAATCGCAGTAAACGACTCAGCGGTAATGTCTCGGAGGCCGCATCTGCAAATGGCAGGAATTTGGCGCCGATTTTGATCCAGCTTTTCGTGGGTTTAGCGACAGTCGTATTCATTTGAAAAATGGACCGGAATTGGTGAACTCCGGCCCATTCAAAAAGAAATTTTCTTTTGTCAGGCAGTTGGCGTTTTGACAGTCTGAACGACTGCGGCGCTGGCTGCACTTCCATTCAAAAATTTCTTGACCCAGGGAATGCCGACAGAAGGTTTGACCACTGTCCAGATTTTTCCGTAGATCATGTGGTGCTCCTTTTATTTCAGCCAAGGGGAATAAATGTACGCCAGCAAGTGCGCCAACGCTGCAATCATTCCAAAGATTTGAGTCCCTTGGATGAGGTGCCGATGAATCTCTTCTGACTCGGCTTCTGTCAGGCCTGTGGGCCCTACTTTGTCTGACATGGTGTTATCTCCTTGAAAGATTTTCACGTCCGTGCAAAACCCGCACGAGGGTTACTTGTGACCCCCATGGCCACAAATGGTTCAATCCCTTACGGAATTAAAGTGATTTTAGGTTGACACTTTAATCTGTCAACATTTATTTACAGTCTGTTTTCAGTCCTCCAAAAGCCCGTATACTCGATGCAACCCATTGAATTCATTGACTATTTTTCATTTTCCAAAAATTAATGCGCTACCGTGGCCGCTTTGCCCCCTCGCCGACAGGGCCCTTACATGCCGGTTCTTTGGTGGCAGCCTTGGCCAGCTGGCTGGACGCAAAAGCGCACCAAGGCACATGGTTGGTCCGCATTGAGGACGTCGACGGGCCACGTTGTTCGCTTGAGGCCGCACGAACCCAGTTGGCTCAACTGCAAGCTTGCAACTTGTTCAGTGATGAACCCGTGACGTGGCAATCGCAACGCACAAGCCATTACCAAGCAGCGCTGACGCGATTGCGCGAACAACACGCGGTGTATGCATGCCGCTGCTCACGCGCTGACATTTCAAAAGCCTTGCTGGCGTTGGGTGTGGCCCCCGAAAGGCATCGCGACATGCCTTACCCAGGCAGCTGTCGCGGTCTGTCTTTGCCCTACCAATCTGGCTTGTCTGTGCGATTCAAGGTCCAACCTGGCATGAAGTCATGGCGCGACAGACGACTTGGAGAACAAGCGCAAAACCTGGTCACTGCGGTGGGCGACTTCGTGTTGCTGCGAAGCGATGGACTGTGGGCTTACCAACTGGCCGTGGTGGTTGACGATACAGATCAAGGCATCACACACGTGGTGCGCGGCGAAGACTTGGCAGACAACACGCCCCGACAAATTCAACTTCAGCAAGCGCTGGGTTTTCCTACGCCTGAGTATTTGCACACACCGCTTGTGTTGGCGACGGATGGTGAAAAACTCTCCAAGCAAAATGGCGCGCTCAGCGTCAACGTTGCCACACCCGAACTCGCCTTGGGGGCTTTGCAATCGGCAGCGAGTCACTTGCAACTGCCGATCCACCCCGCAAACACTTGCGCGCAAGCACTGGCCCAATGGGTGCAGCCTTGGCGCGAGCGCTGGGGAATGTCCCGACATGCCTAGCTTCCACAGGCACAATCGGTATCCATTTGTGAGCCCTTCGACATGAACAGCCCAGCCCCCGCACATGTTGCGCACCCGAAAACCATCAAGAGCTTTGTCACCCGCGCAGGCAGAACCACCAGTGGGCAAGCAAAAGCGTTGGCAGAACTGGGGCCACGTTTTGTGTTGCCTTTTCAAAAAAAGTTGTTGTCGGCGCAAGAAGCCTTTGGACGCGCTGGCGATTTGATTTTGGAAATTGGCTTTGGCATGGGCGACGCCACCGCGCAGATTGCAGCTGTGCGACCTGAGGACAATTTTTTATGCTGTGAAGTGCATGAACCTGGCGTGGGCGCCTTGCTCAAGCGCATGGGAGAGGCAGGCATAGACAACATCCGCATCTTGCAGCACGATGCTGTGGATGTCATTGAGCACATGTTGGATGCCAACAGCTTGGGCGGCGTCCATGTCTTTTTTCCCGACCCTTGGCACAAGTTGCGACACCACAAACGGCGATTGATACAAACGCCATTCGTACAGCAATTGGTTCAACGGATCAAACCCGGCGGATATGTGCATTGCGCCACCGATTGGGAGCCTTATGCACATCACATCCTGCAAGTGTTTCAAGCTGAGCCCCTGTTGAGGAACAGCAGTCAGCGTGTCGATGGGTTTGCCGACCAACCCTCTTACAGGCCTTTGACCAAGTTTGAAAACCGAGGACTCAAACTCGGGCATGGCGTGTGGGACGTGGTGTTTCACCGCGTTTGAGTGAGAAGGCTTTCGCGTGCTGTTGTCGCCACCAGCCCCCGATTTACCTGTACTAAACGGAGTGGGGCCGTCACGGGTGGTTTTGCCTTCGGGCAATTGGCTCACCATTCTGGATTTTTTGAGCGAACGCTTTCCCCATGTGGACAAACTGCAATGGCAAGCGCGCATGCTTGAACGCAAGGTACTGAAACACGATGGCTCAGCAGTGCACCCAGAGGAACCCTATCAACCGCACCAACCCATTTTTTATTACCGCCATGTTGACACCGAATTGGCCTTGCCCTTTTCAGTGAAGGTGTTGTTCGAAGATGAACACTTGGTGGTTGCAGACAAGCCGCACTTCATGCCAGTCACACCAGGGGGGCGCCATTTGCAAAACAGCGTGTTGGTTCAACTCAAACACGCCACCGGTTGCCGCACCTTGTCACCTGTTCACCGACTGGACAGAGAAACCGCAGGTTTGGTGTTGCTGTGCAAACAAGCTGGCGATCGCGCTGCGTACCACGCGATGTTTCGCCAGCATCGAGTGCATAAATCGTATGAAGCGGTGGCGGGTTATCGCGAGGAACTGATGACGCCCAAAGTACACCGCAGCCGCATAGAAGACGATCCGCGTTTCTTTTTGTCGCGAGAAGTGACGGGAGAACCCAACAGCGAAACCCGTGTTCGCATGTTGAAGCGCTTGGACGAATCAGCCTTGTATTTGCTCGAACCGGTGACCGGTCGACGTCACCAATTGCGGCTGCACATGTGGTCGCTGGGCGCGCCTATCTTTGGTGATCAGTTTTATCCCGCCGTCATCAGAGGCCCGAGCGAGCCGGATGATTTTTCTTCGCCGTTGCAATTGCTGGCCAAGCGCTTGGCTTTCATTGACCCGGTGACAGGGCAGCAACGGGAATGGTCCAGTCAACAAACATTGAAACTGAGCGAAGAACACGCGCCAGTGTGAGCCCTCTCGCCTCGAATCACAAACGCTCATTCACCCACGCTTGAACGCTGGCCAACGCCTTGTCCAAGCCAGCAGGTTGTGTGCCTCCGGCCATTGCCATGTCGGGTTTGCCGCCGCCTTTGCCACCCACTTGCTGGGCCACAAAATTCACCAAGTCACCGGCTTTCACCTTGGCCAACGTGTCATTGGTCACGCCTGCGGCCAATTGGACTTTCTCGCCATCGACACTGGCCAGCACCAACACCGCTGTCTTGAGTTTGTTTTTCAATTGGTCCAAGGTGTCGCGCAAGGCTTTGGCATCGGCGCCTGGCAACGCCGCAGCCAGCAACTTCACGCCTTTGACATCGACCGCTTTGGCAAGCAAATCATCACCTTGCGAAGACGCCAACTTGCCCTTCAACGCAGACATGTCTTTTTCCAGACCACGTACTTGATCGAGCAGTTGTTCTAAGCGGTGGTTCAATTCAGCTGGCACCGACTTGAGCGTCGCGCAAGCTTGGTTGACCGTGTCTTCCATGGTTTGAACATAAGCCAACGCATGCGCCCCGGTGACCGCTTCAATGCGACGCACACCTGCTGCCACACCACTTTGCGCAACCACTTTGAACAATCCGATGTCGCCGGTGCTGTGGACATGGGTGCCACCGCACAACTCTCGACTGCTGCCGATGTCAAGCACACGCACGGTGTCTCCATACTTTTCGCCAAACAACATCATGGCACCGGTTTTTTTCGCCGCTTCAATGTCCATCAAGCGGGCTTGCGTGGCTTGGTTGGAGAGAATTTCTTGGTTGACGCGTTGCTCGATCTCTTTGATTTGGGCGTCAGTGATTGGTCCGTGATGGGCAAAGTCAAATCGGGTACGTTCGCTGTTGACCAAGCTGCCTTTTTGTTGCACATGTGCGCCAAGCACTTCACGCAATGCCTTGTGCATCAAGTGCGTGGCTGAATGGTTGCGCACGGTGGCCGCACGCAGCTCGGTGTCGACTTTGGCGTGCAAGGTTTCGCCCACTTTGATGCTGCCTTGCACCATGAGTCCATGGTGACCAAACACATCGGCTTTGATTTTGACCGTGTCACCCACTTCAAACCGCGCAGCCTTGCTGGATTCGCCCGCCATGAGCCAACCTTGGTCTCCCACTTGGCCGCCACTCTCAGCATAAAACGGTGTGTGGTCCAACACCACCACCCCTGTTTGGCCCGCTTGCATGTCGTTCACCGACACGCCATCCACATACAAAGCCGTGACTTTGGCTTCGACTTGCAAATGGTCATAGCCAACAAATTCATTGCTCGACCCGGTGTAGTCCAACGCCCGGTCCATCTTGAATTTACCCGCGGCACGTGCCTGCGTTTTTTGTTTTTCCATGGCGAGATTGAAACCGTCAACGTCCACACTCACGCCACGCTCTCGGCACACATCTTGGGTCAGGTCTAGCGGAAAACCATAGGTGTCGTGCAACTTGAATGCCACCTCACCCGAAAGTATTTTGGAGTGCTCAGTCAATGCAGTGTCCAAAATATGCATCCCGTTTTCCAAGGTTTCATAGAAACGCTCTTCTTCCGTTTTGAGTGCTTGGGTGATGCTTTGCGCCTGCGCCGCCAAGCTGGGATAAGCCTCGCCCATGAGCTTGACCAAGTCGGGCACCAGTTTATGGAAGAACGGTTTTTTCTGTCCCAGTTTGTAGCCATGGCGGATCGCACGCCGAATGATGCGTCGCTGCACATAGCCACGCCCTTCGCTGCCAGGAATCACACCGTCACTGACCAAAAAAGCGGTGGCGCGAATATGGTCCGCAATCACGCGCAATGAACTGTTGTGCAAATCGGTGCAACCGGTTTCGCGGGCGGCCGCGCGAATCAATGCGTCAAACAGGTCGATCTCGTAATTGCTGTGCACATGCTGCAAGATGGCCGCGAGTCGCTCCAGGCCCATGCCGGTGTCCACACAGGGTGCGGGCAATTTTTTCAAGCTGCCATCGGGCTGCATGTCAAATTGCATGAACACGTGGTTCCATATTTCAATGAACCGGTCACCGTCTTCGTCTGGGCTGCCGGGTGGCCCACCGGGAATGTGAGGGCCATGGTCGTAAAAAATTTCAGAGCACGGACCGCAAGGCCCTGTGTCGGCCATCATCCAAAAATTGTCTGACGCGTATTTCTTGCCTTTGTTGTCGCCAATGCGAACAATGCGATCGGCCGGCAGACCAATTTCTTTGTGCCAAATGTCATAGGCCTCATCGTCGTCGATGTACACCGTCACCATGAGTCGCTCGGGGGGCAATTGGTACACCTGCGTGAGCAACTCCCAACCCCATTTCAAACTGTCCCGCTTGAAGTAGTCGCCAAAAGACCAATTGCCCAGCATTTCGAAAAAAGTGTGGTGACGGGCGGTGTAACCCACATTTTCCAAATCGTTGTGTTTGCCACCGGCGCGCAAACAGGCTTGCACGGAGGCGGCGCGAACGTATGAGCGCTTGTCTTCGCCCAAAAACACATCCTTGAATTGCACCATGCCCGAGTTGGTGAACATCAACGTCGGGTCGTTGCCGGGCACGAGCGGGCTGGACGCCACAACGGTGTGGCCTTTGGCCGCGAAAAAATCCAAAAAGGTTTGACGGATGTCGGCCACAGACAACTTGGGCAAGGCAGAAGGGGTTGCGTTCATGGTGATGGAATGGTGATACAGCGGTCATTCGGGGCTGTCAGCAAATCGCTGACCGCAGGCGCCATAGGCTTGGCGGAGAAGCTCGAATTATAGGTTTTCACTCCTCAACAAATGGCATGGGCGTCAACCGTGTCGTGCAGGGTTTTACACATCTCTTTTTCTGAATCAAACTGCAACGTGCAAGCGAAGACATGCCGCATTTGCCAAGTACTCAGTGGTAATGACCGCGACAAGCAACCACAGCCAATTCGTCATCATCTGCGGCATAGACCAAGCGGTGAATATCGTCAATGCGCCGTGACCAGTAGCCAGACAAATTGCCTACCAGCGGTTCAGGCTTTCCAATACCGTGGAATGGGTCACGCAGGGCTGACTCGATCAAGAGATTGATTCGACGCAAGGTCTTTTTGTCCTGCCCTTGCCAATAGGTGTAATCGTCCCAAGCCGCGGCTGTGAACAACAGCACCCGACTCATGCGGTCAACAGTTTTCTACGCTTGGCTTTGCCTGCCTTGTGTTGCGCAATGGATGAGGCGAGGTGTGCGGCATTGGCAGGGTGGGATAGCAAGTAAAGGGTCTCGGCCATGCTTTCATATTGGGCTTGTGACATGACCACGGCGTTACCTCCCTCGCGACGTGTGATGACGGCGATATCTGCGTCATTGACTACGCCATCAATCACAGCCTTCAAACCATTTCGGGCATCGGTATAGGAGATGATTTTCATAGATAACCTGCACAGAAATATGGACAGGTCATTCTATCTCACTGCCTCTGACGCAAGACAGTGATCTGCGACCATTTAAAAACATCTGCCATGCCAAAGCATGGCTTGAGCGTCATGGGTTGAACTTGACTTTCTGTCGAAAAAGTTCAAGGGGCATAATTTCCTTTGACTGCTCCCGCTCCGAAACTCAGAAAGTTCCCCATGGACATGAAAACCTCTCCACTTTCACTGCTCAAAGACCCCAGTCTGCTCAAAATGGATGCGCTGGTCAACGGCCAATGGGTCGCAGGTTCCAGCCGTTTCGAGGTGCAGGACCCAAGCACCGGATTGACTTTGGCCCAGGTCGCGAATCTGGGGCCGCAAGAGGCAGAAAAAGCGGTTGCCGCCGCCGATGCCGCATGGCCTGCATGGCGTCAAAAAACAGCCAAAGAACGCAGCCAGTTGTTGCGTCGTTGGTTCGATTTGTTGATGGCGAATGTGGACGATCTCGCCCGCATCCTCACTGCCGAGCAAGGCAAGCCCTATGCCGAAGCCAAAGGCGAAATCGCCTACGGTGCGAGTTTTGTGGAGTGGTATGCCGAGGAAGCCAAGCGGGTGAACGGTGAAACCTTGCCTCAGTTTGACAACAACCGCCGCCTGATGGTGATCAACCAACCCATTGGTGTTTGCGCGGCCATCACGCCGTGGAATTTCCCGCTGGCCATGATCACCCGAAAAGTTGCCCCAGCGCTGGCCGCTGGCTGCCCGGTGGTGATCAAACCTGCAGAGCTCACACCGTTGACTGCCTTGGCTGCCGCTGAACTCGCCGTGCGCGCGGGCATTCCTGCGGGTGTACTCAACATGTTGAGTGCCGACAGCGCCAACAGCATCGCCATTGGCAAAGTGTTTTGTGCCAGCGACACGGTGCGGCACATCAGTTTCACCGGCTCTACCGAGGTCGGGCGAATTTTGATGGCCCAATCTGCACCGACGGTGAAGAAACTGGCGCTGGAATTGGGCGGCAACGCGCCATTCATCGTGTTCGATGACGCAGACATCGACTCTGCCGTCGAAGGCGCCATGCTCAGCAAATACCGCAATGCTGGCCAGACCTGCGTCTGCTCAAACCGCTTTTATGTGCAGTCCGGCGTGTATGAAGAATTTGTTCAGAAATTCACTGCCAAGGTCAAAACCCTGAAGGCCGGGAACGGTTTTGAAGAGGGGGTGACGCAAGGACCGTTGATTGAGCCTGCTGCGTTGCAAAAAGTGCAATCGCATGTGGCAGATGCATTGGCAAAAGGTGGGCGTGTCCTGACCGGCGGCAAAGCTTTGCATGGGCAATTTTTTGAGCCTACCTTGGTGGCAGACGCCACCGCCGACATGCTGTGCGCCCGCGAAGAAACCTTCGGACCGTTTGCGCCAGTGTTCAAATTTGACACAGAGGAGCAAGCGATTGCCGCAGCCAACCACACAGAATTTGGCTTGGCCAGTTACTTTTATACCCGTGACATGGGCCGCATTTACCGCGTGGGTGAAGCCTTGGAATACGGCATGGTGGGTGTCAATGTGGGCATTTTGGCCACAGAACATGTGCCCTTTGGTGGGATGAAGCAATCTGGCTTGGGGCGGGAAGGCTCTCGCCACGGAATGACCGAGTATTTGGAGATGAAATACCTTTGCATCGGAGATGTCTTGAGATAGTATTCAAAAGATTAATTATTTTTATTTTGAAAACTATGCGATATCAGAAAATTTATCTCAGGTTTTTGAGCTTGGTCCAAGCGATCGAAGCCAAAGGTGAACTGCCTGCGCTTGATCCAGAGGCCAAACAACTGCTGGAAATGGTGGCAGTCAAGCATGGTGCAGGTCAGGACATGACCATCAGTGACGCCATGGGCCTCAAGCAGATCGCCTCACCTGCCACGCTGCATCGGAAGATCGATATATTGCGCGGGCTGGGATTGATTGAAACCCATTTTGAAGGGGACAATAAACGCACCAAATATTTGCGTCCCACCGACCAAGCCGCTCAATATTTCAGCACCTTGGGCAGCATCATAGAAAACGCCGGGGCAACCACCGTTTAATCCAGCAAGGGCACACCGGTTTTGCTTTGGATGAATTCACGGCTCACGCCGTCGGCCAATTCAACCAATTTCAGTCCGTGAGGGGTGACATCCATCACGCCCAAGTCGGTGATGATGCGATCAACCACACCAACCCCTGTCAAAGGCAACGTGCAAGCGGGCAATATTTTCAAATCCTCGCCGCCATCTTTTTTGCGGGCCACATGCTCCATCAAAATGATGACCCGTTTGACCCCCGCCACCAAATCCATGGCGCCACCCATGCCTTTGACCATCTTGCCGGGAATCATCCAATTGGCCAGATCGCCAGAGGCGCTGACTTGCATCGCGCCCAAAATCGACAAATTGATTTTGCCGCCACGAATCATGGCAAAGCTGTCGTGACTGCCAAAAATAGAGGTGCCCGCCAAAGTGGTGACCGTTTGTTTTCCAGCGTTGATCAAGTCTGCATCCACATGCTCTTCGGTGGGAAACGGACCAATACCCAGCATGCCGTTTTCTGACTGCAACCACACCTCTATGTTTGAAGGCACATGGTTGGCCACCAAAGTGGGAATGCCAATGCCCAAATTCACATAAAAACCGTCTTGCAATTCGTGGGCAGCACGCGCTGCCATTTGGTCTTGGGTCCAAGGCATGGTCAGACTCCTGCTTTCTCTGTGATGGTGCGTTTCTCGATCCGTTTTTCCGGGTGCGGGTTGTGCACGATACGGTGCACATAAATGCCCGGCAAGTGGATGCTGTCAGGTTGCAATTCGCCGACCTCAACCACATGCTCGACCTCGACGATGCACAACTTGCCCGCCATGGCGGCCGCGGGGTTGAAATTACGGGCAGTCAAACGAAATTGCAAATTACCGGCTTTGTCAGCGGTATGAGCTTTGACCAACGATACATCTGGCACCAAGGCGCGTTCCATGACGTAGGTTTCACCCTCAAACTCACGCAATTCCTTGCCCTCTGCCACCATGGTGCCGACGCCGGTTTTGGTGAAGAAAGCCGGTATGCCCGCGCCACCCGCGCGTAATTTTTCTGCCAAGGTGCCTTGCGGCGTGAAATCCAACTCAAGTTCACCGGCCAAATATTGGCGCTCAAATTCTTTGTTTTCACCCACATAGGAGGAAATCATTTTTTTGATTTGCCGGGTGGCCAATAACTTACCCAGTCCGAAATCATCGACACCGGCGTTGTTTGAAATCACGGTCAGGTGCTTGACACCGCTGTCGCGTAAGGCATCGATCAGCGCTTCTGGGATACCGCACAAGCCAAACCCTCCGACAGCCAACATTTGGTGGTCTTTCACCACATCTTTGAGTGCCGCAGCAGCACTAGGAAAAAGTTTGTTCAATCGTATCTCCCGCGAATCATTCAATTCATTCTACTGGGCAGGTTTTGCTGCCAAAGCATGCGGCTGGGCATAATCAACGCAACCAGGAGCCCGCATGAACCGTTATCCCACGCCTGAAATCAAAGACCTGCCCCAAGACATCGTCGACAAAATTCTGGAAGTCCAAGAAAAAGCGGGCTTTGTACCGAATGTGTTTTTAAGTTTGGCGCGACGCCCCGCAGAATGGCGTGCATTTTTCGCTTACCACGATGCGTTGATGTTGAAAGAGGACTCCAACCTCTCCAAGGGTGACAGAGAAATGATCGTCACCACCACGAGTGCGGCCAACCACTGTCTTTACTGTGTGATAGCCCACGGCGCCATTTTGCGCATTTACGAGAAAAAACCTTTGGTCGCAGACCAAGTCGCCATCAATTACCGCAAAGCGGATATTTCTGACAGGCAACGCGCCATGCTCGACTTTGCCATGAAGGTGTGTTTACACAGCCACACCATTGACGACAACGATTTCGCAGCGCTTCATGCGCATGGGTTCAACGATGAAGACATTTGGGACATTGCCAGCATCACGGCGTTTTTTGGCATGTCCAACCGGATTGCAAATTTCTCTGGCATGCTGCCAAACGCAGAGTTTTATGCCATGGGCAGAACGCCCAAAGAGAAGAAATAAAACGCTAATGAACCTCAGAGCGAATTTGTAACTGACCCAAGATCATTTCTACCAAGGCATCTTCATATTCTTGCGGGTCTTCGATGATCACCCGTTCCAAAGAGGTGCTGCGCAAACACCCCATCAACGACCTGTTCAATACAAAACAACGGGTCGCAGACATTCTGGACAAATAAGGGTTTTGTATATATTTCAAACACGCTCTTAAACGCTCAACCATGATGCGCATGGTTTCAATGGTTTCTTCGGGCGTTTCAACCAACCAGCACAGTCGGTTAAGGGATTGCGTTTGCTCATCCCCCAAAGCAAACCCTTTGATGCAAATGCGAATGTAGTGTCTGAAAAAAAATTCGGGATCAATTTCACCAGCATCGCATTTGGTCTCTACACGGTACAAAAAACTGCTGAGTTCTTGGTGAACCATTTCTCTGGAATGTTGCACCATCGCTCGAAAAATGGCGTCTTTGCTGGCGAAATACTGGTAGAGCGTACCGACAGAGAAACCCGCTTTGGCTGCAATTTTGTTGGTGGTCAAATTCGCCATGCCATCGCGTTCAACCAATTTGGCAGTGGCTTGGAAAATGGCCTCAATGGTGAGCTGAGCTCGCTTTTGAACGGGTTGCTTGCGCATGTCGATGTCGCTGTCTGTCTGATGAGTGACCAACAAACATCTTAATCGAAAATTAAATATATTGAACTATTTAAATCAATATATTGATATCTTTAAAGCGCATTTATGTGTCTTTTGTGTTTTTTCAAGCAAAGGGTTTGTTAACTGACAATGTCTCTCAACCATGCCGGCATGGGCAGAGACTTTTGCGCCGGGAAATCTACCCACACGGTGGTGGCACCCCCTGCCGCATGAATGACGCCAGGCATGTCGGTGCGCTCCATGGTGGCCCATGACTCGAAACTGCTTCGCCCTGGGTCGCTCACATACATTTTGAGCAACACATCCCCGGGGTATTCAAATTGTTTGTAGAAATTGCAAAACGCATTGATGATCACCGGACCCTCACCTGTTGGCAATGGTGGGCAACCCAGTTGAGTCATCCAATCAATCCGGGCAGTCTCGAGGAATCGAAAATAACTCGTATTGTTCAAATGCCCCATTGCATCCATGTCACCCCAGCGAATGGAAATGGTTGTTTCAAACACCCATTTTTTCTGTTCGGGGATGTCTATCCTCATACACCGAATCCATCATCTGCAGCGATCACTGCACCATTGATGAACTCACTTTGCGGGCTGGCCAACATCACCAGCAGCGCGTCCAAATCCTTGGGTTGACCCAAGCGCTTGCGTGGCAGCATGTTGACCAGTTTTTGTCCTTGCTCGGTTTGCCAGTGGTGATGGTTAATTTCTGTGTCGATATAGCCCGGACAAATGGCATTCACATTGATACCGTGCTTGCCCCACTCGACAGCCATCGCTTTGGTCATTTGCACCATGGCGGCTTTGCTCATGCAATAAATGCCAATTTGCGGCAACACGCGCAAGGCGGCCATGGAAGCGATGTTGATGATGCGCCCACCCGCGAATGTGCCGGGTGCCAGCCCCTTGGACCTGGCCAACATCCGCGTACCCACGGCCTGCGCAACAAAAAATGCACCCCTCACATTGGTGTCAAAGACAAAGTCGAAATCTTCTTCTTTCACATCGACCAAGCGTTGCGTGGTGCTCACGCCAGAATTGTTCACCAAAATATCGATGGGGCCCACATCTTTTTCAGTGGCTGCGATGGCGTTGTCGATGCTTTTCCTGCTGGTCACATCCAAACTCACCACGTGCGCATCGCCGCCTTCGGCTTCGATGTCCGCGCGAAGTGTCTTGAGCATTTCAACCCGTCTGCTGGCAAGCACCACAGCTGCACCGGCCCCCGCCAGCGTGCGGGCGAACTGCGCGCCCAGCCCACTCGAAGCACCTGTGACCAAAGCCACGCGTCCTGATAAATCCAAGCTGTATGACATGTTGAACTCCTGTGAAAAATTAAATCGCTCGTTGTCAGCAAAATGCCGAGGGCACAGAGCCACTGCCCATGGCATTATCACCATGCCCACTGGATCTCAACGCATAGAATCTGTCGCTCTATTGACATCTCCTAACAAACGCCATGACGCCCACTTCCCTGCTTGAACAATTTGGCCCACGCGAAGCCATGGAATACGACGTGGTGGTGGTCGGCGGTGGCCCTGCTGGTTTGGCAGCTGCCATTCATGTCAAACAGTTGGCTGCGCTTGCCTCTCAAGAGGTGTCTGTGGTGGTGATTGAAAAGGGCTCTGAGCCCGGTGCCCATATTTTGTCGGGTGCGGTCATGGACCCACGCGCCATGAATGAATTGTTTCCTGACTGGCCATCCATGGGGGCGCCCTTGAACCAAGCGGTCACCGCAGATGAACTGCTGGTGCTTTCAAAAACAGGTCACACCGCCACTCCCTCTTGGCTGATGCCGCGCAATTTTCACAATGACGGCTGCTATGTGGTGTCGTTGAGCAACGTGGTCAAGTGGATGGCACAAGAAGCAGAGAACTTAGGCGTCGAAATATTCCCCGGGTTCACAGCCGCTGAAGTGCTTTACGACGACAGCGGCGCGGTCAAAGGCGTGGCCACTGGGCATGTCGGCTTGGCCAAAGATGGCACCCCATCCGACCATTTTCAATTGGGCATGGAACTGCACGCCAAATACACCTTGTTTGCAGAAGGTGCACGCGGTCATTTGGGCAAGCAATTGATCGAGCGTTTTGGTTTGAATCAAGGCAAAGACACACAAACCTTTGCCATCGGCATCAAAGAACTGTGGGAAATTGACCCCGCATTGGCGAAACCAGGTTTGGTGGTTCACACGTCAGGCTGGCCGATCGAAGACAACAGTTTTGGCGGTGGTTTTCTCTACCACCTCGGTGACAACCAAGTCACGTTGGGGTTTGTCCTTGGGCTAGATTACCGCAACCCTTACATGAACCCCTTTGAAGAAATGCAACGGTGGAAAACCCATCCCTCCATCGCCAAGCACCTCAAAGGGGGCAAACGCATTGGTTACGGCGCGCGTGCCATCAACAATGGCACTCCACAAGCGTTGCCTGAACTGGTGTTCAACGGCGGGGCATTGCTCGGTTGCGACGCAGGGTTTTTGAATGCCGCGCGCATCAAAGGCAGCCATGCAGCCATCAAGTCGGGCATGTTGGCGGCGCAAGCTGCTGTGAATGCATTGCAAGCTGGCCGCTCGCACGACACACTCAGCGATTACCCGAAAGCGTTTCGCAACAGCTGGCTCTACACCGAATTGCACCAGGCCCGCAACTTCAAAAATTGGTTCAAAAAAGGCAAGCTCATGGGTACGCTGATGACTGGCATTGAACAATGGTTCTTGCCAAAAGTGGGTATCAGCACACCGCCATGGACATTGCACAACCACAAAGCGGATCACCAATCGTTGGACGCCGCTGCACACAGCCAGCGCATTTCATACCCCAAGCCCGATGGTGTTTTGTCGTTTGACAAGCTCTCCAGCGTCTTCATCAGCAACACCAACCATGAAGAAAACCAACCAGCCCACTTGACGTTGAAAGACGAGAGCGTGCCGGTGCGCATCAACTTGGCCAATTACGATGGACCCGAGGGCCGCTATTGCCCTGCCGGGGTTTATGAATATGTCAAAGCTGAGAACGGTGAAGACCGGTTACAAATCAACGCACAAAATTGTGTGCATTGCAAAACATGCGACATCAAAGACCCGACACAAAACATTGTGTGGGTGACCCCAGAGGGTGGCGGTGGGCCAAATTACGCAGGAATGTGAACATGACCAAATACCATTCAGAACACACATGGGTACGCATTGAAGGTGGATCGGCTTTCGTTGGCATCACTGTCCATGCCCAAGACACCTTGGGCGACATCGTGTTTGTGGACTTTGCCCACACTGCCAAGTCTTACGACCAAGGCAGTGTGGCTGGTGTCGTGGAGTCGGTGAAAGCGGCTGCGGACGTTCACATGCCAGTGACCGCCACCGTGCTCGAAGTGAATGAAGCGTTGCGTGCGGACCCTTCGTTGGCAAACACCGATCCAGAGGGTGCAGGTTGGTTTTACAAAGTTCAACTCACCCACGCCACTGAATTGGAAGGCCTGATGGATGCCGCTGCCTACGCGGCCTTTGCAGGTACTTGATCAGTTTGACGTTGTTTCCCTGAGCGCGACACCCAATCGCTCAATGCCTTCTGCAATTTTTGTTTCATCTGCAGTCGCAAAACTCAAGCGGATGGTGCTGTTGTCCGGATTGTTTGCAAAAAATGGTGCGCCAGGCACAAAAGCCACCCCTTTTTCAATGGCTCGTTTGGCCAGCAGATTGCCATCTGTGGTGTGACCTGTTTGACCGGTGAGCCGAGCCCAAACAAACAAACCGCCCAAGGGCGCATGAAACGATAAACCCGCGCCTAGGTGTTGATGCAAAGCCTTGGCCATCGCATCTGCGCGACTGGCATACACACGACGCACTTGTTGCAAAGTGGCAGGCATCCGATCAGCTTGCAAATACTTGGCCGCTGTGGCTTGGGCGAAGGTGGATGTGTGCGCATCGCTGAATTGCTTGCACATGGTTGCGCGCGCCAACAACTCGGGTGGGGCCACCATCCAGCCAATGCGCAAACCGGGCGACAACACTTTGCTCAATGAACCGCAATGCACCAACCATTCGCGGCTGCCCGGCACTTGCGAGCTCAACGCCAGCAATGAAGGCGGTGGCGCCTCGGTGAAATACAAATCCCCATAAGGGTCGTCTTCCACCACCACGGTTTTGTACTGAACGGCCAAATTCAAAATACGAAGTCGACGCGCCAAGTTGGTCAGTGCACCGCTGGGGTTGCCAAATGTCGGCACCAAATAAATCAGCTTGGGGCGATGTTGCTTGACCATGGCCTCGAGAGCATCCACATCCACACCGTCGGCATCCACAGGCACTCCCAGCACCGTTGGGCCGTACAAGCGGAAGCACTGGATGGTGGCCAAAAAGGTTGGTGACTCCACCAGCACGGTGTCTTGGGGATCCAACAAAGTTTTGCCAACCAAATCCAAGGCCTGCTGACTGCCCGTGGTGACGATCAATTCATCGGCCCGCAAACCTTCCACCCCTTTGGACTGCATGAAACCAGCCAATTGCTCGCGCAACGGGTTGTAGCCCTCGGTGGCGCCGTACTGCAATGCCGCGCCCGGTTCATCACGCAACGCACGTTCACTGGCTTCGCGTATGCCTTGCACATCGAACATGGCACTGTCAGGAAAGCCGCCTGCAAAACTGATGATGCCCGGTTTTCCGAGCAGCTTGAACAGTTCGCGAATGGCTGACGTTTCAACCTTGTCTAAGCGTTGGGCAAATTGCATATGAAGATAATTGGGCTCTGACCCCAATAAAGTGAATGATGAAAAAAGAGCACATCGAACCATTCTTTGCACGGCTCAAATCAGCCAATCCGCAACCGAATACCGAGTTGGAATATACCAGCGTGTTCGAATTGCTGACCGCTGTGCTGCTCAGTGCGCAAGCCACGGATGTGGGTGTCAACAAAGCCACTCGCCGATTGTTTGCCATCGCCAATACGCCACAAGCGATTTTGGATTTGGGTCTGCCCGCATTAGAGCGCCACATTCAAACGATTGGTCTGTTTCGCAGCAAAGCCAAGCATTTGATGCAAACCTG
>RFYK01000250.1 GCA_009925585.1 Betaproteobacteria bacterium | reverse complement strand
GCACAGGCTCAGCCCATGCGCATCCGCATTTGCGGCTGGCCTACCAAATTGAGCCTTTGCTGAGCAATGACACCATGAGCGGTTTTCACATCAGTTGGCAAATGGATGCGCAAAGCAGTATCCAAGTACGGGAAAACATAGATTTGAACCAAAACGGGGTTCTTGACCCCGACGAATTGCAGGCCTTCGCTGATGGCAACAGTTCGCTGATGCAACCCTACAAGTATTTTTTAACACTGGAAGACGGGCAAACCGCAGCCCCCTTGTCTTTTGAGGTGAGCAACTTCTCCGCGCGTGATGGCGGACGTGGTTTTCAAGGCGGTATTTACTTTGAATTTGATGTGCAACTCACCAACGCCCTCAGCCACAGCCAAGTCCATATGCAAATGCAAGATCCGACTTGGTACATAGGATTTTCCCCTCGCATGGGTCAGGTGTTGGCTGCTGACAGCGCATGCCACTCCGAGTTCACCCGTGAAAAACGTCAAACGCCCAGCCAAGGCGAACAAGAGGTTCAGCGCATCGTTGTTCAATGTGCAAAGGGCTCCGCGGCTCAGCCCGATGCACATGTTTCTTTCTTCAATGAGCCCGTCAAAGGAGACAAGTTATGAAGATCAAAAAAGCTGCTGCCGGTTTTCTGGTGAGCGTGTTGTTTGGCACCTTGGCCACAGGAAGTGCCTTGGCTTATGAAAAATGTCACAAATCCAAGTGGGGCCCGAATGACCAACTCGGTGCTCTGAACAACATCACCTCCGACAATATTCTGGCGGCCACCAAGCTGATCAAGCAAGGTAAAAAGATGGCCATGGCCATTGAGACCAACACCAAAACGCCTGCTTTCCCACCCCGCACCTACTCCATGACCATCGTCAGACCAGGTCAAGAGAACGGCCAAACTTTGGGTAACACCAAACTCAGCTACCACGATGACATTTTGCAAACATGGGTGGGTATCGGCACTCAGCTGGACGGCCTGGGCCACATCGGTATTGACAATGTGTTCTACAACTGCACCCCCGGCATAGAAGTGACTGGCGTCAGCGGCTTGAAGAAATTCGGCATAGAAACCTTCCCTGGCGTGGCCACCCGCGCAGTGATCTTGGACATGACAGCTCTGATGGGCAAAGACATTATTCCTGAGGGAACGCCTTTCAATCAGCCTGAAATCGA
>RFYK01000249.1 GCA_009925585.1 Betaproteobacteria bacterium | reverse complement strand
TCTGTCAACAAGACGGCTGCTGGCCTGCGCATCAACTTCTAATTCCCTGCTGGCCTTGCGCCAGCGTGTGAATTCATAAGTACAAAAGCCCCGCTGTGTTTGAACAGCGGGGCTTTTTATTTTGTCGTTTCAAACTGGCATGCAGCCAGTAAGTGGTCAGAAGTTGACGCGAAGACCGGCGCTGTACTTGTTAGCGCTGTCGATCGATTGCAGGCCCACGTAAGCAACGGTTGCTTTGGTCACAGCGGCAATGTACTGCGCACCCCAAGCACCAATCGTGGTGTCTTTGCCAGCCACGGTTGCTTTGTTGGAAGCGTAACCAACGGAGACAGAGTTCGCGCCCATCGGCACTTTCACGCCCAGCGTGTAACCAGTTTCGGTCGAGGAACCGTAGTCCGTATTGACCCAACCACCGTACAAGTTTGCTGCACCAACGTTGTAGTTGATAGCGAACACATTGGTTTTTGTGGATGCGCTGGAAACTTGTTTGCCGCCAGCGAATGTGCCGTCAAAAGATTGGTTAGCGTAATTGATAACCAACGGTCCCTTAACGTAGTTCAAGCCAAAGCCCGTGTAGTTAGTAGAACCTTGGGTGTTGCCTGTGACGTTATTGGCCACCAACAAGAATCCTTGGAAACCGTTCATATCAGGAGTTGCGTACTGGATGGAGCTTTTTGCGTTACCCATTCCCGTATTGCCAACGTCCGCGTTCCAAAGGCCAGCCGCCAGAGGTGTGAAGCCGTTGTATTCCAGTGCGTCTGTCGTCCAGATGGCATTGTCAACCGGGGTCCATTGGTTACCGATGGTCACGGCGCCGAAACCACCGGCCAGACCTACTGTGGCAGTGCGGTCAAAGCCTTGGAAAGCGGCTTGACCATTGTCGTTGTTACGCAATTTGCCTTCCAGAACGACGGAGGCGGTCATGCTTCCCACTGTGTCTGAGGCCTTCACGCCAAAACGGCTTGTTTCCCAGCCATTTAAACCCACACTGGAGCCAGCCGATGTATTGGTATAGGCCGCATCCAACTTGCCGTAAACCGTAACCTGCGCAGAAGCAGCGCCAACCGCCGCAATAGCAGCCAATGCAACAAAAGTTTTTTTCATAGTTAATCCCTGAAAATTGTTAAAAAAGACATGTTCTTCAAAAAGAACACAATATATTGGAGCATGGACGCGACCTAAGCGGCAATG
>RFYK01000248.1 GCA_009925585.1 Betaproteobacteria bacterium | reverse complement strand
GTTGCAGGCAAAAGAGCCGGACTTGAGTATCAGCACGCACCTGTCGCGTAGCCTGTGGACCGCCCTGGGTATGGGCAGCGATGCGATATACACGTTGGACCGGGAAGCGAGCGAAGGCGGCATGGAGCGCACTTATTGCTGTATTTTCGCGACCACCCAGGACTTTGCCAAATTTGGACAGTTGCTGCTGCAAGACGGCCAGTGGGCCGGCAAGCAACTACTGGACAAAGAATTTGTGCAACGTATCCGTAAGCCCGATCTAGAGCCCTTTTATGGCCATTCACTGTGGGTGGATTGGGACTACAAACATCCGTTTTATTCCATGCAAGGGCACCAGGGGCAATACGTCATTGTGGTGCCCTCGCAGGATCTGGTCATCGTGCGCACCGGGCAGACGCGTAACAAAAAAGACAAAGGCCCTAATGGGAAGATACCGGCCGAGGTTTACCGCTTTGTGGATCAAGCCGTCGCTTTGGTGCAGTAGCCAAAAAAGGAGTTTGCTTACCCGGGTGGGTGCTCCCAATTTGTGGGCTGCTTGTGAAGTGAATGGAGCGCTTGCAGCATCGCTTGGGTGGCGCGCTGTGTGTGTTCCAGCACCAACAAGGCACCAGGCTTGCCCTGCAGACCTGTAGCCATGATGTCGTTTAACACCGCGATGGACTCAATAGCGCTTGGCAGCTCTTTCTGCGCGTAGTTGAGCAATTGCGCATGGGCCGCTTCTTTCCGTTTGAGCGCATCACTTTTGGCGTGAAGTTGGGTTTGCCGCTTTGAAAGATCTTTAAACGCTTTCTTATCAAATTGGTAGTAGAAAAGCATGACCAAGGTGATAGAAATAAACACCAGCGACTGGTCTATCAGTGCAATAAAACCTTGCACTGAGGAGACGCCTGCAACCGGAGGTGCTGCGCCAGACCAAGGGGGTGCAAATGCCAAAACGGTGTAGGCCAGCAAGTTGATCAGCACCCAAATCAGAGCGACATTGCGTCCTAACAAAAAGTAGGTCGCAATGACGAGCACCGGCATCCAGACCAAGGCACTGGCATACACCCCACCGGAGAACCACGCCGTCAGGAATACTTGCATCAATGCACTTACCGACCCAGCATGACACACTCTAGAAATGGTGATGCCATGGCGCAGTGCGAGCAGCAGCCCCATCCAAAACAGTGCAGCAATCGTATTGGTGTGTCTCACGTAGG
>RFYK01000247.1 GCA_009925585.1 Betaproteobacteria bacterium | reverse complement strand
CTGGAACGCTCCGCCGACATCGCGAGCGAAAGCCTCGTGCCCGCGCTCAAGGGCTCGGATACACCGCGCCGCGCCCCGCTCTACCGGGAGTTCCCCGGCTACGGCTCGTGCAATGTTCTCAACCGGCACACCCATATCAGCGGCGCGCTCACGGTCTACGTCCATACTAATCTCTGGTTTATTCAAACGCAGATCCGTATCCACACTCACGATGCCAGGGTTCTTCGCAATTTCTTCTTGGAAGGTGCGCACCACTTGCGCAAGATTTTGGTAACTGTCGGTGGTGACGATCACAAAATTCAAAGGACGATCGCGAAATGGTTGCCCCAAAGAAGGCGGCGTGATTGGGAAAGCAGTCACGCCCGGCAAGCCGGAGATAGCTGGTGTCATTTCACGTGCAATTTCCAAAGTGGTTTTTGTACGTTTCTCCCATGGAGCTGCTCGGTAAAACACGTTTCCTTGCGCCACCGTGGGGTTGCCCACCACCGTAAAAATACGATCAAACTCGGTGTATTTGTTGGCCATGCGCTCGATGGTTTGGGCGTAGCGGGTGGTGTATTCCATGGTGGCACCATCGGACTCGCTTTTAGTCGTTTTGAGTAAGGTGAATGAGCAAACGCCAGCCATCACCATCACAGCCACCACCAACCAACGACGTGATATTTGCCGTCCCATCACGCGGCCAGAACTCAAAGTCCAGCCCAACATTTGCCCGTATTTTTTTGAAATAGTTTGTAAATATCGCTCCATGGTTCTGTCAAACCATGATGGGTTATTGACATGTTTCAACATGATCGAACACATCATGGGCGTCAATGTCAACGCGACAAAGCCAGAAACAATGACGGAACCGGCCAATGCCAAAGCGAATTCGGTGAACAGTTTTCCAGTGCGTCCTGGCGTAAAGGCCAAAGGTGCATACACCGCAGCCAAAGTGAGCGTCATCGCAACCACAGCAAAACCCACCTCACGCGCGCCTCGAATAGCCGCATGAAAAGGCGCCATGCCATTTTCAATATGCCTAAATATGTTCTCTAACACGACGATCGCATCGTCCACCACCAAACCAATCGCAAGCACCAAGGCCAACATCGTGAGGGTGTTGACAGTAAATCCGAACAAGGCCATCAACGCAAAAGTGCCAATCAAGCAGACAGGGATGGTGACCAAAGGAATGATGGACGCGCGGAAAGTTCGGAG
>RFYK01000246.1 GCA_009925585.1 Betaproteobacteria bacterium | reverse complement strand
TCCCCCGGGGTGCTGGTGTTGCCTTCGGTGAAGTGGCGTTCTTCCAGCATGGTTTTCAAATCTTTCAGCATTTGCGGACTGCCGCACAGCATGACGCGGTCATCTTGCGGGTTGAACGCAGGCAAACCCAAATCAGCAAACAATTTGCCCGAGTTGATCAAATCGGTCATGCGGCCTTGGTTTTTGTAAGGCTCGCGGGTGACGGTGGGGTAATACAGCATCTGCTCGCTCACCATCTCGCCCAGCAGTTCGTGCTGCGGCAGTTCTTGGGTCAGGTAGTCGTGGTAAGCCAGTTCGTTGACTTGGCGTACTCCGTGAACAATGATGACTTTTTCAAAACGCTCGTAGGTGTCAGGGTCGCGCACGATGCTCAGGTAAGGTGCCAAGCCAGTGCCCGTGCCCAGCAAATACAGGTGTTTGCCGGGCAACAAATAATCGATCAACAAGGTGCCCGTGGGTTTGCGTCCGACGATGATCTTGTCGCCGACCTGAATGTGCTGCAAGCGAGAAGTCAAAGGGCCATCGGGTACTTTGATGCTCAAAAACTCCAAGTGTTCTTCGTAATTCGGGCTCACAATGCTGTAAGCGCGGAGCAGGGGCTTGCCGTCAACTTTGAGTCCAATCATGGTGAAATGGCCGTTGGAGAACCGCAGGGCCATGTCGCGGGTGGTGGTGAAACTGAACAGGCGATCGGTCCAATGGTGAACGGATAAGACGGTTTCTTCTAGGAAGGCACTCATGGACAGGTCTGTTTGAAAGTCAAAAAACAAGATTTTAGTTGACGCCATGTCGCCCTGGCGATGTGGCTCGACTGGATAAAGCATATGCAAGGATGAACAAGCACATGAAAAAAGAATTCAACACGTTTGATGACATCAAAGCCTGCGTCGGGCAGGACGTGGCGGTCAGTGACTGGTGCGTGGTGACGCAAGCGCAAATCAACCTGTTCGCTGATGCAACCCATGACCACCAATGGATTCACATCGATGCGGAAAAAGCCGCTGCGGGGCCGTTTGGCACCCCGATCGCGCATGGATTTTTGACTTTGTCCTTGTTGCCACGTTTTTTTGAGTCGGCTTTTTCTTCTGCGCAAACACGCATGGGCGTGAACTACGGCTTGAACAAGGTCAGGTTCACCGCGCCAGTGCCGGTCAACAGCCGTTTGCGCGGGCACATGCATTTATTGGCCTGTGAAGACATCGCGCCAAATGGCATCCAAATGACATGGAA
>RFYK01000245.1 GCA_009925585.1 Betaproteobacteria bacterium | reverse complement strand
GACTCGGCAGACTTTGGCGGCGCCACCTTGGCCACCCGCATCTGGGGGGTGTCTTACAGCGCCAAAAGCATCATCTTGGTCGATGGCATGCCCATCTCCACGCAGTTGTACAACGACAACAACTTTGGACCCCCCAAATGGTTTGTGGTCTCGCCCGAAGAAATAGACCGCATTGATGTGATGTACGGGCCTTATTCAGCGGCTTATGCGGGCAACTCGATGGGGGCAATCGTGGACATCAGCACCAAGCGGCCCACCAAAGCCTTTGAAGCCAGCGCCAGTTTGACGGAAGCTTTTCAAACCTTTCAAAAATTTGGCACGAATGAAACCTACCAAACCCAGCAGTTGGCGGGCTTGATCGGTGGGCGCAACCAAGCCATGTCCTGGCGCTTGATGCTCAACCACCAAGATGCCAACACCCAGCCCCGCTCATTTGGGACCACCACCACGGCGGGCCTGAGCCCCTACCAGTTCATCAACAAAACGGCCACCGGAGCCACCACCTATTACAGCGGGGCCAACGGCATCTTGCATGGGGTGAGCGACAACCTGAACTTGAAATTGGCGTTTGATTTGAACAGCACCACCCAGCTGACTTTGTCGTCTGGCATTTTCATGGGCACCACCGATGCCAAAGCCCAAAGCTATATGAGCAACGGTAGCTTTTGCACCACCACCAATTGCACGGGCACCGGTGGGACCACTTTGGCCAGCGGGGTTTACGGTCTTGGTCAAGAGCAATACGTGCATGGACTGGGCCTGAAGTCCAACACGAAAGATACCTGGGACTACGAACTGGGCTTGTCCAATGTCTACTACAACAAAGACCTGCAACGAACGGCCGGTTATTTGAACAGCGATAGCAGCCCGGTTTATGGCGTGACGGGCAAAGAGGGCGCCGTGCGTGACATGTCGGGCTCGGGTTGGACCAACTTGGACGCGAAAGCCATTTATCGCCCTGGCGGCGTGGGTGGCAAGCACGAAGTCAGTTTTGGTTACCACCAAGATTTCAACAAACTCAGCAACTCCACCCAAGACGTGGTGCAGTGGCAGGCCAACACCACGGGCAACATGAACGTGGTGGCCAATGGCAACACCGAAACCAAAGCTTGGTGGCTGCAAGACGCTTGGCGTGCCAACGAAAACCTGCAACTGATTTTTGGTGGCCGCTATGAAAGCTGGGAAACACGCAACGGCATGGTTTACAACAAATCCGCCACGGCCAGCACC
>RFYK01000244.1 GCA_009925585.1 Betaproteobacteria bacterium | reverse complement strand
GGCTTATCACACCGCTTGCGCTCGGGGTACCGATGTGGACAAGCCCAGAAATTTGGCCAAGAGTGTGACGGTGGAGTGAATGGAACTGGAGCTTGATTTGAAAGATACCCATGTATACAAAGCTGTTGACGCAGCATCATTGGCCTTGGTTGGCTTGTTGGTAACTGCGAGTTTTTCAGTTGCACAAACTGTTCCTAACCATGCCCAAGGATTGAAAGAAGAACTGGTGGTGGTCGATTTGACCGACACCAAAAAGCAAGTTGGTGTTTTCTCAACCAAGTCAGGATTTGACAAGCCTAGTAAGTTGGCTGTGCTGTTACCGGGCTCACCTTCTGTGGTCAGACCAGTGGTAGAAAACGGTTCCATGGTGTCCTCCAAACTGACTGGAAATTTTCTGATTCGTGCCAGAAGATGGTTGTCAGATGAGAATATTGCGACTTTGGTGGTCGATTGCCATTCTGAAAGTGCTGACGAATGTACGAGCAACTACCAAGCATCCAAAGATCGCCAACAAGATGTTCAAAAACTCGTCAATGAAGTGAAGAAGCGTCATCCTTCTATTGCAGAGGTTTGGTTGGTGGGAACCAGCATGGGCACGATATCTTCATCCTTCATGCCGACTTACGATCCCAGTGCTTATGCGGGTGCGATTCACACCGCAACCATCACAGAACCTTATGCAAAGAACTCCTACCGAGAAATGGCTGGGTTTGATTACAAAAAAGCTGGCATTCCCCAGTTTTTCATTCATCACAAGAATGACCCCTGCAGCTTGACCACGTATTCTTCTGCCAAGTCGATCTCACAAAAATTCAATTTGCCTTTGATCAGTGTCACTGGCGGAAGTGACTTTGAAGGACACCCTTGTAAGGCGTTCACAGAGCATGGTTTCAGAGGCAAAGAAAAAGACGTCATGAAAGTCATTTCAGAAATCATCATGATTGGCAAGCCCAGCCAAACCGACGTTAACTGACGTTACACATACATACCTGTGAAAGACTACACCACCACGCCTGACCACTTGCCTGTGCCGATGGATGACGGTGCGGCAGACCACTTGCTCGGCATGGCGCTGCCGGCTTTGGCGCTGGCATCGACGCAAGGGGGGTCGGTGGACCTGTCTTTGCAGGCCGGTGACCTCATCGTTTTTTGCTATCCCATGACCGGACAACCGGGCGTGCCTTTGCCAGAAGGCTGGGATGACATTCCGGGTGCACGCGGATGCACACCGCAAAACATCTGCTACCGCGATCATCATGGT
>RFYK01000243.1 GCA_009925585.1 Betaproteobacteria bacterium | reverse complement strand
ATTTGGCCAACCTCACGGTCGAACGGGTGCGTGAGTTTGGCAACGTGTACCTGGCCTTGGCACTTTGGAGACGGCTTGGTCTGCATGAGCTACTTTCCGAGCTCATGGATTGCGGTCGTGAAACGGTTCCTTGGGCGGAGGTGGCGGCCGTGTTAACTGCAGGCAAGTTTTGCGGGCAAGCCTCGGAGCTTGGCGTGGCCGAAGAATGGTATGCACGCACCGCCCTTGAGGATATCAGCGGCATCGCGCCTGAACTCATCAACGACGACCGGCTTTACCGGGGACTCGATCAGCTTGGAAAACACAAGGACCGGCTCTGCGAGCATCTCATGCAGCGTTACAGGGACTGGTTTGGAGTACGCTTCGAGTTCCTGCTCTACGACGTTACAAGCACGTATTTTGAAGGGCAGGCGCTTGGTAATACGAAGGCTGCCCGTGGCTATAGTCGAGACAAGCGATCCGACTGTAAGCAGGTGTGCATCGGGCTTGTGTGCACCCCGGAAGGGTTGCCGCTCAATTACGAGGTCTTCGCAGGCAATCGTGTCGACGTGACAACGGTAGAGGAAGTTGTGCGTAAAATGGAGGATCGTTTCGGACAGGCGGAGCGTATTTGGGTGATGGATCGCGGGATGGTGAGTGAAGCCAACATTGATTTTTTACGGGAACGCAAAGCGCTTTATATCGTGGGCACGCCCAAGGCGGAGTTGCGGCATTTTGAGGCGGAGCTTGCCGAGGAGGAAAACTGGAATGAGGTCCAGCATGGGCTTGAGGCAAAAGTGGTAGCGCATCCAGATGGCGACGGCAGCGAAAAGTATGTGTTGTGCCGCAGTCAGGCGCGTGGGGAAAAAGAAAAAGCGATGCTTGAGCGGCAGATGAACCGCCTCACGGAGGAGTTGCTCAAGATCGACACGGCATTGCGCAAAAGTAAGAAAAAGGAGACGGATATTGGAAAAATCGAACGGCGGATCGGCCGCTGGCAGGGGCGCAATCCAGCGGCGGCGCGGATCTTGGACGTGGTAGTGCTCAAAGATAAAAAACAGCGGGCTATAGGTCTGCAGTTGAGTTGCCCCTTGGAAAAGGGAACCAAAAGCGACCTGGCAAAAGGGGCGTATTTGCTGCGCACGAACTGCACGGAAACCGATCCGGCAAAACTGTGGCGTTGGTATGTGCAACTCACCCAGGCTGAGGCCGCCTTCCGGACTGCAAAAAGCGACATCGGCCTGCGGCCCGTTTATCACCGGAAAACAGAACGTGTGGAGGCGCACTTATTGGTGTGCTTTTTAAGTCTGG
>RFYK01000242.1 GCA_009925585.1 Betaproteobacteria bacterium | reverse complement strand
GGAACATCGAAAGAGCGGCGCCACAATTTGAATTGTTCCTCGCCATACGCTTCAAGCGTCTGCTTCTTATCTTTTCCTTGCAGCGCACCGTAATGACGCTCATTCAAACGCCAGGTCCGATTGACTGGAATCCAATGGCGGTCGCAAGCATCAAGTGCAATCTGGGCAGTTTGAATGGCGCGACGAAGCAAAGAAGTGTGGAGTACATCTGGAAGTAAGTTTTTTTCGCGGAGTAATTCGCCGCCGCGGCGGGCTTCTTTCTCACCAAGCTCAGAGAGTCGTACATCAACCCACCCAGTAAAAAGGTTTTTGGCGTTCCATTCACTTTCACCGTGGCGAAGCAGAATCAATTTTCCGATGCTCATAGCGCCATCCTATTGAAAACTAGATGAGATGCTCAAATGCCGCGAGGTTTGAGAGCGATTCACCGCGCGAAACCCGCCAGGCCCGCGGGAGCCACCGCGGCTCTGTGCGAAGGCCGCTTCAGCAGACACCAGAGCGGCAAGCAAGAGCGCCGCTTTCATCAGGCTTTTTACAAACGGCATCACCATCTCCAGAAGGAACTGAAGAGCCCGTCAGTAGCCAAAACCCCCGCGACGATTTGCGCTCCGGGTGACTTCCATGGTCTCGCGCGGTCACACCGATCTGTCTGAGGGCGAGAGCCATGCTTACGCAAATCGCGGGCCTCCAGCGAGTCTGGCAAGGGTTTGCTGCACCGACAAAGAACTGAGTCCGATCGAATCGGACTGCAGTCGACTGGAGTCGTTTCCGCTCGTGCGCGACGCCGCGGTTAGCGGGTGGGAGCCTGCTCTGGGGATTTGGCTCGATGACGGTCCGCGTCAGGCGGACCTTTTATTCCCGCTGTGATTCCCCGACCTGCCTTGGCGAATATTCTGCGGATACCCCCAGCAGATCCTCCGCGTTCCGAATCCCCCCTGTCGCGCGCTTCCACCACTGCGAAAAGCTTTTGCACCGCCGATCAACCGGCGCAAACAAGCTTGGTTGCGCATCGAGTTGTGCGCACGGCTTGAGCCATTGCGCAATATGCGGGTCTTCGACACTGCGCACACTCGAAGCGCCGATCAAGGCCGTCGCAAGACCCGGCGCATCAACCCACCAACGTTGTTGCGTCACAGCGCCCATTGCGGCGTCAATCCAGCGCCAGCGCGCCTCAGGCCAGGGCCAGACCTCAAGGTGTTCGCGAGGGTAAACGCCAATCACGACCGCATCGTCACGCAAATCAGGCGGTGGGGCTCGCAGTGCCCACGGATGAACAAGCCAGACCTCACGCCCCTTGAGTTGCTCGGAGGCGACTGCAT
>RFYK01000241.1 GCA_009925585.1 Betaproteobacteria bacterium | reverse complement strand
AACCTTTTTCAATATGTTCGAAATGCGTTTGTTGGCCGCGGCCAATGCTTGGCTTTGTGGCAAATTGGCGAATTCAGCCACCGCCGCCAAACGTGATTTGATCTGGCTCCAACCATCTCCACTGTCCACCGCGAGCACTGCCATGACATGGGTCAATGGTTTGCCTTCGGTTTCAAGCAAGTTGATCAAGCGTTCTTGGAAAAAAGTTTCTAACTTACCGATGTCAACTTCTGCCGCGACCTTGGCAGGAAACGCGGCTGCCGCGCATTCGAGCAAAGCGCGTAAATGGACTGCCAACCCTTTGTCCAACAACATGCGGGTGACGCCCAGGGCATGGCGCCTGAGCGCAAACGGGTCTTTGTCGCCAGTTGGCAAGTTGCCGATGCCAAACATGCCAACCAGTGTTTCCAATTTATCGGCCATGGCAACCACCAAGCCGACATCGTTGCGCGGCAAATCGTCCCCCGCAAACCGTGGCCGGTAATGGTCGGCGATGGCTTCGCTGACCAGGGCATCTTCCCCGTCATTCAACGCGTAATAGCGCCCCATCACGCCTTGCAATTCAGGAAACTCGCCCACCATGTCGGTGAGCAAATCGGTTTTGGCCAAACGCGCCGCCCTGACCGAATGCGCCACCAAGGCATCCACATCTTTCAGTGAAGTCGTCCAACCCGATTGAACCAGCAAACGGGCGACAGCTTGCGCAATCGCACACACGCGCAACATGCGTTCGCCTTGCGTGCCCAGTTGGTTGTGATAAACCACCTTATCCAAACCAGCAACGCGCGATTCGAGGGATTTTTTGCGGTCTTGGTCGTAAAAGAATTTGGCGTCAGCCAAACGCGGACGCACCACACGCTCGTTGCCGCCAATCACGGCTTGGGGGTCTGCCGGGTTGATGTTGCTGACGATCAAAAACCGATGGCTGAGTTGCCCATCCGACTTGACCAAGGGAAAGTATTTTTGGTTGGCCTTCATGGTCAGCGTCAAACATTCCATGGGCACTTGCAAAAATTCTTCTTCGAACTGGCACACCATGACCGTGGGTCGCTCGACCAAGGCCGTGACCTCTTGCACCAACTCGTTGTGGCGCAAAGCATCGAGGGCTTGGGCATCGTTCAATCCCAATGGTTCGACTTCTAAGCGGCAACCCAACTGTTTGGCGTGGGCACGCAGTGCTTGGACCATGGCCAAACTTCTTTTTTCAAAACTGGCGATCACGGCCCCGTGCTGGGCCATGCTGGTTTCGTATTCGTCTGCCTGCGCGATCTGCACCGGGTGCTGACTGGCTTCAAACCGATGGCCTTGGGTGGTGTTACC
>RFYK01000025.1 GCA_009925585.1 Betaproteobacteria bacterium | reverse complement strand
TGCAGGGCAATGGTTTCTGCGGCCACCGGCACGCCACTCAAACCCAGTCGGGTCGCCAAGGGTCCGCTGGCCGCAACCCCTTTGCCCAAAAACGCATCTTGCGCACGCATCCACACGACGTAACCATAGGTGGCGGCATATTGCATGGCGCGTTGCAGTGTTTGGGTTTGGGTCATGGCTTCTTCGGCTTGCGAAAACCCGACGCAACCGGCCAACGTCAATTCAGCCATCGAGGTCAGGCTTTCACCCGACAAACCTTTGGTCAAGGCCCCCAAAGGAAACACGCGCGAAAGTTGCAAGCGCGCCGCACGAAATTGCAACATTTCAACCAAGCCAGGTTCGTCCAACACAGGTTGCGTGTCCGGCGGGCAGACCACGCTGGTGACACCACCCGCCACCGCTGCACCGAGTTCGCTCGACAGCATGCCTTCGTGTTCATGGCCAGGTTCACCCAATCTGGCGCACGCGTCGACCAAACCGGGCATGACCACCATGCCACTGGCATCGATGGTTTGATCGGGCCTGAAATGAGCCGCCACCTTGCCGATGGTCAGCACATGGCCTTTTTGAATGGCGAGGTCGGCTGTTTGCTGAAAACCGCTGGCTGGGTCAATCACCAACCCGTTTTGAATCAAGATGTTCATGCGTCGTTCCCTGCCACGATGGACATGACAGCCATGCGCACCGCAATGCCGAAGGTGACTTGCGTGAGGATCACGCTTTGCGGTCCATCAACCACAGCCGATTCGATTTCCACACCTCGGTTGATCGGGCCCGGGTGCATCACGATGGCGTCCGGTTTGGCCAATTGCATGCGGGCTTGTGTCAAGCCAAAGCTTTTGAAATATTCTTGGCTAGAGGGCAACAATGCGCCACTCATTCGTTCGTTTTGCAAACGCAGTGCAATCACCACATCGCAGTCGCGAATGCCATGTTCGATGTCGTGAAACACTTTGACACCGAGTTGCGACAAGTCTGCAGGCACCAGTGTTTTGGGACCGACCACACGCACCTCAGCGCAACCGAGCGTGGTCAATGCATGAATGTCAGAGCGGGCCACGCGTGAATGCAGCACATCACCCACGATGGCGACACGCAAATTGGCAAAGTCTTTTTTGAAATGACGAATGGTGTAGGCATCGAGCAAGCCTTGCGTTGGGTGGGCATGTCTGCCGTCGCCCGCATTGATGACATGCACATGCGGTGCCACATGCTCGGCGATCAAATAAGGCGCGCCCGATTCACTGTGACGCACGACAAAAATGTCAGCGGCCATGGCGCTCAGGTTGGCGATGGTGTCGAGCAAACTTTCGCCTTTGCTCGCCGAAGAACGCGCAATGTCGAGGTTGAACACGTCGGCACTCAAGCGTTTGGCTGCGATCTCGAAGGTGGTGCGGGTACGGGTGCTGTTCTCGAAAAACAAATTGAACACAGACTTGCCGCGCAGCAGCGGGACTTTTTTCACTTCTCTGTCATTGACAGACACAAACTGGCTGGCAGTGTCAAGAATGTGCGTCAGTATGTCCCTCGATAAGCCTTCGGTGGACAGCAAATGGATCAACTCACCATGGCGGTTGAGTTGCGGATTGCGTTTGTAAAGCATCAGCGCACCTCCACTGAGAATCCGAATTGACCAGCGTCATTGCGCATCAAGCGCAGGCTTTGGCTGGCTGGCAAAGTCAGTCGGGCAGCCGCGTAATCAGCATGCACTGGCAATTCACGCCCGCCTCGGTCCACCAGCACGGCCAAATGCACTGCAGCAGGTCTGCCGTAGTCAAACAATTCATTGACCACAGCCCGAATGGTTCTGCCAGTGAACAACACATCATCGATCAACCAGATCACCGCGCCATCGACTTGAAAGGGCAATTGCGTGGCGATGCTGTCGGCCAACCCACGTTTGGAAAAATCGTCGCGGTGCATGGAAGACGACACCACCCCTTTGGGTGTGGTGCGTTGCCAATCGGACTGCAGTTGCTCGGCCAACCAAGCACCGCCCGTGGTGATACCCACCAAATGCGCTGAATCGCTGACATGCGAACGCAAATCTGTTTGCATTTGTGCGTACAACGCCTGAGCGTCGAGAGATAAATGTCCTGTGCTCATGGTGTGAGGGTTCTTAAAAATTGGTCCAGTATCACGCAAGCAGACGCGGCATCGATGTCTTGGTTGCCATGGTGTTTCGCTTCGGTGGTGGAGTACCGCTCGTCCACTTCAAACACGGGCAACGAAAACCGTCCCCTCAATTGGCGTGCAAATTTTTGCGCAAACACCGTGTTATCGTGCGCCGTCCCATCGGGGTGATAGGGGACGCCAACCACCAATGCATCCGGCTGCCAACGCTGAATATGCTCAGCGATCAATGGCCAGCGTGCATCCCCGCTGGCATGCACCGACCCTTGTGGCTGGGCTTGTCCCAACAAGCGCGAAGCATAGGCCACGCCCGTGCGTTTCAAACCGACATCGAAAGCAAGAAAGGAATGCAAATGGGCATGGGTCATCGGCTGCACAGCCGTGTTCATGCGTGACCCGCCTGTGGCGACAACATCCACGCCTGTAAACCCAACAAAGCCAATGCGCTGTCATAGCGGTGCTCAATGGGCGTGTCAAAAATCACATGGTCATCCGCCTGTACGGTCAACCAACTGTTTTCTGCCAGTTCGGACTCCAATTGCCCTTGCGCCCACGCGGCATAGCCCAAAGTGATCAGCACGCGTTTGGGTCCAGCGCCCGTAGACAAAGCCTCAAGCACGTCTTTGGAGGTGGTCATCTCCAGACCGCCGGGGATGGCCAAGGTCGAGGCATAGGCGGGTTCAGGCTGCTGATCCGCCTGTGTGCGGGACATGGGATCATGCAACACGAAACCACGCTCGGTATGCACCGGCCCACCTTGGAAGACAGGGATTTCGATCAAGTCGGGGCGCCCGAGTTGCAATTCAACTTTTTCGAACAACGAGCGCATGGTCATGGGGCTGGGCTTGTTGATGATCAATCCCAAAGCGCCGCGTTCACTGTGCTCGCACATGTAGACCACACTGCGGGAAAAAGACTCGTCCATCAGACCGGGCATGGCGATCAAAAAATGGTGGGTCAGGTTAATGGGCGCAGAATCCATGGACATGGGCTGATTTTAAGGGTGAAGATGACAAGCAGACATTTCACACATTTTGCGTCGGTATTGGTCTGGTTCAGGCGGGATTTGCGCATGGACGACCATACCGCTTTGCACACCGCGATCAAGCACAGCGACAAGGTGTTTGGTTGCTTTGTGTTTGACCGCGATATCTTGGACGGTTTGCCCGCCCATGACCGGCGAGTCAGCTTCATTCACGGCGCTGTCAAGGAACTTGACCAGACCTGGCGCGCCATGGCGAATGAACCCAACGCTGGACTGTTGGTCAGGCATGGGCATGCCGTGCCTGAAATCATCAAACTGGCCAAACAACTCGGTGTGCAAGCGGTACTGACGCACCATGACGATGAACCGGCCTCGCTCACGCGAGACGCCAAAGTGCTGGGCGAACTCGCCAATGCCGGCATCGCTTTTCACACGTTCAAAGACCACGTGGTGTTTGAACGCAGTGAAGTACTGACACAAAGTGGCACCGCTTACGGGGTGTTCACGCCCTACAAAAATGCATGGCTGAAAAAAATCTCCCCCGCCGACATGGCAGAGCGAAGCACGCATGCCAAGCCAGGTCAACTCGCGCCCACACCGGTCGGCCTGCGCCAAGCGATGCCTGAATTGACCAGCATGGGATTCCACCCAGTGGACCTCGCAGCGCTTCACATTCACCCGGGCAGCGAGGCTGCACAAACCTTGGTGAAAGATTTCGCCAAACGCATGACGAACTACGAAGACACACGCAACTTTCCTGCGGTCAAAGGGCCCAGTTATTTGAGCGTTCACTTGCGCTTTGGCACCGTGTCGATCCGGCAGTTGGTGCGATTGGCATACCCACCAGCGATGAAAGGCAACGCGGGTGCACAGACTTGGTTGTCTGAATTGATTTGGCGAGATTTTTATCACCAAATCATGCACCATCATCCACATGCCATGACCCACGCCTTCAAACCCGAATACGACGCGATCGAATGGGAAAAAGGGAAAACAGGCAAGGCATGGTTCACTGCTTGGTGCGAAGGTCAGACGGGTTACCCGTTGGTGGATGCGGCCATGGCACAAATCAACCAGACCGGCTACATGCACAACCGCTTGCGCATGGTGGTGGCGAGTTTTTTGGTGAAAGATTTGGGCATTGACTGGCGCTGGGGCGAACAGTATTTCGCTTTGCACTTGAATGATTTCGATTTGGCCGCCAACAATGGCGGCTGGCAATGGGCCAGTTCAAGCGGCTGTGACGCGCAACCGTATTTCCGCATCTTCAACCCCATCAACCAAAGTGAAAAGTTTGATCCGCAAGGCAAATTCATCAAGCGGTATTTGCCTCAGTTGGCTTGCTGCGCTATTCGGTGGTCAGCAAGAAAAAAAACGCTTAGATGGCCACCATCTCAAAGTCTTCTTTGCGAGCGCCGCACTCAGGGCAAGTCCAGTTCATTGGCACTTGTTCCCATGGTGTGCCTGGGGCAATGCCTTCATCAGGCGCACCCAGTGCTTCGTCGTAAATCCAGCCGCAAATCAGGCACATCCAAGTTTTGTTCACAATGTTTTCCATCAGGTTAAAGGCCAAATTCCTCACCAAAGGCGTGGCATAGAATGATTCAAAGTATAGACGGCCATGAATCAACACATCCCTCTTTCAGACGAAGGCCAGACCCCCGAAATGGCGCATCCTTGTGCGCTGACGTTCAACAGCAATGACCCCAGTGGTGCGGGCGGATTGACAGGCGATATCTTGGCCATGTCATCGGTCGGTACCCATGTGTTGGCGGTGGCCACCGGCAGCTATTTGCGAGATACCGCTGAAACGTTTGACCATGTGGCCATGGACGAAGATGCAGTGGACGACCAAGCGCGGCATGTGTTGGAAGACATTCCCGTTCAAGTCATCAAAGTAGGTTTTTGCGGCACACCAGAAGTGCTGTCAGTGATCGCCGAGTTGTGTACCGATTACCCTGACGTGCCGGTGGTGGCCTACATGCCCAGTTTGTCTTGGTGGCAGGACGACCCGATTGAAGCCTATCAAGATGCCTTCATGGAATTGCTGTTGCCACAAACCACCTTGCTGGTGGGCAACCACTCAACATTGTGGCGTTGGCTGTTACCCGAGTGGGGCAGCGAACGCACTCCGACCGCGCGGGACCTGGCCAAAGCCGCTGCCGAAAAAGGTGTGCCCTACACCTTGGTCACCGGCATTCCTCAAGGCAGCCAACACATTGAGAACGCCTTGGCAACACCTTTGTCGGTCATGGTGAGCGAAACCATCGAACGTTTCGATGCCATCTTCACTGGCGCTGGTGACACCTTGAGTGCGACTGTGGCCGGCTTGCTCGCCATGGGTGATGACCTTGAGGCTGCGGTGGCTGAAGCTTTCAGCTATTTGGACGGTGCGCTGGATGCAGGTTTTCGTCCTGGCATGGGCCACGCCTTGGCAGACCGATTGTTTTGGGCGCAAGCGCCCGATGATGCAGATGAAGCGGATGACATCGCCAGCAACCAAGATTTTTTGCCCGGCCATGACACCCGCCATTGATTGTTCACTTCTCACTTGAAGAACCATGACTGATCTCAACCAAACCTTGTTCGACCGTGCACGCCAAGTCATTCCTGGCGGTGTGAATTCACCTGTGCGCGCATTTCGCGCTGTCGGCGGCACGCCACGTTTTGTCAAACGCGCTCAAGGCGCCTATTTCTGGGACGCCAACGACAAGCGCTACATCGATTACATCGGTTCATGGGGGCCCATGATCTTGGGTCATGGTCATCCTGCTGTGTTGCAAGCGGTGCAAAAAGCGGCGATGGATGGTTTTTCGTTTGGTGCACCCACAGAGCGCGAAATCGAATTGGTCGAAGCCTTGCTCAAACTCATGCCCTCCATGGACATGGTGCGTTTGGTCAGCTCTGGCACCGAGGCCGGCATGAGTGCATTGCGCTTGGCAAGGGGTGCCACAGGCCGCAGCAAGATCATCAAATTTGAAGGCTGCTACCACGGCCATGCCGACGCCTTGTTGGTGAAAGCAGGTTCTGGTTTGGCCACTTTTGGCAACCCCACCAGTGCCGGTGTCCCACCTGAAGTCGTGCAACACACCTTGGTACTCGAATACAACAACATCACCCAATTGGAAGAAGCGTTTGCATTGCATGGCAAAGAGTTGGCCTGCCTGATGATCGAACCCATCGCTGGCAACATGAACTTCGTGCGTGCCAGCGTGCCGTTCATGAAGCGATGCCGCGAACTCTGCACACAACATGGTGCGTTGCTGGTGTTCGATGAAGTCATGACGGGTTGTCGCGTGGCCTTGGGCAGCGCACAAAGTGTGTATGCCCAATCCATCCCTGGGTTTGAACCAGATGTCACGGTGTTGGGCAAAGTCATCGGTGGTGGCATGCCTTTGGCGGCCTTCGGTGGCAAACGCGCTGTGATGGAACAACTCGCTCCTTTGGGCCCGGTCTACCAAGCAGGCACGCTCAGCGGTAACCCAGTGGCCACCGCTTGCGGTTTGGCCACTTTGCATGAAATTTCCAAGCCCGGTTTTTTTGATGCGCTGTCCGCCAAAACCCGTTCGCTGGTCGATGGCCTCACACAAGCCGCGAAAAAAACCGGCGTCCCCTTCAGTGCCGATTGCCAAGGCGGCATGTTTGGCTTTTTCCTCTTGCCCGAATTGCCCCAAAACTATGCCAAGGTGATGACCAGCGATTCACCCCGCTTCAACAAACTGTTTCACGGCTTGCTGGACCGAGGCGTCTACATTGCCCCAGCGCTTTACGAGGCGGGTTTTGTCAGCAGCGCGCACACAGACCAAGACATCGCAGACACCGTGGCTGCCGCTGAAGAGGTGTTCGCCAGCCTTTGATAGTCATTTGGGTACTTGGGTGAAAGTGGCTTGGCTTCTGGTTGGCCTATGGGTGAACACCGCTTCTTTTGCCCAGCAGGTTTCTGATACTTCCACCACCGATCGGGCGCACCCTATTTGGTTGAACGCTGGCATGTATTCGTTGCATTTCGACACCGACCAAGGTTTTCGAAACAACAACACCGGCTTTGGTGCTGAAGTCTCGCTCAATGAAGATTGGTCTGCCACTGCTGGCAGGTTCATCAACAGCGACAACGCGCAATCGAATTACGTGGGTGCGTATTACCAACCTTGGCATGTTGGCCAATGGAAAGCGGGTGTCGTGGGCGGTGGTTTCAATGGCTACCCACGCATGCTTGACGGCGGTTGGTTTCCAGCACTCTTACCCGTGGTCACGCTGGAAGGCGAGCGTTTGGGTGTCAACTTGTTGCTGGTTCCACCGCTGAAAGACCGCTTGTATGGCGCACTCAGTGTGCAACTTAAATTGCGCATCGGTCCTTGATGGCATTTGAATGCAGAGACAAAGCCTCAATGCCTGAAATGCCTGACTCCCGTGAACACCATGGCCACGCCACGCTCATTGGCCGCATCAATCACTTCTTGATCGCGCATCGACCCGCCTGGTTGAATCACGCACACCGCGCCTTCATCGACCACCACGTCCAACCCGTCTCGGAACGGAAAAAACGCGTCGCTGGCCACCACGGTGTCTTTCAAACTCAACTTGGCGTGGCCAGCTTTGATGGCAGCGATGCGTGCGGAATCCAAGCGACTCATCTGGCCTGCACCCACACCCATGGTCATGCCGTTGGCGCAAAAAACAATCGCGTTGCTCTTGACGTACTTGGCGACGGTCCACGCAAACAACAAGTCATGCAACTGTTGTTGCGTGGGTTGCTTTTGCGTCACCACTTGCATGTCGTTCAAAGTCAAACGATGGTTATCAGCGGTTTGCATCAACAAGCCTGAACCCACGCGTTTGACATCAAGCAAATTCAAACCGTTGTCCCAAGGTGTGCTGCCACCGGGGGGCAATCCAATTTGCAACACGCGCACATTGGCTTTGGCTTGCAGTTGCACCAAGGCCTCTCCGGTGAATGATGGCGCAATCAGCACTTCGACAAACTGCTGACCCAAGGCTTGGACAGCGGGCAAATCCACAGGGCAATTGAAAGCGATGATGCCGCCAAAGGCCGAAGTCGGGTCGGTTTGGTAGGCCTTTTTGTAGGCGGCCAATGCGTCTTCGGCCACAGCCACGCCGCAAGGGTTGGCATGCTTGACGATGACGCAAGCAGGTGTGTCAAAGCTTTTGACACATTCCCAAGCGGCATCGGCGTCAGCGATGTTGTTGTAAGACAGTTCCTTGCCTTGCAATTGGCGTGCAGTCACCAAGGAACCAGGCGCAGGATCGGCATCTCTGTAAAAAGCAGCCAGTTGATGTGGGTTCTCGCCGTAACGCAAGTCTTGTAACTTGACAAAGCGACCATTGGCTTGACCCGGAAACAAACTGCGTTGCTCGGTTTCTAAATGAAGTGATGACAAGTAATCGCTGATGGCACCGTCATACATGCTGATTCGGTTGAACGCGGCCACCGCCAAACGAAATCGCGTGGCCTCGCTTAATCCACCCTGCGCTCGCCATTCATCCACCACGGCTTGGTATTGCGACGCATCCGTCAGCACGGCCACATGCTTCCAGTTTTTGGCCGCACTGCGCACCATGGCTGGGCCACCAATGTCGATGTTTTCAATCGCGTCATCCAATGTGCAATCGGGCATGGCCACCGTGGCTTCAAATGGGTAGAGGTTGACCACCAGCACGTCGATGGTGTCGATGCCATGGGCTTTCAACGCCTGCATGTGCGCTGGCATGTCGCGACGCGCCAGCAGACCGCCATGCACATTCGGATGCAACGTTTTGACGCGACCATCGAGCATTTCGGCAACGCCTGTGACCTCTGCCACTTCGCGCACAGGCAAACCTTGCGAACTGAGCAACTGCGCGGTACCTCCGGTGGAAATCAGTTGCATGCCCAAATCGTGCAAGGCACGGGCAAGTTCAACAATGCCTGTTTTGTCAGACACAGAGATCAATGCGTTCATGGTGACTACTTTCTCAAAATCGGACCAGGCCGAACCCACGCCTTCAAAGCAATTTGTGGTCGGTGAGTTTTTTTCGCAAGGTATTGCGGTTCAATCCCAGCCATGTGGCCGCACGTGATTGGTTACCGTCGGCGTGTTTCATGACCACATCAAGCAACGGCTTTTCCATCACTTGAATCATCATGTCATGCAATTGATCAGGCTCAGCGCCACGCAAGTCCTTGAAATAAGTCTCAAGGCTGTGACGAATCACCTCTTCAATTTGCTTTTTGCTCATGTACTTGTCTCCAAAATAGCTGTGTTTTTTGTGGGTAGCAAACGGTCTGACCATTGGGCCAGTTCATCAAAATAATGGGCGACGGCTTGCAACTGGGCGTCACAATCTTCAATCAGGTTCATGCGTTGTCGAAAGCCGTGCGCTTGGGGCAAGCCCTGCGTGTACCAAGCGATGTGTTTGCGCGCACTGCGCACCCCTGTGTGGCTGCCATACAGACTGTAATGGTCTTGCAAATGATGCAGCAGCAAACGCTTGACCTCTGCCACCAAAGGGGGCGCAAGCAAGGTGCCGTGGTTCAAGTAATGCGTGATTTCACGAAAAATCCAAGGCCGCCCTTGGGCAGCGCGGCCAATCATCACTGCGTCAGCGCCGGTCTGTGCGAGCACTTGCTTGGCTTTTTGTGGTGAATCGATGTCGCCATTGGCCACCACAGGAATGGACAACGCCGCCTTCACTTCAGCCATCGTCTCGTATTCGGCTTGACCTCTGTAACCTTGCTCGCGGGTGCGACCGTGAACCGTCACCATTTGCACACCTGCTGATTCGGCTTGTCTGGCCAGTGTGACGACATTGCGTTGATCGGCGCGCCATCCGGTGCGCATCTTCAAAGTGACTGGAACCTCGAAAGGCTTGGCCGCTTTCACCACGGCTTGCACAATCTGAATCGCCAATTGTTCATCTTGCATCAGCGCTGAACCGGCCCATTTGTGACAGACTTTTTTGGCTGGACACCCCATGTTGATGTCGATGATTTGCGCGCCGCGTTGGATGTTGTAAACCGCGGCTTGGGCCATCATGTCTGCGTCTGTGCCCGCGATTTGTACCGCGATGGGGCCGGGTTCGCCTTCGTGATTGGCGCGACGCGAGGTTTTCAAACTGTCCCACAAATCTTTTCGCGAAGTGACCATTTCGCTCACTGCATAAGACGCGCCCAATTGTTTGCACAACATGCGAAAGGGTCTGTCGGTGACACCTGCCATGGGTGCCACAAACACGTTGTGTGCCAACTCGAACGAACCAATGCGCATAGAGGATTTGAAGGTGTGCTTAAAAAGGAGGCACGATTCTAGCGGTGTGAATCGCCTTTGTATGCGTTTTTTTCAATGTATTTTTTCTCTGAATATTTGTGCGTTTTGGTATTGGTTTTGCAGTCACACGCAACAATTACACTGCCTCAGATGGAGAATTTTTTTCAATCCCTATTGACAAACCTGTCGCAGCCCGAGTATGGGTTGCTCATTTTGTTTAGCGCATCTTTGCTGGCAGCCACGCTCTTGCCTTTGGGCTCAGAGCCTGTTTTGTTAGGACTCATCACGATCAACCCGACCTTGCTGTGGCCAGCGTTATTTGTCGCCACTGTCGGCAACACATTGGGTGGCGTTGTCGGATGGTGGATGGGTGTTGGTGCAGAGCAGTTCATGACCAACCGTCACTTGTCGTCCCACCACACGCACCATTTGCGTGCTTTGCAATGGTTGCAACGGTTGGGTCCGATGGCATGTTTGGGCGCATGGTTGCCCGTGGTGGGTGACCCGTTGTGCGTGGTGGCGGGTTACTTGCGATTGCCTTTTTGGCCTTGCGTGTGTTACATGGCGCTTGGCAAGGCGTTGCGTTATGGCGTGCTGGTGTTTGGCTGGCAGTGGTTGGTTTGATCAGTCATCATGAACTGAACAAAAAGTTCATCACATCGCCATCTTTGACCACGTATTCTTTACCTTCCGCACGCATTTTTCCTGCGTCTTTGGCGCCCTGCTCGCCCTTGAACTGAATGAAGTCATTGAAGGCGATGGTTTGTGCGCGTATGTAACCCTTTTCGAAATCGGTGTGAATCACACCGGCAGCCTGAGGGCCCGTGTCGCCGACACGGATCGTCCATGCGCGCACTTCTTTGACACCTGCAGTGAAATAGGTTTGCAAGCCCAGCAAGGCATAAGCAGAACGGATGAGGCGATTCAAGCCGGGTTCTTCTTGACCGAGTTCAGCCAAAAACATGTCGCGGTCTTCATCGCTCATCTCGCTCATCTCAGCTTCTAGCTTGGCACTGATGGCCACCACCGGGGCATGCTGCGCTTTGGCAAACGCGGTCAAACGGTCAAGCAAAGGGTTGTTCTCGAATCCGTCCTCAGCCACATTGGCCACGAACATGGCGGGCTTGGCGGTGATCAAAAAGAATTGCTTGAGCGCGAGTTTGTCTTCTTTGTTGAAGTCGATGGTTCGCACTGGCTTGGTGTCGTTCAATGCGGTTTGGCATTTCTCCAAAATGGCCACCAATTTCGCAGCTTCTTTGTCGCCAGAGCGCGCCGTTTTTTGGTGCCGATGCAAAGCTTTTTCAACGCTGCTCAAATCGGCCAAGCACAGTTCGGTTTGAATGACCTCGATGTCAGAAATCGGGTCCACCTTGCCCGCGACGTGAATCACGTTGTCGTCTTCGAAACACCGCACCACATTCACAATCGCATCGGTTTCACGGATGTGCGCCAGAAACTGGTTGCCCAAGCCCTCGCCGGTGCTGGCACCTGCAACGAGTCCGGCGATGTCAACGAACTCCACGATCGCAGGCACGACCCGTTCGGGTTTGACAATCTCGCTCAATTGCGCCAGCCTGGGGTCTGGCACTTCGACCACGCCCACGTTGGGCTCGATGGTGCAAAACGGATAGTTTTCAGCCGCAATGCCTGCCTTGGTCAACGCATTGAACAAGGTGGATTTACCGACGTTGGGCAAGCCCACGATGCCGCATTTCAAACTCATGGCTGTTTCCTTGGAAAGCTAAAGCACACGCTAGGGTTGTGTGCAAAGCCTGAAATTCTACGGGCAGGCAACTCCTACAATCGAAAACATGTCTTCTTCCTTTGATATTTGCATCCGTGGCAGCGGTGTGGTGGGCAGCAGCTTGGCGCTGTTGCTGGCCAGACAGCGCTTGCGCGTTGCCTTGGTGGGCCAGCCTGCCCCGGCGAATGATGTGCGGGCCTTTGCCCTCAACGCCCATTCGCGAGAACTTCTGTCTGACTTGCGTTGCTGGCCTGAGCAACCGCATGCCACCGCGGTTCAGTCCATGCAAGTGTGGGGAGACGCAGGTGGCCAGGTTCAATTTCAAGCCCCTTCCTTCAACGGCTTGACACACATCGTCGATGTCCCCGAACTCGAGCGCATGCTGTCCGAGGCCATCCATTTTCAACACGACATTGCGCGCATGGATAAGCCGCCACAAGCCACGCTGACCGTGGTGTGTGAAGGCCGCGCCAGCCAAACCCGAACAGAATTGGGTGTGGCTTATGACAGCCTGCCTTATGCACAACATGCATTGGCAACCCGGGTACGTTGTGACAAACCTCATCGACAACAAGCATTGCAATGGTTTGCCCGCAACCACGGCGAACTCGACATTTTGGCCCTGCTGCCGCTGGGCGGCCCTGCAGGGCAAGAAGTCGCTGTGGTCTGGTCATTGCCTTCTGCACGCGCGTTGGCACTCGAGCAATCGCCTGTCGAGGCAGTTTCACAGGCGCTCACACAAGCCAGTCACCACACCCTCGGACATTTGCAAATCTGTGCGCCGATCCAAGTTTGGCCGTTACAACTGGCCCAAGCTCGGCAATGGAGCGGGCGTTTCGAGCACGGAGGCGCTTGGGTGTTGGCCGGCGATGCGGCCCACACGATCCACCCCTTGGCTGGACTTGGCCTGAATTTGGGATTGGCGGATGCCAGCGAGTTGGCCATGGTGCTCAAAGCGCGTGAAACCTCGGGCTATTGGCGTCAACTGGATGACCCTTATTTTTTGCGCCGTTACGAACGTGCACGAAAGGCTGGCATGCACGCCACTTGGCTGGCGTGTGACGGCTTACAGCGCTTGTTCAGTCATCCGAACGCCACCGTACAACAATTGCGCAACTGGGGCCTCACCAGCTTCAACCAATTTAACCTGCTCAAGCAATGGACCATGCAACGGGCCATGCATTAACCCACCCTCGGAACCCTCATGTATCTCCCCTTGTTTCATCGCACACTGGCATTGGTCGCCACTTTTCTTTTGGGTTCCATCACCACTTTGGCTGTGCATGCGCAAGGTGAAGAAGCGGTGATTCGCAAAAATTTAAAGGAGCGCATGCCGCACATTCAACCGATCGATGAAGTGCGTCGCACGCCCATGCCCGGTTTGTTTGAATTGCGGGTGGATGGCAGTGAGATTTATTACACCGATGCAAGTGGCCATTTTTTAATGCAAGGTCAATTGATCGACACCCGCAACCAACGCAATTTGACCGAAGAGCGTTTGCAAAAAATCACTGCCATCGACTTCAAAACTCTGCCCTTCAAAGACGCCATCACCATCGTCAGAGGCAATGGCGAAAGAAAAATGGCTATTTTTGAAGACCCCAATTGCGGTTACTGCAAACGCTTTGAGCGCGACTTGAACAAAGTGGACAACGTCACGGTGTATTTGTTTTTGTACCCTATTCTGGGCAAAGACTCGATCGACAAATCCAAATCCATTTGGTGCGCCAAAGACCCCGGCAAAGCTTGGCAAGACTGGATGGTGCGTGACCAATCGCCCAGTGCAGCCAGTTGCGACACCGCAGGTTTGAAGCGCAACATGGAGTACGGACAAAAAATGAAAATCACTGGTACGCCCACCACATTGCTGCCAGACGGTACCCGCATACCTGGCGCCATTGAATTGGCGCAAATTGAAAAAATGCTGGCCAAGCAATGAGCACCCGCACGGCACCCGTTCACTATCAGGTTCAAGTACACAACCTGCATGCCCACCAGTGGCGAGTCATTCTGACGCTGCAGCAACCGAATGCCATCCAAGTGTTTCAACTGCCTGTGTGGATACCTGGCAGCTACATGGTGCGTGAATTTTCAAAGCAACTCAGCCTCATGCAAGCCACCCAAAATGGTGTCGCCTGCCCCATCGAACAAACCGCCAAAGCCACATGGCAGGTTCACGCAGACCCGTCAACACCTTTGCAATTGCAATACACAGTCCATGCTTACGATGCTTCGGTACGCACCGCATGGCTTGACGCGTTGCGTGGCTTTTTCAATCCCACCAGTGTGTGTTTGATCGCCGTGGGCCACGAAGCGCAAACCCACACCATTGACATCGCCGCCCCGCAAGAATGCCCACATTGGCGACTGGCCACAGCCTTGCGTGCTTCCCAAACCCAGTCGCGCGGTTTTGGCATCTACGAAGCAGCAGATTACGACGAATTGGCCGACTCGCCGTTTGAAATGGCCGATTTCTGGTCAGGTGACTTCACAGCCAAAGGCGTGCCGCACCGGGTGGTGGTCACGGGCGCCTTGCCCTCGTTTGATGGCGCCAGATTACTGGCTGACATGCAAACGATTTGTGAGACCGAAATCCATTTTTGGCATGGATCGCGCAAACCTCCGCATGACCGTTATGTGTTCTTGATCAACGCAGTGGCCGATGGCTACGGCGGTTTAGAACATTCGCACAGCACCGCATTGATGTGCAAGCGCGATGACTTGCCACGCACCGATCAAGCCGCGTCAAGTGAAGGCTACATTGGTTTGCTGGGCTTGATCAGCCATGAGTATTTCCATACTTGGAACGTGAAACGCTTGCGCCCAGCAGCGCTCACCCATTACGACTACACGCAAGAAAATTACACTGAACTGTTGTGGTTCTTTGAAGGTTTTACCAGCTACTACGACGATTTGTTGCTGTGTCGCGCAGAATTGATTTCACCTGCGATGTATTTGAAGTTGCTGGGCAAAACCATCAACAACGTGTTGCAAACACCGGGACGCCATGTGCACAGCGTGTCCCAAGCCAGCTTCGAAGCCTGGACCAAGCTTTACCGTCCCGATGCCAACAGTCCCAACTTGTCGATCAGCTATTACGCCAAAGGGGCGTTGGTGGGTTTGTGTTTGGACTTGTCACTGCGACGCACAGGCCACAGCTTGGACCAAGTGATGCGCCTGTTATGGCAACAATGCAAAGCCGGCCCCATGCAGGAAGCCGATGTTTTGCAAGCCTTGAAGGAAGTGACAGGCCGCAGTTGGCGTCGCGAGATCAAGTCATGGGTACACGGGACGGGTGAACTGCCATTGAAAGAATTGCTGCTTGCACACGGTGTGGAAGTGATCGAAGAGAAAAGCCCTCTCACCCAACAACTCGGGTTGCGTGTGCAAGAAAACCATGCGGTACAAATACAAACAGTGCTCAACGGCAGTCCGGCTGAAGCCGCGGGGTTTGCACCGGGTGACGAATGGCTGGGCGTGGCCATCGGCGGTCAACGCAGTGGGGCTGCCAGCGCTTGGCGCATCAAGCGCATCGAGCAACTGCCAGGTTTGTTGGGAAAGCACAAGCAAATGACAGCGTTGATTTCGCGCGACGGTCGGTTGCTTCAATTGCCACTTCGTTTACCCGCCAAACCTGCCACGCAATGGCGCTTGGGCATTGCGCAATCCACCAAAGTGGGTCAGTGGTTGTCAAATCAACCGACGTGACGTCTCAGCGTTTTCTCAAATCCAACACGCGCTTGGCTTTGCCCTGACTGCGCTCTATCTCACCTGCAGCGCACAATTCCACTGACAAGCTGCTGCCAATGTATGCCTTGGCATCATGAACCAATGCCATGGCTGCTTTTTTAGCTTCGTCAGAGTCAGGCGACAAACCCACCCGGGTTTCCACTTTGACTTTCAAATCATCCAACGGTCCCTCTTTGGTCAAGATGCATTGGTAATGTGCACTCAATGCTGGCTGACGCAAAATCAATTCTTCGATTTGAGAGGGAAACACATTGACACCTCGCACAATCATCATGTCGTCACTGCGGCCTGTGATTTTCTCAATCCGACGCATGGTGCGCGCTGTGCCCGGCAACAAACGGGTCAGGTCCCGCGTGCGGTAACGGATGATGGGCATGGCTTCTTTGGTCAAACTGGTGAACACCAATTCACCCCATTCGCCATCTGCCACTGGCACGCCGGTTTCAGGGTCGATGATTTCGGGATAAAAATGGTCTTCCCATACGGTGGGGCCGTCTTTGGTTTCGACACATTCACTGGCAACGCCTGGGCCAATCACTTCCGATAAGCCATAAATATCCACTGCGTCGATGCCCATGCGTTTTTCGATGTTCAAGCGCATGTCGTTGGTCCAAGGCTCGGCACCAAAAATGCCCAAACGCAAGCTGACCTCTTGAGCAGGAATGCCTTGCCGTTCAAATTCATCAGCCAATGCCAACATGTAACTGGGTGTGACCATGATGATGTCGGGTTTGAAATCATGGATCAATTGCACTTGCCGCTCGGTTTGTCCGCCGCCAAACGGCACCACCGTCAACCCCAGTTTTTCTGCGCCGTAATGTGCACCCAGCCCGCCAGTGAACAAGCCATATCCGTAGCTGATGTGAACCGTGTCGCCCGGGCGAGCACCCGCAGCGCGAATGCTTCGCGCCACACACATCGACCACATGTCAACATCATTCAAGGTGTAACCGACCACGGTGGGTTTACCGGTGGTGCCACTTGACGCATGGATGCGGGCAAGTTGCTCTCGCGGGACGGCAAACATGCCAAACGGATAACTGTCACGCAAATCGGCTTTGGTGGTGAATGGAAACAGCGACACATCAGACAAGCTTCGGCAATCGCTTGGATGCACACCTGCGGCATCGAATTTGGCGCGGTACACCGGTGAATGTGTGTAGGCATGCATCAAGGTTGAACGAAGGCGTTGCAATTGCAACGCCCGCAATTCGTCCATGCTGGCTTTTTCAATCGGCTCTAAGGCAAATGTGTGTTTCATGCGGTCACCACTTGGCCGGGGATTTGAGCGCTTTTTCCTCTGAACAACGCAATCACTTCATCATGTTGGTTACTTACTTTCATGTCATACACCCCATGGCGACCGCTCAGGACTTGCTCATGCCCCTCGCAAGTCAACACATCATCCAACCGCGCAGGTTTTAAAAATTCAATGCTGGCGGCCGCGGCCACCGCGTTCTGGTTGTGACTGTTGCAGGCAAACGCAAACGTTGAATCAGCCAGTGTGAAGATGAACCCACCATGGCAAATGCCATGGCCATTCAAATGCAATGCTCGAACTTGCATGCGCATGACCGCACGACCAGGTTCACACAACAACAATTCCATGCCCATCGTGGATTGGGAAGCCACATCGGCAGCAAACATGGTCTGTCCAACCAATGCAGACAATGCGTGTGCGCTGAGGGGGTTTGACATGGATTATTGCCCTGTGAATTGCGGCGGGCGTTTTTGCAGAAAAGCAGACACGCCTTCGATGTAATCATGCGTTTTGCCCAAGGCAGATTGGGTGTCTCTTTCCACATCCAGTTGTTGGTTCAAACTGCGCGCACCCGCTTCGCGCAACAGCCCACGTGTCGCTACCAAGGCTTGGGTGGGCATGGCCGCCAAGCGAGTCGCCATGTCCATGGAAGCGCTCACGCAGTCTTCAGCGACATCCCAAATCATTCCCCATTCTTTCGCCTGTGCCGCAGGCAATTTGTCACCTGTCATCGCCAATGCCATGGCGCGGGCCAGGCCCAAACGCTCAACCAAAAACCAACTGCTGCCTGCGTCGGGTATCAAACCGATTTTGCTGAACGCTTGAATGAAGCTGGCACCCGGGGCGGCAATCGCGATGTCACACGTCATCACCAAGGAGGCACCGGCGCCAGCAGCCACGCCATTGACCGCGGCGATGGTGGGCATGCGCAACTGTTGCAAGCGTCGGGTGGTGGGATTGAAAGCTTGATCAATGACGGGGCCTGGATCAGCACGTTCCACCAGGTTCGGACCTTCAGCGAAATCAAATTCAGCCAAATCTGCGCCAGCACAAAAACCACGTCCGGCACCGGTGATGACCAACGCCCGGATCTGCCCATCTGCTTCGGCTTGGTCAAGAGCCGCCCATAAATCGTGGTGCATTTGACGGGTGAAGCTGTTGAGGGCCTGGGGTCGGTTCAACGTGAGTTTGGCCACTGTACCAAGCGCCTCATACAAAACGGTTTTTTCGCTCATGATTGTCTCCTTTAGGGCTAATTTAACACCGCACTCCAACAGCCATCCTTGGTTATAGTTGCTCGCATCATTGATCACGTTTGAATGGAATTTTTCATGGCTTATGAATTCATCAACACCCACACCGAGGCTGACAAAGTGGGGGTCATCACGCTGAACCGCCCGAAGCAACTGAACGCATTGAGCCCGGATTTGATGATCGAACTCGGTCAAGCCCTCACCGCATTTGATGCGAACGAAAGCATTGGTTGCATCATCATCACCGGCAATGAAAAAGCGTTTGCGGCGGGTGCAGACATCGGGGCCATGGCCACTTATACCTATGCCGATGTCTACAAAAACGATTACATCACCAAGCATTGGGAAACCATACGCAGTATTCGCAAGCCCGTCATCGCTGCGGTCAGCGGTTTTGCATTGGGCGGTGGTTGCGAGCTGGCCATGATGTGTGACTTCATCATCGCTGCCGACAACGCACGGTTTGGACAACCTGAAATCAAACTGGGCATCATCCCTGGCGCAGGTGGCACACAGCGTTTGCCGCGCGCGGTGGGCAAATCCAAAGCCATGGATTTGGTGTTGACCGGTCGCATGATGAACGCCGAAGAAGCCGAACGCGCGGGGCTGGTCAGCCGCGTGGTCCCCATGGACACATTGATGGAAGAAACCCTTGCAGCCGCACTGGCTATTTGCAGCTATTCACAAATCGCCGTGATGTCTGCCAAAGAATCGGTGAACCGGTCCTTTGAAAGTGGTTTGAGCGATGGTGTGATGTTCGAGCGCCGCATGTTCCATGCCTTGTTTGCCACACAGGACCAAAAAGAAGGCATGGACGCTTTTGTCAACAAGCGACCTGCCCATTTCAAGCACCTATGACCCCTTGACACGGAGCCAACCATGAACACAGATGAACACAGCCAAAGCACATCGTCGCCAAGCAACCATCTGGTTTTAAAGTCATTGGCTGGGCTGGTCATTTTGTTGGCCGCTGTGTTTTTTCTGGGTCCGGTGAATGAATTTGGACCTGACACACCCACCCGCAGAGATCCACCCCCCACGGCATTGTCAGCCTTAGACAACTGGCTCGAACACAGTGAATCAAGCTTCGAAAAAATCCGACCCGGCACGGCCAAAGGCGTGGTCTGGGCAACACCTGATCAACAAAAAACCACTTGGTCGGTGGTGTACATCCATGGCTTTTCTGCAACGCGCGCTGAAACGGCGCCCTTGGCAGATGAAGTCGCGAAAGCCTTGGGTGCCAATCTTTTTTATACCCGCTTGACAGGTCATGGGTTGGACGGTGCGGCCATGGGCCAAGCCACGGCACAAGACTGGATGGCAGACACATTGGAAGCGGTGCAGATTGGCAAAGCGCTGGGAGACAACTTGCTGATCATCAGTTGCTCTACGGGCGCGACCTTGTCAACTTGGCTGGGCACCACCCCTGAAGCATCAGCAGTGAAAGCATTTGTGTTCATTTCTCCCAATTTCGGATTGAAAAACAAAATGTCTGAACTGATCAACGGCCATTGGGGACAGCAAATTGCCACGGCGGTGTCGGGTGACACCATCAACTATGAACAAACCGATCCCCGCGAAGTGGTGGCGTGGACCGGTTCTTACCCGACGAAAGCCTTGTTCCCGATGATGGCGTTGGTGAAAAAAGTCCGCGACACCGACTTATCCGCTTTCAAAACACCCGTGTTTGTTTTGTACAGTGCAGCCGATCAAACGGTTGACCCAGAGCAAATCAAAGCCAGCTTTGCAAGACTGGGCTCACCCCAAAAAACCATCGATGCCGTCACTTACAGCCAAAGCAAAGGCCAACACGTGCTGGCTGGCGAGATTCGTGATCCAACATCGGTCGAACCGATGGCCCAATCCATTGTCAAATGGACCCAAACCTTGGACAAACCATGAAAACAAATGAACCGCATGTTCTGATTGCAGGCGCTGGTCCGGTGGGCATGATCAGTGCACTGGTGTTAGGTCATGCCGGCGTGCGAGTGACCGTGCTGGAGTCGTCGTCCGAGTTGAACAAAGATTTGCGCGCATCGACCTTTCATCCACCGACGCTTGACATGTTGGCCAATTACGGATTGACCCAACCTTTGATTGAACAAGGACTGGTGGCTCGCTACACCCAACAGCGAGACCGGGTCAAAGGTGTGATTGCCGAATTTGATTTGTCTTTGTTGTCTGGTTTGACCGATCATCCGTTCAGATTGCAATGTGAGCAATGGAAATTGACTGATCTGATCAGACAAAAATTGGCCGAGATGCCGCAGGTGACGCTGTGCTTTGACAGCCGGGTTGAATCTGTCACCCAGTCCTCAGACCATGTGGTGGTTCAAGTCAAACAACACGGTGAACTGCATGCTTTGCAAGCGGACTATCTGATTGGTGCAGACGGGGCGTGGAGCGCGGTTCGCACACAACTGGGCATTGCATTTGAAGGCTTCACCTACCCGGAGCGTTTTTTGGTGGTCTCCACGCCTTTTGAATATGCGCAGCACATGCCACACCTGTCTTATGTCAACTATTGTTCAGACCCGCACGAATGGTGTGTGCTGCTGCGCGTCCCCACCTTGTGGCGCGTGCTGTTTCCCACCAAAGAAGACGAGTCAGACGAATTTGTGTTGACCGATGAATCGGTGCAAACCCGTTTGCAACGCTTATTGCCTCAGCCGAACGACTACACCGTGGTTCACCGTACCTTGTACAAAGTGCATCAACGGGTGGCTCAACAGTTTCGCCAAGGGCGTGTCTTTTTGGCAGGTGATGCCGCTCACATCAACAATCCGTTGGGTGGCATGGGCATGAACGGCGGTATCCATGACGCCATGAATTTGTGCCAAAAATTACTGGCTGTTCTACAGCAAGGAAAGCACACCGACACCTTGGATTTGTATGAAAAGCAACGGCGTACCATTGCCATTGAATACATCAATGCCAGCACCGCGCGCAATAAAAAAGAAATCGAAGAGCGTGACCCGGTATTGCGAGAAAAAAACCACGACGAATTGCGAGCGCTGGCGGCCGACCCGGTGAGCAGCTTGGCTTACCTGAGAAAAACTTCCATGATTGATGCGCTTGAACGCGCCGAGGCTTTGACATGATCGACAAAGGCATTGCAACCATCAGCCACACCCAACGACGCGCTTTGCTGCGCGAGCGCCTGACAAAAGGACGACTCGTGGTCGCCCCGGGTGTGTTTGAAATGGTGTCTGCCAAGTTGGCCGATCGAATGGGGTTTGAAGCGCTGTACATGACCGGTTATGGCACGGTGGCTTCTTACTTGGGGTTACCTGATGCGGGATTGGCCACCTACACCGACATGGTCAACCGCGTGCATCAATTCACCAGCATCACGCAAACGCCCATGATTTGCGACGGTGACACTGGTTATGGCGGCCTGTTGAATGTCATGCACACGGTGCGTGGTTATGAAGCTGCCGGTGCATGCGCCATCCAGTTGGAAGACCAAGAATTTCCCAAAAAATGCGGTCACATGCTGGGCAGAAGTGTCATCCCGGCACAAGACATGGCAGACAAAATTCGCGTGGCGGTGGAAACACGCCATGACCCGAATTTCCAAATCATTGCCAGAACCGATGCCAGAACCACCTTGGGCTTGGACGAAGCCCTGCGCCGTGCAGAGGTCTATGCGCGCGCTGGTGCAGATGTCTTGTTTGTCGAAAGCCCAGAATCGATTGAAGAAATGGAGCGAATTGCCAAACATTTTGATCTGCCATTGGTGGCCAACATGGTGGAAGGCGGACGAACGCCTGTGTTGTCGTTTGAGCAGCTTGAAGCCATTGGGTATGGCTTGGCCATTTTCCCCGCCACCGCTTTTTTGGCCGCTGGCGCAGCCATGCAAAGTGTTTACCAAACGCTGCTCAAAGACAAATCGAGCGCCCAACTCACGCAGCCTTTGCATGACTTCCAAGCTTTTTCACAAATGATGGGCTTTGACTGGGTGAGCCAGTTTGATCAGCAATTCAAACCCAAAGACCACTGACCATGCATCGCGACGAGATCTACCGCAAACAAGGACTGGGTGACACCTCTGGCATCGGACAGCGATGTGGTTTGATCTTGGTGGATTTCGTCAATGGCTTTGTTGACATTGATCAGCTTGGTGGTCCGCACATTGAAGCAGCAGCGCAAGCCTCGGTACCGTTACTACAAACTTTTCGACAACGACAGTTGCCAGTGGCACACACCCGCGTGGTGTTTGCAGATGACGGTTCAGACATCAATGTTTTTGCCCGCCGAGTCAAACCGTTGCAACGCTTGACCGAAGAAGCCCATGGTTCGCAAATTGTGGAACCTTTGAAACCCGCGCCCGGTGAATTGGTGGTGCGCAAACAAAACGCATCCGCATTTTTCAATACGTCTTTGGCCAGTTGGCTGCTTTTGCACCAGGTTGACACGGCCGTGGTCGTGGGTTGCACCACCAGCGGCTGCGTTCGCGCCACCGTGGTGGATGCCATGCAACACAACTTTCGCACCATCGTCATCCATGACTGCGTGGGGGACAGGGCCTTGGAGCCGCACGAAGCCAATTTGTTTGACATGCGACAAAAATATGCAGACGTGATGTCGCGCGATGCATTCATTGCATTGCTCACTTCTACCGCAAAAGGCCACGCCGATGACTGACCACTTGGGTTACCGTAAAAAATTTGGCACCTTGGGCCCCTCAACCAACACCATCGTGCAACCTGACTTCGACGACTTGCGACCCGTCGGTGTGACCAACCACTACAGTCGCATTGCCATCCCGAACGATCCAGTCACAGACGACGCCAGCTTCATGAAATTGGTTGACAACATCAACCTTGCCACGTTGGATGCGGTAGACATATTGCGCACCTGCGAAATGGACTACTTGGTCATGGGCATGTCAGCAGCCACCTTTTGGAATGGTCGCAGTGGTGCCGAAACCTATTTGAAGATGATGACCGATCGCGCTGGCGTCGGGGTGTCATGCGGTTCGTTTGCCACCGAAGCTGCACTCAACACGCTGAAAGTCAAACGCATTGCTTTCTTGTCACCTTATTTCGATGTCGCCAATGCACAGGTCAAACGCTTTTACCAAGACTGTGGTTTCACTGTGGTGCGAGATGTGTGCCTGAAACGACCCAGCCCCGTGCAAATTGCGCACAGCACTGACAACATGTGCCGACAGGCCATCAAAGACATTGATGGAGACGATGTGGACGCCATTGTGCAAGTCGGTACCAATTTGTCCATGATTCGCTTGGCTGCAGCGGCCGAACTCTTTTTAGGCAAACCCGTGATTGCGATCAACACAGCCACCTATTGGCATGCACTGCGCTCGTGTGGCATCCAGGATAAACGTTCAGGCTTTGGCAGTTTGCTGGAACACCATTGACACAAGGAATTTTCATGTTCTTCTCTCGTTTTCTGATTGGTGCAGTCGGCATGCTTCTGACCTTGACTGACTTGTCAGCGCAAGCGCAGAACTATCCCGTCAAACCCATCAAATTGATCATCCCTGCCACGACGGGCACTTCCGATGTGGTTGCCCGAGCTTTGGCACCGCGCCTGTCAAGCGCACTGGGTCAAAGCGTGGTGGTTGAACAAATGCCGGGCGCTGGCACGAACATCGGCAACAACTTTGTCGCCAAATCTGCGCCAGACGGTTACACCTTGTTGATCAACGGTCTGCCACTGGTGACCAATTTGGCGTTGTACTCACAGTTGCCCTACAACCCTATGACCGATCTCGTGCCAGTCATCGGGTTGGCCGAAGTCAACAATGTGAT
>RFYK01000240.1 GCA_009925585.1 Betaproteobacteria bacterium | reverse complement strand
TTTTGAAGAGGCGCTGGCAGACAACGCACTCGAGGCGTTTATTTCGCGTTTACGCAAAAAGCTCAGCGACAGCGGTGCAACCATTCGTACATTGCGTGGCATTGGATACTTTTTAGAAGAAACCAAAGACCCAGCATGAGCTTCGCGCACGAACCTCAAAAACCATCCTTGCGTAACCGCCTGTTGCGCCATGTTTTGTTGCCGCTGGCGTTCACATGGTTGTTGGGTTCGGCCCTCGTTGTTACCGTTGCGGCTTACTTCACGCAGCAAGCATACGATCGTGCTTTGTTAGATGACGCTTATTTGGTGGCTAGCCATGTGCGCGTCAATCCAGACTCTGGAGAGTTGGAACTAAGCCTTTCGACGCAAGAGATGCGTACGGTGTTGTTCGACCAAAGCGAGGTTTTGTTTTTTGCTGTTTTGCGTCCAGACGGCTCTTTGTTAGCTGGTCACGCGGGATTGCACGTGGACCCTTTGGGCGAGAGCAAGGGGCCGAATTTTCAGTCGCTCGATTATCAAAGCCGCAACCTGCGGCGCGTCACCATCCATCGGCAACAGCCCGCTGAGTTTTATGTGGTTATGGCCCAAACCACCACAAGTCGTGACAGGTTGATTCAACGTTTGTTAGTTTTCTCGATAGCCCCTCAAATTCTTTTGCTTATCTTTTTAGCCACTTGGCTACAACGCGCAATTGGAAAAGACTTAGAGCCACTGGCTGCATTAGAAAAAGGCTTGGGCCAACGCGACGCGCGTGATCTCACACCTGTGCCTGTGTCTGCAAGCACGCGCGATATTCAGAGGCTTGGCCAAGCCATCAATGCCTTGCTAGGACGTATTGCCGCTAGCGTGCGAGCGCAGCGCGAGTTCTCTGGCAATGTGGCGCACGAATTGCGCACCCCGCTTGCAGGTATACGCGCGCTGGCTGACTATGGGTTGCGACAAAACGAGCCGCGTATTTGGAGAGAGCAACTTGAAGGGATTGCCCATAGCCAAGAGCGCGCTAGCCATTTGGTCGACCAATTACTCGCTTTGGCTTTGGCCGATGAAGCACAACAAACCTTAGAACAAAAACCCATTGCAATTGATCAATTGGTGCGCGAGGCGGTTATGCGCTTCTTGCCGCGTGCAGATGCGGCGGGCGTTGATCTTGGTGCCAATAACGCGGAGCTAGTCTGCACAGTGCTGGGAAACGGCGCTTTGATTGAAGGTGTCTTGAACAACTTGTTGGATAACGCATTGCGCTACGGGCTTGCCTCAGAAGAGGCCAAACGCATAACAGTTGCTTTGGTAGACAACCCACAATCTGTGGTGTTGTCGGTGT
>RFYK01000239.1 GCA_009925585.1 Betaproteobacteria bacterium | reverse complement strand
GCCAGCACCTCCGTCACCCCTACCTGCACCAGTGGCGCCCACGCCTGCGCCAGTCTCTGTGGCCCCACCATCTCCCCCGCCTCCGCCTGCACCGCCGTCACCGGCTAAAGTCGAGTTGCCTTCCTCCAAAGCGGATTACTTGCACAATCCTCCCCCTGACTACCCGCGCATGAGTGTGCGCTTGGGTGAACAAGGGCAAGTGGTGGTCAAGGTATTGATTGGCGCAGATGGTGTGCCGCAAAAAGTGGAATTGCACACCAGCAGCGGGTTTGAGCGTTTGGACAAATCGGCGATGGACGCGGCCATGCGTTGGCGTTATGTGCCGGGCAAACGCGGTGGCGTGGCTGAAGCCATGTGGTTCCAGGTGCCGATCACTTTTAACTTGAAAAAAGACTGACTATGAACATAGACCATGGACTGATGAATGTATGGATCGAGGGCGACGCCATCACGCGCGCAGTGGCGTTGTTGTTGCTGGCGATGTCGTTGGCTTCATGGATCGTGATCGTGGTCAAAACACTCAATCTGCTGTCTGTTCGCCAACAGGCGCAGCGCATCGAAGCGTTTTGGCACAGCGCCAACATCCATGAGGCGATCCACACCCTCGGCAGCGAAGAACACAACCCGTTTCGTGAAGTGGCGACCAAAGGGCAGCAAGCGTTGACACATTTGAAGTCCGGCGCCCCTGCCTCTGAATTGGCCAAACAACTCGACACCAGCGACTGGGTGACACGCGGTTTGCAAAACGCCATCGATGACGAGGTGGGCAAATTGCAATCCGGCTTGGCCATCCTCGCGTCCGTGGGCTCGACTTCGCCATTTGTCGGTTTGTTTGGCACCGTGTGGGGCATCTACCATGCATTGATGCAAATTGGCATGGCGGGTCAAGCCACCATCGACAAAGTGGCCGGCCCCATTGGTGAGGCATTGATCATGACGGCCTTGGGTTTGGCGGTGGCGATTCCGGCGGTGCTTGGCTACAACGCGCTGGTGCGTGCCAACAAATCCATCGTGGCGCGCATGAACCGCTTCGCCCATGATTTGCACGCTTTGCTGGTCACGGGCTCTCGCGTGAAAACAGGAGCCTAAGCCATGGCCTTTGGAACCCAAGACGACACCGATGAGGTGATGAATGAAATCAACATGACGCCGCTGGTCGATGTCATGTTGGTGCTGTTGATCATCTTCATCATCACCATTCCCGTGATGAAGCATGCCGTCAACATTGAATTGCCGCGCGCCAGCAACCAACCGCAAGACGCCAAGCCGCAAACCATCCGCTTGACGGTGGATGCACAAGGCAGTTATTTTTGGAACGACACCGCTGTGGACGACGCGCAGTTACAGAC
>RFYK01000238.1 GCA_009925585.1 Betaproteobacteria bacterium | reverse complement strand
GACAAGACTCGTTTGCGTGCAGCAGGAAGCGGCTCATTTTGTGAATGGAAAGGCCCTGCTCTCTATTGGGATCTGATAGATGGCGCGCGTTGTTTACCAAGAGTGGCTTGGAGCTATCCGCAACCATTGGCAGGTGCTGAACCGCTGGCCGATTGCATCGCCTTTTATGCGCATCATCTTGACTGCACAGTGGATGGCGCAAGGGCTGTCCCACAATCGGGTGGTTTTTATGGCGGGTGGATCACGCCAGATCTCTCCGGACCATTCAAGGGTGAGCCTAACAGCAGCAACTGGTAAGGGAAACTGAGCTTCAGATGTCAAGCAAGGCCCTGGTCCTGCCTTGCAGCCAAGCGCTTTCATGGATTCATCATGCTTGCCGGACTTGTAGAACTTCTCACCCTCTTCGCGCAAACTTTTGACTTTGGCCATGTCCGCATCAGACAATTCATCAAACAAAAACAACAAAAATTAAATTCAGACTTAGAATCAAAATATATATGAATCATGACCGCAAATGTCCATTAATAAGTTGATCAATAGCCGAAAACTGACTGATGGCGATATTTCGCATGTGATCCAAATGGCTTGGGAGGATCGCACCTCGTTTGAAAGCATCCAAGAGCGAACCGGACTCACCGAATCAGAGGTGATCCAACTGATGCGATCTGAACTCAAGCCACAGTCATTCACCTTATGGAGAACACGGGTCAAAGGTCGGATAACCAAACATCGTGCTCTGAGAAGTCCTGAGATGAAATTTCATGACAGGAAAACCGCTGATCACCGCAGAGCCAATTGCTGATTCCCGAGTTAAAAAAGGAGCGTCCATGAGTGAAGACCCAAGATGCTGTGGAACCGGCACCTGCATCATCAACCCAGAAGGTGTTTGTTGGTGCGGCCAAATTTGGGATGGTGAAAAAATGTGCATGCCCAGGTCTTTGGAAACCAAAGATGAAGACCATGATGAGGCTCAGAAAATCACTGATATTTCTTCCAATCACTAGCCTATTGGCATTCTTAGCCACAGCAATTGGCTCAAAGCTTGATCGACAACCACAGCCCAGCCGATTTGCGTGTTTCAACCGCACGGTTGTTTGGTCCATGGACCATTGGCTTTTGGCAGCGGTGGGCTAAAGCATGTTCTGTGACGGCGAATGCCCCCCAAAAAAACTGACTTCATATGTCTAACAGGGGTTTGCTACTTTCAAGCTGAAAAATCAATTCTTGGCAAACTGACAGCCCCGCCTAAAGTATCCATTCTTTTGGTCACAGGCCGTGTCTCATTGACTGCAGCGTTTGATTGAAGCTGCCCTCCCCGACTTTGCAATTCCAAGCCAAAGTGTTGAGCT
>RFYK01000237.1 GCA_009925585.1 Betaproteobacteria bacterium | reverse complement strand
AATGCCTTTGGTCACACGCGGTGCTGCATTGGATGGCTCAACGCTGCCAACCGCCAAGCTATAGAAACCAACGACCGAGCCCGAATTGCAACTCACGTAGGTTTGCGCACTATTGGATTTTTGGTTGACGAGCGCAAAGCGCTGCAAAAACTGATTCAGTGCGCTCTGGCCGCAATCAAAGGACTCAACGGAGTCCGAACCGGCCAGTTTTCGAACTGGCTCATAAGCCTGCGAACTCAACCAAGGAGCCCCGGCTCAGTCAATAGCTTCTTGAGCTTGGGTTTGGCGCTCACGGGCTGATCCAATGCAGCCTGAAACGCCAGCCATTTCTCATCGCTCAGTTCAAACCGGTTGCGGTCCGCCAAGGTCTGGTTGGCCGCGATGATGCCCGCGTCAAGCAGAAACTCGCTCACATTTTTGTGCGCCACGCGCGCCGCCTCCTGAAGCAATTGCTTCACAGGCGCACTGGCTCTCACATCGATGCGCTCAGATTTGGAATGAATGACTGCGGTCATGGCGATCCCTTTTATAAATAGGCACCCATCATAACGTCCGGACAACGTCCTGACAAGCGTTATTTAGCGACTGTACCCGTAATGCACCGCCAGCACCCCCAAAGCGCCAACCCAAATGCCCTTGGACTCGTACTGACTGAGCGTTCGAAAAATCCGCACCCCTGTATGCAATAACAGCCGGTTGGTTCACGCCATGAGCTTGCGCCCGCTCATTCTTCACACCCCTGCCTTTGTTGTACCCATCCATGCAAAACCACAAAACCCGTGAAGACTGGCTGCTCGCCGCCGTTGAACTGCTCAAACCCTTGTTTGCCGCCAAGGGCTACACCTTGCCCCCATGCCAAGTTTCTTGTGGATTTACCAGCACCGGCGTGCGCAACGGCCACATCGGCCAGTGCTGGTCCACCCAAAGTGCTGGCGACGGGCTGAACCAAATCTTCATCGCACCCACCTTGGGGGACGCATTCAACGTGATCGACACCTTGGTGCATGAGCTCATCCATGCAGTTGACGACTGCGAACACAAGCATGGCAAAGAGTTCAAAAAAATGGCCCTCAAACTCGGACTCAAAGGTCCCATGCGCAGCGCAGGTGCGGGGCCAGAGCTCAAAGTGGTGCTCACCCAAATGCTCAACGAGCTGGGCCCTTACCCCCATGGCCCGCTCAAGGTGGCCATGCAAAAGCCCGTCAGCCGCAACCGCCCCCGAGCCAAATGCAATCGATGCGGATATCAGGTGCCCATGCTCAAGCGGTTTTTGGCATACGGCCCTCCCATTTGCCCCAAAGACAAGATTGAAATGGAAGAGATTGGCGATTGGGAGGAAAGCTAAATCA
>RFYK01000236.1 GCA_009925585.1 Betaproteobacteria bacterium | reverse complement strand
TGCACCCTCTCTGTGTTGTCAACAATCAGTTCTCGCACACGCTTGCCCAGCACCGCGCGAATCAGGATGTTGGCATCCAGAACAATCGCTCTGTCGCTCATTTTTTATTTAGATGCGCTTTTCTTGGGTGCCTTTGCACCTTTTCGAGCCGATTTGAAATCTGCAACCACGGCTTCAACATCAACGCGCTTAGCCGCAAGCAGTCGGTCCAAGGTTGTGCTGGCTTTTTGCAGCGAGGCAATGTCCGCATCGGCTTGGCCGTGGGTCGGGATGAAGTAGCCTATGGTTTGACCATGGCGTGTCACAGCAACCGGCGTGCTGGACGCAATGAATTCAGCCATGCCAGCGCGAAATTCCCGAATACCTACTTTGGTAGCTTCCATCATTTTTTCCTTTACAGCCCAAGCGATTTTGTGAATCAAAGTGTACACAATAGCTTGGGCTGGATGCGCTCTGGGCTCTTAAACGAATCTGAGGTGAGTGTGAAATGTCCGGCTTGACCAAGCACATTAATTACATACAATGTACATATGATCAAGTTTGAATGGCACCCAAGCAAGGCGACAGCCAACCTGAAAAAGCATCAGGTTTCATTCGAAGAGGCGCAAACCGTTTTCTATGATGAATTCGCCGTTCAATTCTTCGATGAAGATCACTCGGTCGATGAAGAACGCTTTCTCCTGCTGGGCATGAGTGTTCATTTCAAGCTGCTCATCGTCTGCCACTGTGAACGTGAAGGCGGGGAAACCATTCGAATCATTTCTGCTCGCAAGGCAACCAAGCGTGAAAGCGCGTTTTATCAAGGCATCTGACATGAAAGCCGAATACGACCTCTCCAAACTCAAGGCCCGCAAAAATCCCTATGCATCCAAGCTCAAAAAGCCTGTGACCATGCGTCTGTCAGAGGACGTTGTCATCTATTTCAAAAGCATGGCAGAGGATGCAGGGGTTCCCTACCAAAGCTTGATCAACTTGTATCTTCGCGACTGCTTGGCCAACAACCGCAAAGTTCAAATCAACTGGCCAAAGCTGGGTTGAACGGCGCATACCTTGCGTCAGTCCCGCTTGGCGTTTGCGTGCGGCAATCATTTCACGGCCCGGCGCGCTCCCTGCGCGCTTGCTCCCTCAGCACGGACAGGTACAGGCTCTCCACCTTTTCACGCGCCCAAGGCGTTTTGCGCAGGAATTTCAAACTCGAGCTGACGCTCGGGTCGTGCGAAAAGCAACGGATAGGAATCTGGCAGGCCAACTCTTCCCAACCGTAATACGCTTCGAGGGCGCGCACGATCGCCTCGAGCGTTAAACCATGGAGGGGGTTGCGCGGTTGGTCGGTGCGAGCAGTTGGATCATTCATACCTACTTAGCGCCTTCCTCAGCCC
>RFYK01000235.1 GCA_009925585.1 Betaproteobacteria bacterium | reverse complement strand
CTGGGAGCGTCTATCTCATTCCTGAATGGGCACTAATGTAATCAAGTTATTGTTTGGTTTCGGTGGTCTTGACCCCGTAACGCAGCACCGCCGGTATGTTTAATTTACCGCTCGTTTCTCCCTGAACAGCTTGGCTGGCATATAGCCCAACGCGCTGTGCGGGTGGTAAGAATTGTAGTCATCGAACCATTTGGGCAGCTGCGCCATCACTGTTTGTGAGTCCGGCCGTTCGGCCAGTTTGGCGTAATCCCGTTTCAATGCTTTCACGAAGCTCTCCGCCATTCCGTTACTTTGCGGGCTGGTCACCGGCGTGGTCACTGGCTTGAGCCCCAATTGCTTGGCAAAGCTCCTTGTCTCGGCTGCCGTGTAGCAACTGCCGTTGTCAGTGAGCCATTCAATGGGCTTTGAGGGCTTGCCGTTAGGTCCGAACCTGTTTTCCACCGCCTGCATCATCAAGTCACCCACCAATGCTGCATCAATGCCTTTGGTGGTGGCCACCCAGCTCATGATTTCCCTGTCGCAGCAATCCAGCGCAAACGCCACCCGGACTTTCTCGCCGTTGTCGCATGACAGCTCCAGGCCATCCGAACACCAGCGCACATCGCTGTCTTTGACGGCCACTTTGCCCTCATGCTTTCTGGTGTCAACGGGCTTTTCGCCATGCCGGTACAAAAGCCAGCCTTCATCACGCATCACTCGGTAAACCCGCTTGTGGTTGACACGGTCATGCCCGTCCAATCGCAAGCGAGCCCAGACACGGCGGTAGCCGTAAGTGGCGCGGTCCTTGACCACATTGGCAATGGCTTGCTTGACGACAGCATCATCGTTGCGCGGTGGTGACTTTCTCAAGTCTGTCCATTCGGACGTGCGATCTCTCTTGGCCAACACATGGCTGCGCGACACGCTAAGGGCATAGCAGACGGCTCTCACTGCTCGCCCCCTGGCAATACTGGCGAGCGCGCAATCCACTTTTTTGCTCTGGCAAAGTCCACTGCCTCCTTGAGAATCTCGTTCTCCAAAGTCTTGCGGCCCAGTGCGCCTTCGAGTTGTTTGATGCGGCGCATGGCCTCTTGAAGCTCAGACGCTGGCACCACGGTTTCATTGGCACTCACAGCCATCAGTGAGCCTTGCAAATAGGCCTTTCGCCATTGAAAGAGTTGCGCTGCTGTGATGCCGAATTGCCGGGCAACCATTGAAACTGAGCTGCCAGGTTCGTTGGTCTGTTTGACGATTTCAAGCTTTTGCTCTGGGGTCCAGCGCCTGCGGCGCTGAACGCTGGTCACCACTTCCACCCGTGAAGGCGTTGCTGAAGACATAGTCATATCCATGGTCGTATTCCTGTTTCTTAGTTTAAGGAATACCGACGGGACTGTGATTCA
>RFYK01000234.1 GCA_009925585.1 Betaproteobacteria bacterium | reverse complement strand
TGGCGAAATCACTTTTGACGAGATGCACGATGTGCAAACTGGCAAAGGCAAGATGAACCTGATCTTCGCGCAGTGGCAAGACAAAGGCGAACGGGCCGTGATCTATCCAAAAGAGTTACGTACTGGTAACTTCATCTTGCCCCCTTGGATGAAGAAGTAAATTGGAAATACTGATTTATGGCGCTGTCACTAGCGCCATCTACGCCTTATTGGCCGTCGGCTTCACCCTGATCTTCGGGGTGGCCCGCATCCTGAACTTAGCCCACGGTTCGTTTTATGCGCTCGGCGCCTACGGCACCTATGTGTTGACGTCTATCGCAGGACTCCCTTTGTGGAGTGCTGCGTTAATTGCCATCGCTTTTGTAGCCGTATTTGGTGTGGTGGTCGAGAAGGTATTGATTCGCCCTCTGCGCCACTCGCAGTTAGGCGTGTTGATGATCTCGCTCGCTGTTGCCTTGGTCGTTGAACAAACACTGTTTTTGGTATTTGGCTCGGAGTACCGCAATGTTCCGTCGTTCGTCGACACCAAGATCAACTTAGGTGGCGTGGACGTGGCAGGCCAACGCTTGCTCACCCTGGCTGTCGCAGCAGTGGCGATTGGCGCGCTGTATATGTTTATCCAGTTCACACGATTGGGAAGCGCCATCTTGGCGATCTCACAAGATCCTGAAGCTGCCAAATACATGGGCATTCCTAGCGACAAAATTTTCTCGCTAGTGATGGCAATCTCGGCAGCGCTGGCGGCATTGGCTGGTGTGATGGCGGGGCCGTTTTTGTCGGTGCAGCCGTCCATGCATTTGTTGCCCATCGTCAAAGCGTTTGCGATTGTGGTGGTCGGCGGCTTGGGCTCCATCCCCGGCAGTATTGCTGCGGCATTTTTATTGGGCTATGCAGAGACCTGTGTAGCGTATTTGATTTCTGGCAGCTGGACCGAGATCGTGTCGGTGTTGGCCACTTTGCTGATGCTGGTGTTTAGACCTGCTGGCATTTTTGGCAAACGCGCTGCGTTTTAAGAGGCCGTAGATTTCATGAAGGCATTTCGCGGTTTAGACAGTATCAGCGTTGCAGGAGGATTAGGGGCTTTGGCCTTTTTAGGATTCTTGCCTACGCTGTTTCCTGGCAAGTATTTGATCGGCGTGCTCACCGTAGCCGCCATCTATGGCATTTGGTCGGTGAGCTGGGACTTTATGTCTGGCCTGACGGGGCGTGAAAACTTTGGCCACTCGCTGTTCATTGGTGTGGGCGCCTACACCGCAGGTTTTTTGAATGTGCAGTTCGGGTTAGGGCCTTGGTGGAGTCTGCCCGCATCCATGATCGTAGCTTCGCTTTTTGGGTTGATTTTGGGCTTTCCGACTTTGCGACTGCGGGGACCCTACTTTGCGCTCGCGATGTTGTCTGCCGC
>RFYK01000233.1 GCA_009925585.1 Betaproteobacteria bacterium | reverse complement strand
AATGGCCTTCTGCGTGTTCGAGCACGAAATAACGAAACGCCTCTGCTGCGGGTGAAAGCAATTTGGACAAAGGGTGAACCACGTTCCAAGCGCGAACCAGTGGCGCACCGTTCACCGGCAACACCACCAGTCGGCGAGATTGCAGTTCCATGGCAATGGTGTGCAAGGACAAAAAACCCAAGCCAAGGTTGGCCATCACCGCTTGCTTGATCGCATCGTTGGTTTGCAACACCATGCCCAGGCGGGGTTGCAATTTGGCTTGCGAAAAAAAACTTTCCATCGCGCTGCGTGTGCCCGAGCCGGGTTCTCGCACGATGATGGACTGTTGTCGCAAATCCTCTGCCCGCAAGCCAGTTTCACCGGCCAACGGGTGTTCGGGCGAGGCCACAAACACCAGCGGGTTGGCGGCAAACGGCTCGGCGCGGGTCGGCAGTTCTTCGGGCGCGCGGCCCATGATGGCGATGTCTACCTCGCTGTTTTGCAACCATTGCACCAATTCACTTCGGTTGCCCACCATCATCTTGACTTCAATGCCTTCATGTTCTTTGAGGAACTGGTTCAACAGCGCCGGAATAAAGTAAGTCGTGGTGCCGACCAAGCCAATGGTCAGGTTGCCGGTCTCGATCCGCTGAAGCCTTGCGGCGGCGTCTTCCGCGTCTTTGAGCAGTGCCAGCATCCGGCGGCTGTAAACCAGCATGTACTCGCCAGTGGTGGTCAGGCTGACCTTTCTGCCCTGGCGCTCAAACAACGGCATGCCAATTTCCGCTTCTAAGTCCTTGATTTGCATGGTCACAGCCGGTGCCGAGACATGCATGTCCTCGGCGGCCTTGGTGAAACTCAGGTGTCTGGCAACCGCGTTGAAAAACCGCAATTGGCGGAAGGTGGCGTTCTTCAATTAAGTTTTCCTTAATTCAAAATCGAAAATAAATGAATTTACTTATTTTGCCGGAGTTTTTACAGTCCTTCCATCTTCTCACCACGATGGAGTTTTTTGATGACTGCAAGCACCCAAATCACCGATGCCAAAAAGCGCTACAGCGCTGGCGTGTTGAAATACAAACAGATGGGCTATTGGATGCCCGACTACACGCCCAAGGACACCGACACCATCTGTCTGTTCCGCATCACACCGCAAGAGGGTGTTGACCCCGAAGAGGCCGCCGCCGCCGTCGCCGGCGAATCCTCGACTGCCACATGGACCGTGGTATGGACCGATCGCTTGACCGCCTGTGACAGCTACCGCGCCAAGGCTTACAAAGTAGAAGCTGTGCCCGGACGTCCCGGCGAATACTTCGCATGGGTGGCTTACGACCTGATTTTGTTTGAAGAAGGTTCCATCGCCAACATGACCGCCTCGCTGATTGGCAATGTGTTTTCATTCAAGCCCTTGAAAGCCGCGCGCTTGGAAGACATCCGCATTCCCGTGGCGTACATCAAAA
>RFYK01000232.1 GCA_009925585.1 Betaproteobacteria bacterium | reverse complement strand
GCACTTTGAGCATAGAACCCAAGACGCGCAACACTTTCCACGCAGGACGGGTTTCACCCAAAGGCTTGACAACCCCGTGGAAGCTTTGTGCGCGACCTTCGGTGTTGATAAAGGTTCCAGCAGTTTCCGTGAAGGGAGCGATCGGCAACAGCACATCGCTGAATGCCCTATTGGTTTTGAAAGCAGAAAGTGTCACCACCATCTCTGCTTTTTCTAGCGCTTGCACAGCCGCTGCGCCATACGCCATGTCGGCATGGGGCTCGGTATGCAAAAGCAATGCGGCTTTCAAACCACCACGCGCCATTTGTGCCGCGTTTTGTCCGCCGTGCGAAGGGACGGCGCCCACTACTTGTGCACCAACCGTGTTAGCAGCTTCACCCAAATAGCCCACAGTGGCACCAGTTTGTGCACCAATCCAATTGGCCAATGCCAACAAGCTAGATGCTTTGGCATGGTGTGCTGCTGCATTGCCTAACAAAACAGCTTTGCGATCACCACTGTGCAAAGATTTTGCAATTGCTTGTGCTTGCGGGTTGTTTGCGTTGCCTGCCACAGGAGCAGTTGCGCCAGTGAGTTGCGCAACAGCAGCGGCCACATCGGCCAAGGCTTGCACCCAATTGGCAGACTCAGCGACCATTTGAGTGGTAACAGGCATCGCCCAATCAAATGCAACGTCGTTGATTGCATGCAACTTAGCGCCATGGCGCACAGCGTGGCGTAAACGCAGCGCTAACAAAGGCTGGTCTTTGCGCACGTTAGATCCAATGACCAAGGCGCGCTGCAAAGTACCCAAAGAGGCAATAGCAGTTCCCAACCAACGCGCAGTGTTGTTGTGGTGGAAGTCTGATGCACGCAAACGTGCGTCAATGTTTTGGCTGCCTAAGCCGCGCATCAAAGCGGCGGCTAAATACAACTCTTCTGTGGTGCTGTGAGGGCTAGCCAAAGTGCCGATGAATTCAGCACCGTATTGCGATTTCACAGCTTGCAAGCCATTGGCGACATATTCCAAAGCGGTTTGCCAATCCACTGTTTTCCACTCGCCACCTTGTTTGAGCATGGGGGCCGTGAGTCGGTCTTGGCTGTCGAGTGCTTCATAGCTAAAACGATCACGGTCTGAAATCCAGCACTCGTTGACGTCTTCGTTTTCTAGTGGCACAACACGCAAGACTTTGTTGTTTTTCACTTGCACCACGAGGTTGGCACCGGTTGCGTCGTGGGGGCTGATCGATTTGCGACGGCCTAGTTCCCAAGTACGGGCGCTGTAACGGAATGGCTTACTCGTCAATGCACCTACAGGGCAGATGTCGATCATGTTGCCGGATAGTTCTGAATCGACTGACTGGCCCACAAATGTTTCAATCTCTGCATGCTCACCGCGGTGCGACATGCCGAGTTCCATGATGCCGGCGACTTCTTGTCCAAAGCGCACACAGCGTGTG
>RFYK01000231.1 GCA_009925585.1 Betaproteobacteria bacterium | reverse complement strand
AAGTTTGACAGGCGTAGACGTGGTGGTGGCAACAGGCGCCAGAGCCATAGCGCCTGAGATTGTTTGGGCTGACACTTTGGTGGCAAAGTTACCATCTTTCACCTCATGGTTAGGGACACCATTGCCGGTAAAAGATCGCTGGCTGCCGCTGCAACTCCAACTGAAGCTGAACGCAAGATTTTCGTTGACGGTCGTTGGGGTACCACTGCCGGGCGTACTGTTGACGTAAGACAGATTTTGGGTACCCTTATCCGAATAGCCACAAAGAACACCCGATATGGAATTTGAGTCCGAGGAACCGCCACCACACGCTGTCACCGCAAGCGCACATGCCACCAAAAACCCTCGCATGCAAAAATTCAACAAATCAGGCCGCATCAATATCTCCACTTTTTACAAGTATTTTCATAGGCAAGCAAAGCATGACCCTAGCGCCATGAACGTCGAGAATTATGGCGTCAAAAATAAATACCCAGCGCAGCCATACTTTCTCTTTACACGGCCTTTACTGCGAGAAAACGGACGTGAACCGCCTAATGAGCGCGGGAATTCTGGAGGCGAATGAAATCCCATCGTGTGTAGCGCCAGTACGGTGCTGTGTAGGCAATTACCGCAGGCTTTGTGACCTAGCACGTACACCAATCAATGCGTGCTGAAAAAAATGCCGTAATCGTTTTTCGCGTTACCGAAAGTACAACTTATCCATTTCATAAGAAGCGCACAAATCGCCATCATCCCTGAAGCATTAACAAACTGAAGCCCACACTTTTACAAAAATAATCGCCTCGTCCAAGAGGCCATCTCACCGTCTGAAGTGGTGGTGGGATACATGGATTGCCAAGTTCCACTGACAGGCTAAACCAGGCTGCGAATTCAATGCGCCAAAATTTTGTTCAAGAATTCTTTGGTCCTTGGCTGCCGATTTTCTGGATGGTTGAAAAATTCGTCTTTGGAGCAGTCTTCCAGGATTTTGCCGCCCACATCCATGAAAATTACGCGGCTGCCCACTTTGCGGGCAAAGCCCATTTCATGCGTCACGCACATCATGGTCATACCTTCGTTGGCCAAGTCGACCATCACGTCCAAGACCTCGCCCACCATCTCTGGGTCAAGTGCAGAGGTGGGTTCGTCAAACAACATCACGATGGGATCCATGCTCAAGGCGCGCGCGATAGCTACCCGTTGCTGCTGCCCCCCAGAGAGCTGGCCGGGAAATTTGTCTTTGTGCGCCATCAAGCCCACACGATCGAGGTACTTTAGCCCGTGGGCCTGCGCTTCCTCTTCGCTACGACCCAAGACTTTTTGCTGCGCAATAGTCAAGTTTTGGGTCACTGACAAATGCGGGAAAAGCTCAAAACTTTGAAACACCATGCCCACACGGCTACGCAGTTTGGGCAGGTCCGTGTTTTTGTCATGTACCGCCACACCTTCTACAAATAT
>RFYK01000024.1 GCA_009925585.1 Betaproteobacteria bacterium | reverse complement strand
GAATGCCCGAAATGCGGTGCCAAAGACCAGTACGGCGACAACTGTGAAAGCTGTGGTGCGGTGTATGCACCGACCGACTTGATCAACCCTTATTCGGGTTTGAGTGGCGCCAAACCGGTGCTCAAACAAGCCGAGCATTTTTTCTTCAAACTGTCAGACCCGCGTTGCGTGGCTTTTCTACAAGACTGGACGCAAAACGGCAAACACCTGCAACCGGAAGTGGCCAACAAGGTCAAGGAATGGTTCAGCGTGCGCACCAACCCCGACGGCAGTACCAGCGAAGGCTTGGGTGACTGGGACATCAGCCGCGATGCGCCGTATTTCGGCATTGAAATTCCGGACGCGCCAGGCAAATATTTTTATGTGTGGCTGGACGCGCCAGTCGGCTACTTGGCGTCATTGAAAAATTTGCTGGACCGTCGCGGTGAAGATTTCGACGCTTACATGCAAGACAACCAAGTGGAGCAATACCATTTCATTGGCAAAGACATCGTCACCTTTCACACCTTGTTTTGGCCTGCGATGCTCAAGTTCAGTGGCCGTAAAACCCCAGACAAGGTGTTTGTGCACGGTTTTCTGACGGTGAACAACGGCGAGAAGATGAGCAAAAGCCGGGGCACGGGGTTGGACCCGTTGAAATACCTCAAGCTCGGCATGAACCCCGAATGGTTGCGCTATTACCTGGCAGCCAAACTCAACGGGCGCAACGAAGACATCGATTTCAACGCCGAAGATTTCATGGCGCGTGTCAACAGCGATTTGGTCGGTAAATACATCAACATCGCGTCTCGTGCGGCCGGCTTCATCAGCAAACGGTTTGAGGGCAAGTTGGGTCTGGTGGGTGCAGACGGTCAAGCCTTGCTGGGTCAATTGCAAAATGGCTTGGCAGGCGTGGCGGACTTGTTCGAGCAACGCGATTACGCCAAAGCCTTGCGCGACACCATGGCACTGGCCGATCGGGTGAATGAATTTGTCGATGCCAACAAGCCTTGGGAACTGGCCAAACAAGCGGGTCAAGATGCCCGTCTGCAAGAAGTTTGCAGCACTTGCATCGAAGCGTTTCGCTTGCTCAGTGCCATGCTCAAGCCAGTGTTGCCGCAACTCGCCATTCAAGTAGAAAACTTTCTGAACATTGCGCCCATGACCTTTGGCAATGCCGCCCAGCCTTTGGGGGCGGGGCATGTCATCGGCACCTACACGCACTTGATGCAACGCGTGGACGAAAAGATGCTGGATGCTTTGTTTGAAGCTGCACCGGTGGCCGATGAATTGGGGTCAGAGACCGATTTATCCATCCCAGGCGGCGAGGACATTGCCCCGGTCATCACCATCGACGACTTCGCCAAGGTCGATTTGCGAGTGGCGTTGATCGTCAATTGCGAGCCGGTCGAAGGCAGCACCAAGTTGCTGCGACTCACCTTGGATGTTGGCGAAGGCCGCCTGCGCAATGTGTTCAGCGGCATTGCCAGCGCTTACCAACCATCTGACTTGATCGGCAAACACACGGTCATGGTGGCCAATTTGGCGCCGCGCAAGATGAAATTCGGCGTGTCAGAAGGCATGGTGCTGGCGGCTTCGCATGCGGACGAGAAAGCCCATCCCGGTATTTATGTGCTCCATCCGTGGCCAGGCGCTGCGCCTGGCATGCGTATTCGCTGACAGCTGCGCGTGATGCATTCCACTTTGCGTGTTGGCGCGGTGTTATTGGCTGCAGGCGCGGGTTCGCGCATGGGGAACAAACCCAAATCGCTGTTGCAACTCGATGGACAACCACTGATCAAACGCATGGCCAACCATGTGTTGCAAGCTGGTGTTGCTCGATTGGTGGTGGTGCTGGGTCACTATGCCGCAGACATCAGTCTGCCGCTGGAAGGCATGCCAGTGGAGTTGGTACACAACCCTGACCCTGCGCAAGGGTTGGTGTCGTCTCAGCGCTTGGGGTTGCAAGCGATCGGGGAAGATGTCGAGGCCGTGGTGATGGCGTTGGCTGACCAACCTTTGGTCAACGCCTCTGACATCCAACACTTGATTCACGTGTTTTCAAAACGGCCGGCTGGCACCGAGATGGTGTTTCCTGTGGTTCATGGTCAACCGGGCAATCCGGTACTGCTCAGCGCCGCCGCGCGTTCAGACATTTTGTCTGGCAGCAGCGACTTCGGTTGCAAAGAATGGCGACAAAGCCATGGGGCAAGGACCCACCGCCATGAATGCCAAAACCTGCACTACATCACCGACTTGGACCGGCCGCAAGACATCAGCGACTTTGAGCTCAAGTACGGCGCGCGCTTGCACTGGCCTGCGGGTTTGTGACTGCACTGGGTAGAATCAACGGCAATAAGGAATCCGTGACCCATGTCTTTGTTCAGCCGCCCCCCCTACATTTCTGAAACCACCGATTTTTTGCAGCAACTCAAAGCACAGAAGCCTGCGCTTGAAGCCGAGCAACGACGGGGCCGGGCGTTGTGGTGGGACAAACACCCCAACCGACAAGAACAAAACGAATTCAATGCAGCACGCGTGGCACAAAAGCCTTACGTGTACTTAACCCAAGCGCCCAAGTGAGTACCCCCACCGTGGCGAATTGGCCCACCGGGCCCAATGCCGACCTCCCCCACATGCCCTCGGTGATTGACCATGTGGCTGTGGCCCGCTTGTATGGTGAACCGCTGTTCGCCATGCCGCAAGATTTGTACATCCCGCCGGATGCACTTCAAATTTTTTTGGAAGCTTTTGAAGGCCCGCTGGATTTATTGCTCTACCTGATCCGCAAACAAAACTTCAATATTTTGGACATCCCCATGGCGGGATTGACGCGGCAATACCTCAGCTATGTCGAGGAAATCCGCAAAACCAATCTGGAACTGGCCGCTGAATATTTGCTCATGGCGGCCATGCTGATTGAAATCAAATCGCGCATGTTGCTGCCACCGAAAAAGGTGGACGATGGTGCAGAGGTCGAAGACCCCCGGGCAGAATTGGTTCGCCGCCTGCTGGAATACGAACAACTCAAATTGGCCGCTGCGCGCCTCAATGCCGTGCCGCAACATGGCCGTGATTTCTTGCGCGCTCAGGTATACATTGAACAATCTTTGCAGCCGCGTTTCCCACATGTCGATGTGCCCGATTTGCAAGCCGCGTGGGCTGACATTTTGCGCCGCGCCAAATTGGTTCAGCACCACAAAATCAGTCGCCAAGAACTGTCGGTGCGCGAGCACATGAGCATCGTGCTGAAAAAACTCCAAGGTCAGCGTTTTGTCGAGTTTGAGCATTTGTTTGACCCGTCACAAGGGGTGCCCGTGTTGCTGGTGACTTTCATCGCGCTGCTTGAATTGGCCAAAGAAATGCTGGTTGACATCACCCAAGCCGAAGCCTACGCCCCCATTTATGTCCGTTTGGCATACGCACCCGCCCATTGATACCCACGCTTTGAAGGAGCACACGCCATGAGCGTTCAACCCTCTGCCCCACCCGCTGGCAAACGCCCCCCCATGACCCTCAACAGCTTGATGAAAATGCTGGCTGATGGCGAAAAAATCACCATGCTCACCGCTTATGACGCGACCTTTGCGGCTGTGGCAGATTTGGCTGGTGTAGAGATCATTTTGGTGGGCGATTCACTGGGCATGGTTTGCCAAGGCCACAACAGCACCATCCCTGTCACACTCGAAGCCATGCGCTACCACACCGAATGCGTGGCGCGCGGTTTGCAAAAACAAAATGGCCGTCCGCTCATATTGGGCGACATGCCATTCGGCAGTTATGGCACGCCTGAACAAGCCTTTCGCAGCGCCAGCGTGCTGATGCAAGCCGGTGCGCACATGGTCAAACTCGAAGGCGGTGCTTGGCTGGCTCCCACTGTCGAATGTTTGGTCACGCGCGGTATTCCGGTGTGTGGCCACATTGGTTTGACGCCGCAAAGTGTCAACACCTTGGGCGGTTACCGGGTGCAAGGGCGCACCGAATCGGCCGCACAGCAACTGATGAATGATGCATTGCAATTGCAAAATGCTGGCGCGCAAGCGTTGGTGATGGAAATGGTGCCTGCGGCATTGTCTGGCGAGATCACTCGTGCGCTGACCACCTGCGCCACCATCGGCATCGGCGCTGGGGTAGACACCGCAGGACAAATTTTGGTGTTGCATGACATGCTCGGCGTGACCCAAGGCAAGGTACCGAAATTTGCCCACAATTTCATGACCGACACAGGTAACGTCTTGGGCGCCATGCAAGCGTTTGTCCAATCTGTGAAAGAAAAGCGCTTCCCGGTCAACGAATTGCACGCTTGGTAATTCGCGCATGCTGATCGCCCGCACGGTGGCAGACTTGCGCCGCCATCTTTCGACGTTTCAACACCCCGTGTTCGTGCCCACGATGGGCAACCTGCACGAAGGCCATCTCAATTTAATGCGCATGGCCAAGCCACTGGGTGACGTGACTGTTGCCAGCATTTTTGTCAACCGCTTGCAGTTTTTGCCCCACGAAGATTTCGCCAGTTATCCGCGCACCTTCGACAGCGATGGCGAACAACTGCGTGCGCTTGGGTGTGATGTGTTGTTTGCACCGGATGAATCCGAGTTGTACCCCGAGCCCCAAACCTTCAAAGTCTTGCCCGACCCCGCATTGGCGAACATTCTCGAAGGTGAATTCAGACCAGGGTTTTTCACTGGCGTGTGCACCGTGGTGTTGAAACTCTTTCATTGCGTGTTCAATGGCCAAGCAGGGACCGCGGTGTTTGGTCAGAAGGATTACCAACAGCAACTGGTTTTGAAACGCATGGTGGCGCAATTGGCCATGCCCATTGACATCGTGACCGCTGCCACCACCCGCGCCGCCGACGGTTTGGCCCTGAGTTCACGCAACGGGTATTTGAGTGCAGATGAGCGCGCCGAGGCGGTGCATTTGTCCTTGGCGTTGAATGCGTTGGCTGCGTCGGCACGGGCGGCTCAAGCAACGGGGCGCATGGATGTGACCGCCGCCGAGAACCAAGCCATGGACTACCTGCGCGCCAGGGGTTGGCAACCGGACTACGTCACTTTGCGGCATCAACACGATTTGTCACCCGTGTCATCACCTGACCATGAACCCATGGTCGTGCTGGGCGCAGCCAAACTCGGCCGCACCCGATTGATTGACAACACAGAGGTTTGACACTTGCGCCGCTTGCATGGCGCTACTCGCCCTTGGCGTCGCGCCCCATCAATGCAGCGACGGCATCGCGGGCACTGACTGTTCCCTCAAGCACCGAGACCACGGCAGACGCAATCGGCATGTCTACCCCCAATGACTGTGCACGTCGCACCACTGTGCGTGCGCTGTAAACACCTTCAGCGACATGGCCGAGCGATTGCAACACTTCAGGCAATGAACGGCCCTTGGCCAAACCCATGCCGACTTGTCGATTGCGCGACAAATCACCGGTCGCGGTGAGGACCAAATCGCCCAAACCACTCAAGCCCATGAACGTGTCAGCGCGTGCACCCAAGGCCACGCCCAAACGCGTCATCTCTGCCAATCCGCGCGTCACCAAAGCAGCTCGCGCGTTCATGCCGAGTTCCAGCCCGTCACACAAGCCCGTGGCAATCGCCATCACATTTTTGACGGCGCCACCGACCTCGACACCGACAACATCGTCATTGGCATAAATGCGCAAACTGCCGCCATGAAACGCTTGAACCAGTGCATCTCTCACGTGAGTATGTCGACTGGCAGCCACCAAAGCGGCTGGCAAACCCAAAGCCACCTCTTGCGCAAAACTCGGGCCACTCAACACACCGGCATGGACTTGGGCCGCCACGTGTTGTTGCACTTCATGGGCCAACCATCCATGAGAAGCCGCTTCAAAGCCTTTGCACAACCAAACCACAGGCGTGTGAGCGGCAAACGAAGACACGTCCGTGAGGAGGCCACGCAAAGACGCCATCGGCACGGCCAAGAGCACCAAGTCTGAGGTGGGCACCCATTGAGCCAACGGTGCATGACTGAGGGTGAGCGAATCAGGTAATTGCACGCCGGGCAAATAGCGTTGGTTGACACGCGTTGTCGCCATGTCTTGCACATGGTCTGCATGCCGGGCCCACAACGTGACCGAGTGACGTTGACTGGCTTGAATGGCCAGCGCTGTGCCCCAAGCGCCAGCCCCGGCGATCAATAACTTCACTGCAGTTGTTGCTCGGCTTTCATGCGCTGCTGCTGGTCGTACATGGCTTGGAAATTGATCTCCGCCATGTGAACCGGTGGAAAGCCAGCGCGCTGAATCACGTCAGCCACGTTGCTGCGCAGATAGGGGTAAATGATTTGCGGACACGCAATGCCCGTGATCGGTTGCAACTGACCTTCAGGCATGTGTCGAATTTCAAAAATGCCGGCCTGCTTGGCTTCTACCAAAAACATGGTTTGTTCGTTGACCTTGGCCGTGACGGTGGCCGTGACGGTGATTTCGAACACGCCATCACCGACTTGTTCAGAATCCAGACCGATTTGGATGTCAACGGCAGGCTGGTCTTGCGCTAACAAAATACCCGGCGAGTTGGGTTGCTCCAACGACATGTCCTTGAGGTACACACGTTGAATGAGGAATACGGGTTCGAGGTTGTCTGCCATCTTGGCTTCCTGACATGAAAAACCCGCTGTGCGACAAGGCCTGAGCGGGTTAGGTTAAAAAAAGGATTATCTCAGCTGGCTTGCAGCAAGGGCACCAAGCCACCACGACTGTCTAATGCCATCAAGTCGTCGCAGCCGCCGACATGCACATCGCCAATGAAAATTTGGGGGACGGTGCGCCTGCCTGTCAACGCCATCATGCGGTCACGTTCTTGGTCGGACAAATCGATGCGCACCTCTTCGATGTGTGACACGCCGCGCGCCTTGAGGATTTGTTTGGCGCGGGTGCAGTAAGGGCAAACGGCAGTGGTGTACATCTTGACGGGTGTCATGGTCGTTCTGTGTGGGTTAGTTCAAGCTGTTTTTTCCAAGGGCAAGTTGGCATCCTGCCAGTTTTTCAATCCACCACCCAAACTGTGGACTTGTTCGTAGCCCATTTGCAGGGCGATACGCTGGGCTTTTTGCGAACGCATGCCGCTGGCGCAAACCAAAATGAGCGGGCGTTTTTTGTCAGGAACAGTTTTGTTCAATTCGGATGAGATGTTTTCAACCGCCACATGTTTGGCGCCGATCAAATGGCCGCTGGCAAATTCCTCTGCGCTTCTCACATCGACCACATTGGCTTTTTCTCGGTTGATCAGCAGCACGGCTTGCGTCGGGGACAAACCAGGTGTACCCATGGCTTGTAATGCGGGGAGTAACAAAGCGGTGCCGGAAGTCACAGCAACCAGTACCAACATCCAGTTATCGATTAAAAAATTCACGCACTCAACCTCTTTGTTGACAGTGGTGCATTCTAGAATCCTTTTGGATTGAATTCATTTGCAAGGTTTCTCTTTCATGCACAAGCTCGTACTCATTCGCCACGGTGAATCACTGTGGAACCTGGAAAACCGATTCACCGGCTGGACCGATGTGGCGTTGACCGCCACCGGCATCGAACAAGCCAAACAAGCCGGCCTGAAACTCAAAGCACACGGCTTCGATTTCGATTTGGGCTACACCAGCGTACTCAAGCGAGCCATCCACACCATGTGGCACACCTTGGACAGCATGGAGCGCAGTTGGCTGCCCGTGGCGCACCACTGGCGATTGAACGAGCGCCATTACGGTGCATTGCAAGGGCTGAACAAAGCCGAAACGGCTGCACAGTATGGCGAAGCACAGGTGCTCGCATGGCGGCGCAGTTACGACGTACCGCCGCCTGCACTGTCCGCCGACGACGAGCGCTGCGAGCGCCACGATGTGCGATACGCCAAATTGCAAGCAGGGCAAGTGCCGCTCACAGAATGCCTCAAAGACACGATTGAACGTGTCATGCCGTTTTGGAACGATTCGCTCGCGCCAGCCATACGCAGCGGCAAACGCGTGCTGGTCAGTGCGCACGGCAATTCCATCCGCGCCATGGTCAAGTATTTGGACGGGATTTCAGACCAAGACATCGTCGGCTTGAACATCCCAAATGGAGAACCTTTGGTTTACGAGTTGGACGAAGATTTGCGCCCACTCAAGCATTACTACCTCTGAGCCAGTCACCACGCAAGGTTGTCCCACGGCACAGGGGTTATGACTCACGTGGGTGCTGGGCAGCGGCGTATAGGCAGTAGACTATCTTCCTAAATCGCCAGATCAGCGATCGTCACACATGGGCAGGTTACATATGGGTCAGAAACTCAAAATCGCAGGTTGGTTGACAGTGGGCGCGCTAGCCGGTGCGCTCACCACGTTTTCCCTTCAAACCGTGGCTCGCGCCAACATGGCGCCATTGCCTCTGGAAGAACTGCAACAACTGGCGGCCGTTTTCAGCATGGTCAAGTCAGATTACGTGGAACCTGTCGATGAGAAAAAACTCATCAACGATGCAATCTCCGGCATGGTGTCCAGCCTCGACCCGCACTCTCAGTATTTCGATAAAAAATCCTATAAAGAATTTCGCGAAGGCACCACAGGCAAATTCGTTGGCGTCGGCATTGAAATTTCGCAAGAAGAAGGCCTGGTCAAAGTGGTGTCACCCATTGAAGGCTCACCGGCAGACCGCGCAGGCCTTAAGCCCGGCGACCTGATCACCAAAATCGACGACGCCGTGGTCAAAGGCATGTCGCTCAACGATGCTGTCAAGCGCATGCGCGGCGAACCCAAAACCAAAGTGGTGTTGACCATCTTCCGCAAAGATGAAAACCGCACTTTCCCCGTCACCATCATTCGCGAAGAAATCAAAACCGTCAGCGTCAAAAGCAAGATGATCGAAAACGGTTTCGGTTGGGTGCGTGTCAGCCAGTTCCAAGAGCGCACCGTCGACGACCTGACCCGCAAGCTCGAAGAACTCTACAAACAAGACCCGAAAATGAAAGGCTTGGTTTTGGATTTGCGCAACGACCCAGGCGGCCTGCTCGATGCAGCCGTGGCCATCTCTGCGGTGTTCTTGCCAGACAACGTCACGGTGGTTTCCACCAACGGCCAGTTGGAAGAAAGCAAGTTCACCTTCAAAGCCGCACCCGATTTTTACTTGCGCCGCGGCGGACAAGACACCGTCAGCACCTTGGCCAGCAAAACCCAAAACTTCTACAAAAAAGTGCCTTTGGTGGTGTTGGTCAATGAAGGTTCAGCCTCTGCCAGCGAAATCGTCGCGGGGGCTTTGCAAGACCACAAACGTGCCGTGTTGATGGGCAGCCAAACCTTCGGCAAAGGCTCCGTTCAGACCATTCGTCAATTGGGTGCTGACACGGCTTTGAAAATCACCACGGCGCGTTACTACACGCCCAGCGGTCGCTCCATTCAGGCCAAAGGCATCGTTCCCGACTTGGTGGTGGACGACACCCCCGAAGGCAGCCCTTACGCCGCGCTTCGCACGCGTGAAGCTGACTTGGAAAAGCACCTCAACAGTGGCCAAGGCGTCGAGGTCAAAGACCCTGGACGTGAGAAAGCCCGCGAAGAAGCGTTAAAGCGTTTGGAAGAAGAATCGAAAAAACCGGTTGCCGATCGCAAAACGCCTGAGTTCGGCAGCGCGGAAGACTTCCAGCTGCAGCAAGCGCTCAACCACTTGAAACGCCAACCGGTCAAGATCAGCAAAACCCAGACCGAACGACCGGTTGAAAAAAAGGAACAGTAAAGGGTGAATGACGCCCAACTGCTGCGTTATTCGCGCCACATATTGCTCAATGAGCTTGGCGACACCGGGCAAGAAACACTGCTGAACAGCCATGCGCTGGTGCTCGGTGCGGGCGGTTTGGGCAGTGCCGCCGCCTTGTATTTAGCGGCTTCAGGTGTTGGTCACATCACCTTGGTTGACCATGATGTGGTCGACTTGACCAACCTGCAACGCCAAATTGCCCACACCACAGAGCGCATCGGCGAACCCAAGGTGGCATCAGCGCGTCAATCCATGCAAGCGCTCAACCCTGACATTGACATCCACATTTTTTCGCAGCGCGCAGATGCAGCTTGGTTGCATGAACACATGCCGCAGGTGGATGTGGCGCTGGACTGCACAGACAATTTCACCACCCGACACGCGTTGAATGCCGCTTGTGTTGCGCATGCCGTGCCGTTGGTCAGTGGCGCGGTGATTCGGTTCGATGCGCAACTCACCACTTATGACACTCGCCATTCAGACTCTCCTTGCTATGCCTGTGTGTTTCCGCCAGACGACGCGCCAGAGGAAATCAGTTGCGCCACCATGGGCGTGCTCGCACCACTGGTGGGTGTGATTGGCAGTCTGCAAGCAGCAGAAGCCCTCAAGCTGCTCGCAGGCATCGGTGACTCTTTGGCTGGGCGATTGCAATTGTTGGACGGCCACAATTTAAGCTGGACGGAAATGCGATTACAGCGACAAAGCGATTGCCCAGTTTGCCGTCATCGGCCCAACACATAGTGATGAACCTGAAAGTCCGCCCCGCTGTCTGACAACAGCGTCTCTTGTTGTGTCAAATGGAATCCAGCTTTGATGGCCACACTGACGCTGGCGGTGTTTCGGCCATCGATGCGACACAACATGCACACGTGTGGCCAATGTTGCCTCACATGAGCGGTTAACACCTTGACTGCTTCACTGGTGCGTCCCTGGCCTTGAAATTCGCGACTGCACCAGTAACCCAATTCCCAAACCTGGTTGTCATGGTCCAAGCGATGAAAACCGATGCTGCCCACCAATCTGCCGCTGTCGGTGTCCCACATCAACAACGGCCAACGCAAACCCATGACCCAAGACGCATAGCAAGTCTGGCAATAGTCTTCAGAGATGTCGGGAGACTGCGCTTGCTGCGCCCACGGCAGGGAGTCAGGCCATTGACGCAACAAGTCCAACGTGGATGACACCGCTTGGTACAACGCCATGCCCTCACCCGGCAAAGGACAACGCAACCACATGCGCGGTGTTTGCAACTGCTGGGCAAACACCGCGGTGCTCATGCGTTGACGATCCATCCTTCCAACCGGTCCATGTCCGACGGAAGTCCATACATCGCATCGCCATTGGCATGCTGTTGCAACGCCCAAGCCGCTTGCATCATGCAGATGACAGCGTCTATGCTGTCGCCACTGGCATCGTCGACCAAGGTGTCCGCCATCGCAGAGCTGAGTTTCAATCGCAATGGCAAATCATCATGTCCCCAGACCAATGCATGCAACAGGTTTTTGCGCGCCACCCAACGCTCGGTGGTTTGTTTCGCGACAGCATCATTCTTGTAGCTTTGCCGGTTCAACACGCGACGCGCCCACATGCCAGGGTAAGTTTCCAGCGCCACCCGACGCAAATCGCCTTCGTGCAAACCCGGGAAATGCACGCCTGCTTTCAACAGCAATGGCACACCGGCATGCATCATGAATGCCACCGGCGGGTTGACCCATTTCATTGACGGGCTGGAACCTGCAGGCCCGTCAGTGGCGCGGTGGGCAAATTTGCCACCCACTGGTCGGGCTTGGCAAAACGCCGCGAACGATGTGCGAATGTCTTCACGGCTGAGTTGTGAAAAATGTTGCATGCACGCGAGCCATTGCGTGGGCCAACCCAAGGTTTGTACCAACTCTCGCGGCAACCCAAACGGCAGATCAAAGCCGCCCACCCAATCGCTGTGCGCCTGCAAACCATCACTGAAAGCGCTGAGCGATGGCAAGCGCTCTAGAGCAGTGAGCGCCACACGGTCCCCCACCAGTTCTCCCCATGCCAGCAAGATGGGTTTGCGTGGGTTGGGGCTGCTGCTGAAATCGCAACCCAGCAGCCGTGTCATGCCCACGGGTTGCTAACCACTGCGGGCGGCATGTGCTTAACTTTTTTGGGGGATCAAGGCCAAAAACTCTCGGCGCAATATCGGGTCTTTCAAGAAAGCCCCACGCATGACCGAATTGATCATGCGGCTGTCCAAATCTTTGACGCCGCGCCATGCCATGCAAAAGTGCGTGGCTTCCATCACCAAGGCCAAGCCGTCCGGGCGGGTTTTTTGTTGAATCAAATCGGCCAATTGCACCACGGCCTCTTCTTGGATTTGCGGTCTGCCCATCACCCATTCTGCCAAGCGGGCGTATTTGGACAAGCCAATGACATTGGTGTTTTCATTGGGCAATACCCCAATCCAAATCTTGCCGATGATGGGACAAAAGTGGTGGCTGCACGCGCTGCGCACCGTGATGGGCCCGACGATCATCAATTCATTGAGTCGCTCGGCATTGGGGAACTCGGTGATGTCAGGCGACGTGACATAGCGCCCGTTGAAGACTTCCTTGACATACATTTTGGCGAGTCGCTTGGCGGTCTCGTTCGTGTTGTGGTCGTTGTCGGTATCGATCACCAAACTCTCGAGCACATGCTTCATCTTGTCTTCAACCTCTTGCAGCAAACCTTCGAGTTCGCCGGGCTGAATGAATTCGGAAATATTGTCGTTGGCGTGAAAGCGCTGCTTGGCGGCTTTGACACGCTCACGGATTTTGACGGAGATGGGAACGCCCTGGTCGACGATGGAAGAGGACATATTGCGATCAATCCAAGTGGTTGTGGCGGGATACTAACAGCCGCTGATGTCAGGGCCAGCGCGCGTCGGACAAAACCTTAAATCACTGAGGTTGCAAAGCCTCAGTGAGGGGGCCAAGCCTTCAAGCGGGCTTGAGTTCGAGGTTGCGCAAGCGAATGTGCAATTCACGCAATTGTTTTTCATCGACCAAAGACGGGGCCTGGGTCAGCAAACATTGGGCACGCTGGGTTTTGGGGAAGGCAATCACATCCCGAATGGATTCTGCACCAGTCATGAGTGTGACGATGCGGTCCAAACCGAACGCCAAGCCGCCGTGCGGTGGGGCCCCGTATTGCAATGCATCCAACAAGAAACCAAATTTGATTTGCGCTTCTTCAGGCGTGATCTTCAATGCATCGAACACTTTTTGCTGGACATCGGCACGGTGGATACGCACCGAGCCGCCGCCAATTTCCCAGCCGTTCAACACCATGTCGTAGCCCTTGGCCACGCATTTTTCAGGGGCGGTGACCATCCAGTCTTCATGGCCGTCTTTGGGTGCCGTGAAGGGGTGGTGCACGGCGTTGTAGCGCTGTGCTTCCTCGTCGTATTCAAACATGGGAAAGTCCACCACCCACAACGGCGCCCAGCGGTCTTCCAGCAAACCTTGTTTTTTACCGAAATCGCTGTGGCCAATTTTCAAACGCAATGCGCCGATGGCATCGTTCACCACCTTGGCTTTGTCTGCGCCAAAGAACAACACATCGCCGTTTTGCGCGCCTGTGCGTTGCAAGATCTCGACAATCGCTTTGTCGTGTAGGTTTTTCACAATCGGCGACTGCAAGCCTTCGCGGCCAGCAGCCACATCGTTGACCTTGATCCACGCCAAGCCCTTGGCCCCATAAATCTTCACAAACTCGGTGTAACTGTCGATCTCGCCACGGCTGATGTCGCCACCGCCTGGCACCCGCAATGCCACCACGCGTCCGCCTTTGCTGGTGGCGGGTGTGCTGAACACTTTGAAGTCCACATCTGCCATCACGTCAGTGAGTTCGGTGAATTCAAGCTTGACGCGCAAGTCAGGTTTGTCAGAGCCGAACCGGTGCATGGCATCGGTGTAACTCATGATCGGAAAGTCGCCCAACTCAATGCCCAATGCCTCAACGAACACGCCTTTGATCATGTTCTGGAAAAGCGCGCGGATTTCCTCTTCGTCCATGAACGAGGTTTCGATATCGATCTGGGTGAATTCTGGTTGACGATCGGCCCGCAAATCTTCGTCACGAAAACATTTGGTGATTTGGTAGTAGCGGTCAAAGCCCGACACCATCAACAACTGTTTGAACAGCTGGGGCGACTGTGGCAGCGCAAAGAAATGGCCGTCATGGACTCGGCTGGGCACCAAGTAATCACGCGCACCTTCGGGCGTGCTTTTGGTCAACATCGGGGTTTCGATGTCGACGAACCCATTGGCGTCCAAAAATTTGCGCACGGCCATGGCCACTTTGTAGCGCAACATCAGGTTTTTTTGCATGTAAGGACGACGCAAATCCAACACTCGGTGTGTCAAGCGGGTGGTCTCAGACAAGTTGTCATCGTCCAGCTGAAACGGTGGGGTCACGGAAGGGTTGAGCACCACCAATTCGTGGCACAAGACTTCGATTTTTCCACTCTTCAACGTGTCATTGGCAGTACCTTCTGGACGCAAACGTACCAAGCCTTTGATTTGTATGCAGAACTCGTTGCGCAACTCTTCAGCGAGTTTGAACATCTCGGGACGGTCGGGGTCGCACACGACTTGGACATAGCCCTCGCGGTCACGCAAGTCGACAAAAATCACACCGCCATGGTCGCGTCTGCGGTTGACCCAGCCGCACAACGTGACGGTTTGTCCTTGAAGGGCTTCGGTCACCAAGCCGCAGTAATGAGAGCGCATTGCCATGGTCAAAATTCTTTCGTGAAGGTTTTCTTAAAAAAGACAGCTTGCCAAACGAATCAAGTTGGCAGCTTGGCAGGAGGTGGTTGATCGGGGGACACCGCCCCCATGGAAATCACATAAGTCAGCGCCTGGTCCACACTCATGTCCAGTTCAATCACATCGGCCATGGGCACCACCAAGAAAAAGCCGCTGGTGGGGTTGGGGGTGGTTGGCACATACACACTGATGTGTCCCTCTCCCACGTGCGCTGCCACTTCGCCACTGGGTGTGCCGGTTTGAAACGCGATCGTCCAAGCGCCTTGGCGCGGGTACTGAATCAACAATGCTTTGCGAAACGCATTGCCGTTGCTGGAGAACAAGGTGTCAGAAACTTTTTTGACGCTGGTATAGATGGATTTGACAATGGGAATGTGCGTGAACAATTTGTCCCATTGGGTCACCAACCAACGACCCGCCACATTTGAAGCAAATGCACCGGTCACAACCAAAACCACAAACACCAACACCACGCCGAGCCCGCGTATTTGCAGCAAGTGCTGAAACGAGTCACCTAACCCTTGCGGCAAGACACTGGTCACCCCATTCAGTACATTGGCAAATATGCCGTCCATGGCGCCAACCAACCAACTCAACACCCACAAGGTGATGGCCAACGGCAGCCAAACCAGTAAGCCGGCGAATATGTACTTTTTAATGTTCATGGGATGTGGGATTGAGGATCAATGGCAGGCGCAAGATGGTGCGCAAGCGCTGGCGGTGGCCGCGGGCGTGTCGGTTTTGGCTGGCGCATTGCTGGACGGCGCATCTGCTGCCGGGGCACTGGCTCCATCGCTGGTGGCAGGCGTTGCGGCGGGCGCATTGTTGGATCTGAAATCTGTCGCGTACCAGCCCGAACCTTTGAGCTGAAAACCGGGCGCCGACAACTGCTTGGAGAAACTGGGTTTGCCACACTGGGGGCAATCCGTCAGCGCCGGGTCTGAAATTTTTTGCAATTGGTCTTTCGCGAGACCGCAAGCTCCGCATTTATAGGCATAAATTGGCATGGTGTGATCGCAGGGTTCAGAAAAGGGTGGACAAAGCCGTGGATTGTAAGCTTTTGCGTTTGCCAAATCGAATTTCCCGCAGCTGCCAGCAGTCATTACATATACTAGGGTTCTTGCCCGTTTTCACAGGCTCGGTCCTGACCACCCATCCATCTTTCTGGAGTCAAAGTCATCATGATCCATCGTTTTTCACTGGTACTCGTCGCTGTTCTGGCTCTTGCCGCTTGCGGAAAGAAAGAAGAGCCCAAAGCTGCCGCACCGGCCGCCGTCGCCAATGCCGAAGAAAAAGTGCTCAATATTTACAACTGGCCAGACTATGTGGCCAAAGATTTGGTTGCCAACTTCGAGCAAGAAACGGGCATCAAGGTCAACTACCAGACCTTTGAAAACAACGAAGGCTTGCAAGCCAAACTCGTTGCTGGCAACACCGGCTATGACATCGTGGTCCCCGGTTCCGTGTTTGTCAAAGCGCAGATCGATGCCGGACTGCTCAAGAAACTCGACAAAGCGCAAATCCCCAATTACAAAAACCTGGACGCCGGCTTGATGGGCAAACTCGTTGGAGTAGATCCAGGCAACGAACACGTCATCCCTTGGGCATGGAGTTTCACCACCGTGGCCATCAACAAAGCCAAAGTGGCCAAAGCCCTTGGCAGCACCGCCATGCCTGACAACGCTTGGGATTTGGTGTTCAACCCCACTTACACCAGCAAACTCAAATCCTGCGGCATCGCGTATTTGGATTCGCCCACCGAAATCCTGCCACCGGCACTGCACTACATCGGCAAGAAAGCCTATTCAGCCGATGCCGCTGACCACAAAGCAGCGGGCGAGATGTTGGCCAAGGTACGCAAAGACATTCGCTTGTTCTCCAGCACCCTGATCGACGACCTGGCCGGCGGCAAAGCTTGCGTGGCTTTGGGCTGGGCGGGTGACTTTATCCAAGCGGCCAACCGTGCCACAGAAAACAAGAGCGGTGTCGAGATCGAAGTCATGCTGCCCAAAACCGGTGGCTTGATCTTCTTTGACACGATAGCCGTCCCCGCAGACGCCAAGCACCCCAACAACGCCATGGCCTTCATCAACTACTACCTCAAGGCCGAGGTGTCTGCCTCTCAAACCAACGAGTTGGGTTATCCCACTGCCAACAAAGCCAGCGTGCCGATGGTGTCACCTGAAGTGGCGCAAAACAAAGCTGTGTTTCCAGATGACGCCAACTTGGCTTTGATGGTTCCCCCTGAGGCACTCGGTAACGCTACCCGCGAATCCATGACCGCGGTCTACACCAGCTTCAAAAAAGGCAAGTGATTCCTGACACAGCGGTGCATCACCCTCACCTGATTCACCGCTGTTTCACTGTGGCCTGGGTCCATTCGTGACAACCCCTTTGGTTTCTTGGCACCAGCTTGCATTGCGTCATGGGCGCCATGTGGTGTTGGCTGTGCCGTGGTTTTGGTTGCTGCTGTTTTTTGCAGTGCCGTTTTTCATTTTGTTGCGCATCAGCGTGACCGACATGGGCGAAGGCTTAGACCCTTTTGCCCCCTTGATGGAATCTCGCGACGGACATGTGCTGCTTCACCTGAAGCTCGCCAATTACTTGTCCCTTTTGCAAGACACTGACACCGGCGCTTGGCTGCAAACCCTCTACACCGAGTCTTACCTGTTGTCGTTGAAATACGCCTTGTGGACCACGCTGTTGTGTTTGTTGTTTGGTTACCCGTTTGCGTATTTTTTAGCCCGCAGTCCAGAGCGTGTGCGCCCGATGTTGTTGCTGATGGTGATGTTGCCGTTTTGGACATCCTTTTTGCTGCGCGTGTACGCATGGAAAGGTTTGTTGACCGAGCAAGGCGTGATCAATCACTTGCTGATGGCCGTGGGACTCATCCACGAACCGCTCCAATTGCTCTACAACGATGTGTCCATGTTGGTGGGCATGACCTATGTCTATTTGCCGTTCATGGTGCTGCCCTTGTACGCCAACTTGGTCAAACTCGATGTCCGTTTATTGGAGGCGTCTCAAGATTTGGGTGCCACGCCATGGCAAACGTTTTGGTTGGTCACCGTGCCATTGAGTCGCTCGGGCGTGGTGGCCGGCTCGATGCTGGTGTTCATTCCATGCTTGGGTGAATTCGTCATTCCTTCTTTGCTGGGTGGCGCTGAAAACCTGATGATTGGTCGTGTGGTCTGGGACGAAATGTTCAGCAGCAACAATTGGCCTCGCGCCTGTGCGCTGGCGATTGTGATGATCGTGGGTGTGGTCATGCCATTGGCTTGGTACAACCAACGCGTGGCGCGCAAAGCCGAACTGGAGATGCACACATGAGCTTGGCTTGGTGGCGTCAGCACTTCGGCAAATTATGGCTTACGGGTGTGTATGCGTTCTTTTATTTACCGCTGGCTTTTTTGGTGGTGTTCTCGTTCAACAGCACCAGACAAGACAGTGTGTTCACCGGTTTCTCGCTGCGCTGGTATCAGGCACTGGTCAACGACAGTCGGTTGGTCGATGGATTTTTCTTGTCTCTGAAGGTCGCCTTGCTCAGCGCCACTTTGGGCACAGTGTTGGCCACATTGGCGGCATTTGCGCTCGTGCGATTTGGCGCTTTCCGTGGCCGCACGTTGTTCAATGCGATGTTGTCATCGCCATTGGTCATGCCTGAAGTCATCATTGGCATGTCCTTGTTGTTGCTGTTTGTGGGCATGGAGCGTGTGCTGGGTTGGCCTGAACGCGGCACCTTGACCATGGTGCTGGGTCATGCGTTGCTGGGCATGGCGTATGCCAGTGTGGTCATCCAATCTCGTCTCAAAGAAATGGACCGATCCATAGAGGAAGCGGCGCTGGACCTCGGATGCAGACCCTTTCAAGTGTTTTTTCTGGTGACCTTGCCCAACATGTCGCAAGCCTTGGTGGCGGCTTGGTTGCTGACCTTCACCTTGTCATTTGACGATGTGGTGGTGTCTGAGTTCTTGTCGGGACCAGGCGTCACCACCTTGCCCCAAGTCATCTTCAATTACGCGCGGCGCGGTGTCAACCCGTCCATTTATGCCGCCGCCAGTTTGCTGATGTTGGTGGTCACAGTCGCTGTGGTCATTTACGGTGTGCACACCGCCAGACAAACCCGACAACGCCTGCCACTGTCCACATCAGCCTGACGTCAGGCTCCACACACCCAACAAAGCAGTGATCATCAGGCCTGCAAAAAAGCCCAACGCCAACAGCAAGATGGCTTGAAGTGTGCGGTTGGTGCGTTGTTGCAAGCGAATCAATTCATGCAATTGGCGTTTTTCTTCTTCTTGGTCACGCTGCAAAAACGCGTGAACCAAACGAGGCAGCTCGGGCAGCATTTTGGCCAAGCGTGGCGCTTCGTCTTTGAGTTGTTTCCACAAACGCTGCGGCCCGATTTGCTCGAGCATCCATTTTTCTAAAAATGGTTTGGCAGTGCTCCACAAATCCAATTCGGGATCAAGTTGGCGGCCCAAACCTTCGATGTTGAGCAAGGTTTTTTGCAGCAACACCAGTTGCGGTTGGATCTCCACCTGAAAGCGGCGCGAGGTTTGGAACAAGCGCATCAACACCATGCCCAAAGAAATTTCTTTGAGTGGTCTGTCGAAATACGGTTCGCACACTGCACGAATCGCTGACTCCAATTCATCCACGCGGGTTTGTGCAGGCACCCAACCCGACTCGATGTGCAATTCGGCCACACGTTTGTAATCACGCCGGAAAAATGCCGTGAAGTTTTGTGCCAGATACTCTTTGTCGAATTCGGTCAAGGTTCCGACAATGCCAAAGTCGAGTGACACATATTGGCCGAAAGTGGCGGGAGCCAGGCTGACTTGGATGTTCCCCGGGTGCATGTCGGCATGGAAAAAACCATCGCGAAACACTTGGGTGAAAAAAATCGTGACACCGTCGCGGGCCAACTTCGGAATGTCCACGCCCGCTTGACGCAACGCATCCACATGACTGATCGGTACGCCATGCATGCGTTCCATGACGATGACGTCGCGGGTGCACAGGTCCCAAATCATTTCGGGAATCAACACCAAATTCAGCCCCGACATGTTGCGGCGCAGTTGCGTGGCATTCGAGGCCTCGCGAACCAAATCGAGTTCATCATGCAAATACTTGTCGAACTCGGCCACCACCTCACGCGGTTTCAAGCGCTTGCCATCGTCCGACAAACGCTCTAGCCAAACCGCCATGGTGCGCATCAAGTCCACATCTTTGTCGATGACTTCCAGCATGCCGGGGCGCAATACCTTGACAGCGACTTCACGTTCTTGCCCAGAGGGGCTGCGCAAGGACGCGAAATGCACTTGGGCAATGGATGCGCTGGCGACAGGCACCCGGTCAAACCGGCTGAAAATTTGGTCGACTGGGCGACCGAGCGCTTTTTCGATAGAAGCTACCGCAACGTCAGACGGAAACGGTGGCACTTGGTCTTGCAGTTTGGCCAACTCATCGGCGATGTCGCTGGGCAACAAATCACGGCGGGTTGACAACACCTGTCCCAACTTGACGAACACCGGCCCCAGGTGTTCCAACGCCTGTCGCAAGCGTTGCCCGCGCGGTGCACTCAAATTGCGACCCAACGTGAGCACACGGGTCAAACGGATCAGCCAAGGTTGCTTGAAGCCGGAGAGCAACAACTCATCCAAGCCAAAGCGCAGAACAATCCAAACGATGAAGATGCCGCGATAGATGCGGGTCATTTGGCGACAAACTCACGCAAAACGGTGGCGATACGCTTGAACATGTTCGCCATGTGGTGCGCGGTGGCGTCACCAAACACCTTCGATAAATCTTCTTCCATGTCCCAGCGCACATGGTCGACCAACCAGTTGATGTCGGCGGCGAGCATCACATCGCCATCAATCCGCATCGCGGGTTTGTCGCCCTTGGCCAAGGTTTGCAGCAATGCCAGCGGTTGGTCTTGGCTGATGTGCAAATGCAGATCAGCCTCTTGATGCGGATCAGCGCGCTCTAACAGGCCTGCAGGTGTGATTCGCCATTGCAGCCGGTATTCGCGCCAGCTGACTTGCACGCATTGGCCTTGTTGTCGCCGCAAACGTTCGGTGGCTGCCGGTTCTTGCCCAATCACATGGTTGAGCAGCAACACCAGTTTGTCTTGCAGTTCATGCAGCAGCCAATCTGGCAAACGAAACGCCAGCAAGAAACCGGACAAACGGGCAGACGCGTCTGCAAGCGAGGAAGCAATGGCCATGAAGAAATCCGGTGAGCTGTTGAAAAACTGAACAGCTCGGATTATTGCAAGGCTTGCACCCCCGCGACCAACCAACCAGCACCGCCGGTTTTGGGCTTGGTCATGTTCCAAACTTCACGGAAGGGGCTGGGGGCGGCTTGGGGTTCTTCGCGGATCATGCCGGAGAACTCCACACTGGCCATGTAACCTTGGCCCAAATCCTCGATGCCCAGCAATTGGGCCTCGAGCATCACCACTTCGGTGGTGTTCGGGCCTTGCACCAACTGGCCGCGCTCGGCCAATTGGGTTTGGATTTCATGCAACATGCTGTCGGTCATCATCGCGCGCAAGGCAGGTATGTCTGCACGGTCCCATGCGGCTTGCAAACTGATGAAGTTTTCTTTGGCAGACGCCACGAAACCATGCACATCGAAATCTGACGGGATGAACCAATTTTGGTTGCCACCGGCCAATGAGGAACCTATGCGCACGCCAGAACGGGGTGTGGCCGTGTTGTCATAGGTGGACTCGGTTTGCTCCCATGGTCTGGCAGACGCGTCGTTGCCTACTTTGGCGGGGTTGTATTGCGGCATGTTGCCGGGGTTGGTCGATGAACCACTGCCACCATAGGCATAAGGACTGGACATGTCAGGCACCCGACGTCGCATGAAATAGCCAATGACGGCCACGGCCAACATGGCGATCAAACCAAACATGAGAATCTGGCCGAATTCAGCACCAAAGCCCAACGAGTGAGCCAACCAAGCCAAGCCCAGACCGGCGGCCAAGCCACCGAGCATGGCGCCCCACTGACGACGAGGGGCAGCTGGTGCAGGTGCGGCCGGTGCCGGCGCGGGTGCGGCATTCGGGGCGGCGTTGGGCGAGGCGGGCGACGCTGGACGGGCAGCTTCACGCTGAGTGACGTTGCCAGACTGTTGCCCAAAAGATTTGCCACCGCCCATGCGTCGGGCGGCATCGGCATGCATGCTGGCCATGGCCATGCACAAGGTTAAAACGATTGTGAATATTTTCATTTGACAACTACTCCGAGATCTCAATCACACATCAACAACGTATTCCAACATGAAGTGCGACCAAACCCAAACTCAGGTTGTGTATGTCCACATGGGCAAAGCCACTTTCTTGCATAAGGGCTTTGAGGGTTTGCTGGTCGGGATGCATGCGGATCGATTCGGCCAAGTAGCGGTAGCTGGCATCGTCGCCCGCGACCATTTTGCCCAAACGTGGCAGCACTTCAAACGAATACCAGTCGTAGGCCTTGGTCAATGGCGGGGCCACTTTGGAAAATTCGAGCACCAAGAGCTTGCCGCCGGGTTTGAGCACGCGCGCCATTTCAGTCAACGCGCGGTCTTTGTGGGTCATGTTGCGTAAGCCAAAAGCCACGCAGACCAGATCAAATGCCGCATCGGGAAATGGCAAATGCTCGGCATCGCACACGGTGGTGGGCAGCAACACCCCTTTGTCAATCAGCCGCTCGCGGCCTTGGCGCAACATGGCCAAGTTGATGTCGGTGTGAACCACCTGCCCACGCGGACCCACTTTGTCGGCGAAGGCCATGGCCATGTCGCCAGTGCCGCCCGCAATGTCCAGCACCTTGTCCCCGGGCTTCAAATTGGCAACCATTACTGTGTAGGCCTTCCAAGCACGGTGAAGCCCCATCGACATCAAGTCGTTCATGATGTCGTATTTGGACGCCACCGAATCGAACACGCCACGCACCCGGCGCGCTTTTTCCTGCTCGTCGACCTTCTTGAACCCAAAATCTGTGGTGGCCATGAACTTGTCTGATCCTTATGAATGGCAGGCAGAACCACCGCGATCGGCCATGGGTTCATCGCGGTCCACGCCCGCTTGTTGCAAACGCTGCTCGTATTGCGTCCACAGTTGTGCTTGGTTAACGCCTAAAAAATGCAAATAGTCCCATGAAAAAATACCACTGTCATGGCCATCGCTGAACGAAGGTTGCACGCCGTAATGACCGACGGGCTGCAAACTCAAAATGCCCACATGGCGTTTGCCAGATTGCAACACTTCTTGGCCAGGACCATGTCCTTGCACTTCAGCGGACGGGCTGTAAACACGCAGCAATTCAAAAGGCAATCGGAACGACTGTCCGTTGTCAAAGGCAATTTCCAGTGTTTTAGACGCCTCGTGCAACACGATGTCGGTGGGCTGTGGGGTGGTGGCTTGCAGTCCGGCCATGCTTACACCAACACCCGCTCGATACCGCCTGCATTGGCAAGCTGCACGTACGTTGGCATCCATTGTTCGCCGAGTATTTGGCGCGCCATTTCCACCACGATGTAATCTGCCTCAAGCAACCCATTTTGCAAATCGTCTTGGAAGCGGTTGAGTCCAATCAAGCAACTCGGACAAGAGGTCAGCACTTTGATATTCGCTTTGTCAGAGACCCAACCTTTGTCGCGCAAGCTGGCCTCGCCAGCGAGGATTTCTTCTTCTTTGCGAAAACGGATTTGGGTCGAAATGTCGGGACGGGCATAGGCCAAGCCGCCACTTTCACCGCAGCAACGTTTGCTCTCTAACACCTGATCGCCCAACAAGGCTTTGACGGTTTTCATGGGGGCTTGCTGTTTCATCGGACTGTGACACGGGTCATGGTACAGGTAGGCTTGTTGGCCCGGCAAAGTCACGCCCTTTTCCAACAGGTATTCGTGGATGTCCACAATGCGGCATCCGGGGAAAATTTTCTCGAACTCGTAGCCTTGCAACTGGTCGAAACAGGTGCCACAACTGACCACCACCGTTTTAATGTCCAAGTAGTTGAGCGTGTTGGCCACACGGTGAAACAGCACGCGGTTATCGGTGATGATTTTGTCGGCCTTGTCCTGCTGCCCCGAACCGCGCTGCGGATAACCACAACACAAATAGCCAGGTGGCAACACGGTTTGCACGCCCACATGCCACAGCATGGCTTGCGTGGCCAAGCCGACTTGGCTGAACAAGCGCTCTGACCCACAACCGGGGAAATAAAACACCGCCTCGGCGTCGGCATGGGTGGTTGATGGGTTGCGAATGATGGGGACGTAATCGCGGTCTTCGATGTCAAGCAATGCACGCGCGGTTTTGTTGGGCAACCCCGCTGGCATTTTTTTATTGACAAAGTGGATCACTTGCGACTTGAGGGCGGGTTGGCCAACTGAGGCAGGCGGTTGACGGGTTTGACGGCGTGCGATCGTGCCCATCACGCCATTGGCCATGCGCTGCGCTTGCATGCCCCAACGGGTGAGTTGATGACCGAATTGGATCGCACTGGGATGCATGGTGCTGACCAACCACGATTGAAACGCTTGGGCCGGTCGAAAACTCTGCCGCCCCATTTTGCGCAATAAGTTGCGCATGTTCATGCTGACATCGCCAAAGTCGATGTTGACCGGACACGGGGTGGCGCACTTGTGGCACAGGGTGCAATGGTCAGCGACGTCTTCGAATGCTTCCCAATGCTTGATGGACACACCGCGGCGGGTTTGCTCTTCGTACAGAAACGCTTCGATCAACAACGACGTGGCCAAAATTTTGTCACGCGGGCTGTAGAGCAAATTGGCGCGCGGCACATGGGTGGCACACACCGGCTTGCATTTGCCGCAACGCAAACAATCTTTGATCGCATCAGAAATGGCGCCGATGTCAGACTGCTGCATGATCAGCGACTCGTGCCCCATCAAGCCAAAACTGGGGGTGTAGGCATGGCTCAAATCGGCATGACGCACCTGCGGGTCAACTTGGGTAGGGCGGCGAAGCAACTTGCCTTTGTTGAAATGGCCGTGGGGATCGACACGCGCTTTGTAGTCTGCAAACGGCTGCAATTCGCTGTCGCTCAGGTATTCCATCTTGGTGATGCCAATGCCGTGTTCGCCGGAGATGACACCGTCCAAAGACCTGGCCAACGCCATGATGCGATCAACCGCTTCGTGCGCGGTTTGCAACATGTCGTAATCGTCGCTGTTGACCGGCAAGTTGGTGTGTACATTGCCGTCGCCGGCATGCATGTGCAATGCAGCCCAGACGCGGCCCTTGAGCACTTGCTGATGCACTTTGTCAAACTCGCGGCGCAACGGCGCAAACGCGGCACCACTGAACAGCAAATGCAATTC
>RFYK01000230.1 GCA_009925585.1 Betaproteobacteria bacterium | reverse complement strand
CAAATACCTAGGTATTTGCATGGGTGCGTATTGGGCCGATGCCTATTATTTTGATTTGCTAAAGAGCACACGATGTGTGCAATACATCAAACGACCACAAGCGGACATACGCGCGTCCTATGGCACCACGGCCCCTGTCCAATGGCGCGGGCAAGCCCAGCGAATGTATTTTTATGACGGCCCCACTTTCATCAACGGGCAGTTTCAAACCGTAGCGACCTATGCTAACGGTGACCCTATGGCCATGGTGCAAGGCTCGGTTGGCTTGGTGGGTTGCCATTTAGAGAGCCAGGCGCATTGGTACACCAAAAAGTACATGCAACCCCAATGGCATGCTAACCAGCACCATGCCTTGTTGGCGCAATTTGTGGCGGACTATTTACTGCAGTCTCGCCAGATGCCTTTGTTTTAGGTTCAGTCCAAGTTGAGGTAGGGCGTTTCGTCGATGATTTGCGTCAAAACAAGCCAGCATTTCATTCGGAAAGCATCCGGCCTAACCCGAATTGATGAACTTGTTGATGTTTCCGGGGTTCGTGACCCCTGCGGTTCCGGTCTCCCAAAGGAGTCGCGTGGGCCTGGTGGTGTACTGGCAAAGCTAGCTGAAATCTGCAACTGTGTATTGCCCAAACGACGCGTTTTGATAGATAGACTAGCAATTATGTGCTCGCTACCATAGGCGTGCACTGGGATTGCAAGGCAAATAGACGGGTCTGCCCCCTTCATCAACCGGCCAGTTCCCGTTCATTTTTGGTCATGATTAATTCATATATTTCCATTACAATAGAATTATGGAAGAAAAGTACGTAATTGATGCGCTGGCTGCATTGGCCCAGACAAGCCGCCTTCGGATTTTTAGAGCCCTGGTTGTCAAAGGCAACGAGGGGCTTACCCCAGCGCTACTTGCCGAGATGATGGGCATGCCCGCCAATACGCTTTCCTTTCACCTTAAAGAACTCATGCATGCAGACCTGATTTCTCAGGAACGCAGCGGCCGCAACCTGATCTACAGGGCGCAATACGACCGCATGAACGCAGTCCTAGCCTACTTATCCGAAAACTGTTGCCAAGGGCAGGCCTGCGAAGTTGTCCCAGAGATTGTTTGTCAATCTTGCTAAGCAATGAGGAATCCACCATGACCGATTCGAAATCTTTGAACGTGCTTTTTCTTTGCACCCACAACTCAGCCAGAAGCATCCTGGCCGAGGCCACTCTCAATCACATCAGCAAGGGTAAATTCAAAGCCTATTCGGCAGGTAGCAGTCCCCGAGAAAATCAAACACCAAACCCTATGGCATTACAGGTCTTGGAGAAGGCTGGCATCGCGATAGATGGTTTAAGCAGCAAGAGCTGGGACATTTTTGCTTTGCCCGATGCTCCCCACATGGATTTAGTGATTACCGTTTGTGATAACGCTGCAGGCGAGGTTTGCCCCTTTTGGCCAGGA
>RFYK01000229.1 GCA_009925585.1 Betaproteobacteria bacterium | reverse complement strand
TGCACATCCAAGCCGCGCGCCGCAACATCGGTCGCCACCAAGACGGAGCAAGAGCGGTTGGCAAATTGCACCAACACCTGATCGCGTTCACGTTGTTCTAACTCTCCATAAAGCGCCAGCGCGCTAAAACCTTGCGCTTGTAAAACATTGATAAGGTCTTTGCATTGCTGCTTGGTATTACAAAACGCCAACGTAGACACGGGGCGGAAATGATTCAAGATGAGCGAGACTGCATGCAAGCGTTCGCTCTCGTTGACTTGGTAAAAGATTTGCCGAATCTTGCTTGCGTCATGCTGCGCCTGTACTTTGACGGTTTGCGGTTCGTGCATAAATTGCGAAGCGAGTTTGGCAATACCGTCTGGGTAGGTGGCAGAAAACAACAAGGTTTGTCTGTCCTTGGGACATTGGCGCACCAACTTTGCGATGTCGTCAAAAAATCCCATGTCGAGCATGCGATCGGCTTCGTCCAACACCAATGTTTTGACTGATTTAAGTTGTAATGAGCCACGCTCTAAGTGGTCCAAGATACGTCCGGGCGTACCCACTACCACATGCGCGCCGTGCTCCAAGCTTTGGGTTTGTCCACGTAAGGCCACACCGCCACACAAGGTGACGACTTTTACATTGCCGACCGCACGTGCGATGCGGCGAATTTCCTGGGTGACTTGTTCTGCCAATTCGCGTGTGGGGCACAGCACCAAGGCTTGTGCGTCTTGTATGGCGGGGTCAAGTTTTTCAACCAAAGGCAAAGCAAATGCAGCGGTTTTGCCACTGCCTGTACTGGCTTGTGCGATCACATCGCGGCCTGCTAGCGTGATGTGCAAACTGGCAGCTTGGATGGGGGTCATCTGGGTGTAACCCAGTTGCGTCAAATTGGAATGGGTTGCCGCGCGAAGAGGCAAGGCATCAAAGCCTAAGGTTGGTGCGGTCATCCGACGATTATCGGCGCACTGGGTCGTCGAAGTGGGCTTCTACGTCACTTGGTAAGAGTTGGATAGACGCGCGCAGACCGGGTACTGCAGCCATCAAGGCTTGCTCTACGTTAGTTCGCAAAGCAGCGGCTCGACCTAAGGACCATTCTGCTGGCATGTGCATATGCAGATCCACAAAACGGCGTTGACCTGCTTTGCGCGTCGCCACATGGTCAAAGCGCACGATGTGGCTATGGAGATTGGAAGCTTCGCGACTGTGTGAGAAATCGTGCAGCACTTCTTGAATTTGCGCCAGCACTTCAGGCTCCACCGCTTCGTCCATCAGTCCTTGTGAAGCGCTCCAAATCAAGTGCCACCCTTCACGCAAAATATTGATGGCCACCCCAATGGCTACGACTGCGTCTAACCACAGCCATCCCGTGACAGTCACCAAACCAATGCCCATCACCACGCCCGCAGAGGTCCACACATCTGTCACCAAATGCCGTGCGTCGGCGTCTAGCGCTGTAGAGCGATGCAACTTTGCGGCATAGAACAT
>RFYK01000228.1 GCA_009925585.1 Betaproteobacteria bacterium | reverse complement strand
GTCTTAGCTCCTTTTTGTTTAGCAGGTTAGAGATCTCCTGTAAGATATATTCGTATGTACGAATTTGACCTAAGATATACTTGTAGTCTTGCATATTGTCAACGCCTCCTGAAGTAACAATTGAAGTTAAATTACTTAATTGATCCTTCATAAATCGTTGTAATTTACTTGCTATATTAACGTCTTCCATGTTCTTTCTCCTTTGGTTATATTAACAATTCCACTTACGTAGAGATTTATTAATCCTTGAATTTGGGTCTCTTGCCGTTTTAGCGGATGTTAATCTTTTCTTCATTCCAGACATTCTGGCACAAAATGATTTTCTTCTATTAGCTGATTTAGATCCTGGCTTTAATTTAGAAGGCTTTGTTGTAACAGCCATAGATAATTTAGATCCTGGATTAGCACGTCTATAAGATGCAATACCTTTTTTGTTTAGCCCACCTGATTCTGATTTACCTTCTTTACGTTGCCATGCAGGAGTTCCACCTTCTGCAGCTTTAAATTTTTCTTTATCAGGAATTATTTTGGCTTTTCCACAACCTCTAAGATGAGAACCAAGTCCAGCCATTATTTTTTAGGAAAACCTGCTTTCATATTAGCATAGGCTTTCTTAGATATAGTTGATTTAGATCCTAATTTTTTTCTACGATTTATATTTGCCCAAAGACCTGGTTTAGCAGAACCACCTTTTTTAAATACACCTCTTCCTTTTAAAACATCTGCTCTAGTAACTTTTCCATCACCTGTTAGATCTGGAAATGCTTTACCACCTTTTTCAAGGTTTTGTCTTTGAATCTTAGCAATACCTGTTCCTTTAAATTGTTTTCCTAATCCTGACATTAATATAATTTAGTTGTTTTTATTTTAATTGCTTTTCCTTGGCCTCTACCTACTAATCCACCTTTAGCTTTTTTCTCTTTTGTTCCAAAGATATCTTCGTAATTTTTTCTATATTTTTCTGATGGAGTTAAATCATCCATCGTTAAACTTGGAACTGGATCTGGTATATCAATTACTTCTTCTGAAACTTTTCCTCTGCTAGCACCTTTAGCTTCTTTAGCAGCAATCTTAGCAGCCTTAGCCATATCTGCAGCGCTAGTTAAACCTCTTGATCTAGCCATTTCAATAAAGGCTCTTCTTGTAGGTGAATAATTAGCTTCGTTATATTTACCTCTATTACTTCTAGGTTTTTCTTCAGCCATAGTTTTACTCCTTAAATAAGCCGGACAAGCCGGCTTTATTTAAATTTATTTTTTTTTCTTAGCTCTGCCGCCTTTTTTCATGTACTCAGCAGTTTCTTCTTTAGCGTAAGACTCTGGAGATTTTTTTCCAGCTTTAATAGCTTTAGCTTGTTTAGCTAAACCTTTTAATTCTTCGCCTTTATGCTTTTCAGCTTTTTCTTTTTTTACAAAAGCTTTAGGAGAAGTTTTTCCAGATTTAACTGATTTAGCTTCTGCTAATTCTTCAGCATAAGTTTCTTTTCCACCAAAAAGTTT
>RFYK01000227.1 GCA_009925585.1 Betaproteobacteria bacterium | reverse complement strand
GTCGCATTCACCGTTCACTTCGTCAGGTTGTACCTTGTTTGTGAAGCTTCGCCACCTTGATCCCACTGACGATGAGCGGGTGGTCATCCACACCCCTTCGGCAGATTGGTATCCTGGTTTGGTGCCCGGACTGACTGTCTTGCCGCTGTCGTCTTTTGGCACCACCAACACAGCGCTGGTTCGCTGGGCACCAGGAACCTATTTCAACCCGCACAGGCACTTTGGTGGTGAGGAAATCTTTGTGATTCAAGGGGTTTTCGAGGACGAGCATGGCCGTTACCCGCAAGGCACTTGGCTGCGCAGTCCACACATGAGTGCTCACAAGCCTTTCAGTGTGGAGGGTTGCACCATCTTTGTCAAAACAGGACATTTGATGGATCACTGACCACTTGTCAGACCTCGCTACTTCATCAAGTCAATGCGCGTGAATACACCGAAGACTTCTTTCAAAGGCAATAAGCAACACTTGCCAAGCAAGCCTTGCCAAACCTGTGGTCGCGACATGACTTGGCGCAAGTCTTGGGCCAAAAACTGGGAACAGGTTTTGTATTGCTCTGAAGCCTGTCGTCAAAACAAGTCAAAGCAAACCGCGCCATGACTTACGGCTTGGTTTGGTTCAAACGCGATCTGCGCTGGTACGACCACTTGGCATTGGCGCAAGCAAGCCAACAAGGTCCGATTCGGTGCATCTACATGGTGGAGCCGCAACTTTGGTTGCAACCCGATACGGCACTGCAACACTTCGAATTCATTCGCGAATCGATCCAAGACTTGGACAACCACTTTCGTTCACACGGGGGCGGCGTAGAAATTCACCACGGAAATGCAGAGCAAATTCTGAGTGACATTTGGCGTGAAGCCCCGTTCTCTGCACTGTATTCACACGAAGAGACAGGCAATGGTTTTACCTATGCTCGTGATCTGCAAGTGGCCAAATGGTGTCAAGCGCACGGCGTCGCGTGGCATGAATACCCTCAATTCGGTGTGGTGAGGCGACTGAAAAACCGCAACCTTTGGAAGAACGCTTGGGAAGACCACATGGCCTTGCCCATTCAACCCATCCATGTTTTGAAATTTTGGCGCTCACCACCGCTTGAAAAGTCACAGATGCATGCACCTGCCCATTTGCGACACAACCCGCCACACAGACAGCAAGGTGGTCGCCTGCGCGCATTGAATACGTTGCACAGTTTTCTGCACGCCAGAAGCATAGGTTACCGAGGAGGCATTTCTTCACCGCTGTCCGCGCCCGATGCGTGCTCTAGGCTATCGGCCTACTTGTCCTACGGCTGTATCAGCATGCGCGAAACCGTGCAGCGAACAAGGGCACATATTGCACAACTGCCTGACCAAGCCGTTCGTCATCGGGGTGGACTGACGGCATTCATCAGTCGACTTTATTGGCATTGTCATTTCATTCAAAAACTGGAGAGTGAACCTGCCATTGAATGGCAGAACATGCACCGTGGTTACGATGATTTGCGCGAGCAAGCATTCAACC
>RFYK01000226.1 GCA_009925585.1 Betaproteobacteria bacterium | reverse complement strand
GATGCGGAAGCTGCTCGTGTAGCGGCTCAAGTGGAAGCCGATGCTGCTGCTCTTGCTGCTGCGCAAGAAGCTGCTGCTGCTGCTCAGGCTGCTGCTGATGAGGCGGCGCGTGTGGCTGCTGAACAAGCTGCTGCTGATGCGCAAGCTGCTGCGGATGCTGCTGCTGCGGCTGCTGCTGCGGATGCTGCCGATCAGGCTGCGGCTGCGGCTGCGGCGTTGGCTGCTGCGGAGGCTGCTGCGGCGCAACAGGCTGCAGATGATCTCGCTGCGCAACAGGCTGCTGATGCGGCTGCTGCTGCTGCTGAAGCTGAAGCATTGGCTGCGCAACAGGCTGCGGATGCACTCGCTGCGCAACAGGCTGCGGATGCTGCTGCTGCCGCTGCTGCTGCAGAAGCTGAAGCTGCTCGTGTGGCTGCGGAAGCACTCGCTGCTCAAGCTGCTGCGGATGCGGCTGCTGCTGCGGCTGATGCTGCTGCGCAAGCTGCGGCGATTGAAGCTGCTGCGGCTGCGGCGGCTGCTGCTGCTGATGAAGCAGATCGTGCTGCGGCTGCTGCTGCGGCCCAAGCTGCTGCTGATCTTGCTGCCCAACAAGCTGCTGCTGATGCTGCGGCCCAAGCTGCTGCTGATCTTGCGGCCCAACAGGCTGCGGATGCGCAAGCTGCTGCCGAGGCTGAAGCTGCTCGTGTAGCTGAGCAGGCTGCTGCCGATGCTGCGGCGATGGCTGCTGCTGCTCAGGCTGCGGCCGAAGCCCAAGCTGCTGCTGATGCGTTAGCTGCCGCTGCTGCTGCTCAAGCTGCCCAAGATGCTGCTGATGCTGCTGCTGCCGCTGCTGCTGCGGCGGAAGAACAAGCTCGTATGAACGCTGCTGCGGAAGCACAAGCTGCTGCGGAGGCTGCGGCGGCGCAAGCTGCTGCGGAGGCTGCTGCTGCGCAAGCTGCGGCGGATGCTCTTGCTGAGCAACAGGCTGCGGAGGCTGCTGCGGCGCAGGCTGCTGCAGATGCTGCTGCTGCTCAAGCTGCTGCGGATGCACTTGCTGCCCAAGCTGCTGCGGAGGCTGCTGCTGCGGCTGCTGCTGCGGAAGCGCAAGCCGCGCAAGAGGCTGCAGAGCGTTTGGCTGCTCAACAAGCAGCTGATGCTGCTGCCCAACAAGCTGCTATTGATGCGGCTGCTGCTCAGGCTGCTGCCGATGCTGCCGCTGCTGCTGCTGCCCAGGATGCTGCTGATCAAGCGGCGGCTGCTGCGGCTGCGCAAGCTGCTGCTGATGCGGCGCAAGCTGCTGCAGATGCTGCTGCTGCTCAGGCTGCTGCCGAGGCGCAAGCTGCCCAGGATGCTGCCGATGCTGCTGCTGCTCAGGCTGCTGCGGAGGCTGCGGCGCAACAAGCTGCTGCGGAGGCTCTTGCTGAGCAACAGGCTGCGGAGGCTGCTGCTGCTCAGGCTGCTGCGGAGGCTGCTGCTGCGGCCCAGGCTGCTGCTGATCTTGCTGCTCAAATTGATGCTGATGCTCGTGCTGCTGCTGCTCAGGCTGAGGC
>RFYK01000225.1 GCA_009925585.1 Betaproteobacteria bacterium | reverse complement strand
GGAAAGGTGAAAAGCACCCCGGAAGGGGAGTGAAATAGTTCCTGAAACCGTGTGCCTACAAGCAGTCAGAGCTCGGCTTGTCCGGGTGATGGCGTGCCTATTGAAGAATGAGCCGACGAGTTACGGTCAGTGGCAAGGTTAAGCAACGAGAGTTGCGGAGCCGGAGCGAAAGCGAGTCTGAATAGGGCGTTCAGTCGCTGGCTGTAGACCCGAAACCGAGTGATCTACCCATGGGCAGCGTGAAGCGAGGGTAATGCCTCGTGGAGGCGCGAACCTTCCTGCGTTGCAAAGCAGTTGGATGACCTGTGGGTAGCGGAGAAATTCCAATCGAACTCGGAGATAGCTGGTTCTCCTCGAAATGCATCTAGGTGCAGCCTCGAGTGTTATCCGCCGGAGGTAGGGCTCTGATTGGGCTAGGGGGCATAGCGCTTACCAAACCCATTCAAACCATGAATGCCGGTGGACGAGAGCTCGGGAGTGAGACAGCGGGGGCTAAGCTTCGTTGTCAAAAGGGAAACAGCCCAGACCCTCAGCTAAGGTCCCTAAATCCACGCTCAGTGTTAAAGGATGTCCGGTCGCACAGACAGCCAGGATGTTGGCTTAGAAGCAGCCACCATTGAAAGAGTGCGTAATAGCTCACTGGTCGAGTGACCGGGCGCCGACAATGTATCGGGGCTCAAGCGTGGTACCGAAGCTAGGGGATCGCTCCTTCGGGAGTGATCGGTAGAGGAGCGTTCTGCGTGCAGTGAAGCCGGCGGGGTGACCCCTGGTGGAGCGCGTAGAAGTGAGAATGTCGGCATGAGTAGCGTAATTCAGGTGAGAAACCTGAACGCCGTAAGCCTAAGGGTTCCTACGCAAGGTTATTCCGCGTAGGGTTAGGCGGGCCTAAGCCGAGGGCGAGAGCCGTAGGCGATGGACAGCAGGTTAGTATTCCTGCCCCACTGTATTTGCGTTTGAGACGAGAGGCGTGACCCGGGAGGATAGATGGAGCGGGCCTTGTGGACTTGGCCCGTCCTTGCACCGTAGGCGTCTGGGGATAGGCAAATCCGTTCCCAGGTTAAGCGGAGGGTGCGAGGGAAGCGGAGACGTCAGTCAAAGCGATTCTGTTGAGTCCATGCCGGCTAGAAAAGCGTCGTCGTCGAGTAAGTACGGTGCCCGTACCGCAAACCGACACTGGTGGGCGACGGTAAGTACCGTCAGGCGTTCGAGAGAACCCTCGTTAAGGAACTCTGCAATTTAGCTCCGTAACTTCGGGAGAAGGAGCGCCCTTGAGCGTGTAGGACTTCGCGTCCGAAGCGCCCGGGGGCCGCAGCGAGCCGGTCCAGGCGACTGTTTAACAAAAACACAGGTCTCTGCTAAACCGTAAGGTGATGTATAGAGGCTGATGCCTGCCCAATGCTCGAAGGTCAAACCGGTTGCTGATCGTATTTATTACGCTAGGCGAACGACTAAGCCCGAGTGAATGGCGGCCGTAACTATAACGGTCCTATGGTAGCGAAATTCCTTGTCGGGTAAGTTCCGACCTGCACGAATGGCGTAACGATGGCCACACTGTCTCC
>RFYK01000224.1 GCA_009925585.1 Betaproteobacteria bacterium | reverse complement strand
GTGCTTAAACAGGCTTCGCAACACATCCAAGCTGTGCACATGAAATATGCCAATCGCGGTATGCAGTTTGAAATAAAACAGGGCGACAGATCTGCATCACTTGAGACCACGATGGTGGGCGACTACAACGTGAGTAATTTAACGGGAGTGATTGCCTGTTTGTGTGCCCTAGGACATCGTTTAGACGATGTGGCGCAAGCTTGTAGGAATCTACCTGCTATTCCCGGGCGTATGGAATTACTTGGCGTGGCGGGGGACCCCTTGGTAGTGATTGATTTCGCACACACGCCAGACGCGATTGAAAAAACATTGCGTGCATTACAGCCCTTGGCGGCATTACGCGGTGGAGACATGATTTGCGTATTGGGTTGTGGCGGCGATCGCGATAAAAGTAAACGCCCGTTGATGGCTGCCGCCGCTGAGATGTATGCGCAACAGATTGTCTTGACCAGTGACAACCCGCGCAGTGAAGACCCCACGGCCATATTGCAAGATATGTATGCGGGCTTAAAAAAACCGCAGTCTGCACGCACAGTTGTTGATAGGGCGCAAGCCATAGCTGAGGCAGTCCAACATGCGCGTCCAAACGATCTGGTGTTGATTGCAGGCAAAGGGCATGAGACGTACCAAGAAATACTGGGAGTGAAGTATCCGTTCAGCGACCAGTCGCATGTACAACAAGCGATCCTCCATAGGAGCATGCATGTCTGATATGCACCTGCGCTTGAGCGATGCTGCTAAGTGGGTAGAGGGTGCGCGCATCCATGGGGATGCGTCGGTGTTTATTGAGCGTGTGCATACCGACAGCAGAACTGTGCAAGTAGGTGATTTATTTATCGCCCTCCAAGGTGAGCGCTTCGATGCGCATCAATTCTTACAGCAGGTTAGCCATAGTGGCGTGAGCGCTGCCATGGTGGCTTCTGAAAAAGCAGATCCATATTTGCCATGCTTAGAAGTCCCAGATACGCGCGTCGGACTTGGACAGTTAGCCAAAGGCTGGAGAAGCCAAATGCATCTTCCTGTGATCGCCGTCACAGGGAGCAACGGTAAAACAACGGTCACCCAAATGCTTGCCAGTATTTTGCGCTGTGCGTTTGGGGACGGTGCATTGTCAACACAAGGCAACCTCAATAATGAGATTGGCGTACCGCAAACTGTTTTGCGCTTGCGTAAATTTCACCGTGCCGCTGTTATCGAGTTGGGTATGAACCATCCTGGTGAAATTGCTGGTTTGGCTGCGATCGCACAACCTACTGTGGCAGTGGTGAACAACGCACAACGCGAACACCAAGAATTCATGGCCAGCGTAGATGCAGTCGCGCAAGAAAACGGGGCTGTCATTTCTGCATTGCCCCTAGACGGCGTTGCAGTCTTTCCAGCGGACGATGACTACACAACCCTGTGGAAAAAACTAGCAGGTGGTAGAGCATGCATGACTTTTGCAATGCATACATCGCAAGAACACACAACGCAGGCAGATGTCGCCTTAACCCATGCCAATTGGCTAGGCGACCATTGGTCATTAGACGTAAAAACACCCCAAGGCAACTTCAATACCCA
>RFYK01000223.1 GCA_009925585.1 Betaproteobacteria bacterium | reverse complement strand
CGTAGACACCAGAATATGAGAAAACAAATCTGATGCTTGAGCCGCCTCAATCGCGTAAGCAATCATCGGCTTTCCACAAAACGCTTTGATATTTTTTCTTGGGATGCGTTTGCTGCCGCCTCGCGCTGGAATCACGGCGATATTCAAAATACACCTCCCATTGCGCGTTTTAACAACTTTGGATGACACACCGATTGAATCAAATCTACAACCCGGTGTTGCTGTTCAGGAGTCATACTGACATAGACAGGAATACTGATGCATGACTTGAAATAGTCTTCTGCGTTTGGACAATAGCCTCGCTTGAAACCCATCTGCTCAAAATACGGTTGTCGATAGACAGGTATGTAATGCAGATTTACCTTGACACCCGCTTCAGTCAATGTGTGATAGAGCAATTGTTGCGTGATGCCTGAAGACGCGGTCACTTGTATGGGATAGAGGTGATAGCTTGTGTAGGTATCCGGGTGCTGCCAAGGTGTTTTGATGTCTGTCCCAGAAAATGCTTGGTCGTAATATGACGCAATGGCATGGCGCGTTTGAACAAATTGATCAAGTTGCTTCAATTGACTCAAACCCAGTGCCGCTTGCAATTCAGTCATTCGGTAGTTAAATCCCAAATCTATTTGTTGGTAGTTCCAAATCTCGTCGCCTGGCTTTTGAAGCATGTCTGCGGGTGTACTGCTGATCCCATGGCTTCGCAGTAAGCACATTTTTTGGGCCAGCTTTGCATCATTGGTCAAAGCCATGCCACCTTCGGCTGTGGTGATGATTTTGACGGGATGAAAACTGAATACCGTGATGTCTGAATAGCGACAGTTTCCTACCGGCTGCCCTTTGTATTTCGCACCGATCGCATGCGACGCGTCTTCGATGATCTTGAATCCATATTTAAGTGACAAGGCATGAATGGCAGACATGTCGCAAGGTTGTCCGCACATGTGCACCGGCAATACCACTTTGGGCAGTTTGCCTTGGAGCTTTGCCGAAATGAGTTTCTTCTCCAGCGCCACAGGGCACATGTTGAAGGTGTGCGGATCAATGTCCACGAAATCGATATTTGCGCCGCAATACAACCCACAGTTGGCTGAAGCCACAAAGGTGATGGGACTGGTCCACAGCCAGTCACCAGCCCCCAAACCTAATGACAGGCAAGCAATGTGAAGGGCAGCGGTTGCATTGGACACGGCAACGCCATGCCGCACGTGGCAATAGCTTGCCACTGCTTCTTCAAATGCAGGCACCACTGGGCCTTGGGTGAGAAAGTCAGAGCGAAGCACATCCACCACCGCCTGAATGTCGGCCTCTGAAATGGTTTGTTTTCCGTAAGGAATGATGCTGGAATGACTCATGTTTTTTTCCAAAAAACCGCCAAATGGACGGCCACTGGCTCATCAAAGCAATTTGCAGACCAGTTTTGTATGGTGGCATGAGTTCTGCTTTATCAGACTATCTTTCCTAATGAGCGTCGGTTTTTCGACGGTTTAGCCATGCTGAAATCAGTTGATATTTGTGACCAATCAATTTTGATCACCGGGGGCACAGGCACCTTTGGCAAGGC
>RFYK01000222.1 GCA_009925585.1 Betaproteobacteria bacterium | reverse complement strand
TCCAAACACTTGATGTGAGGGTTAAGCAATGACCAAAATGGAAGAACTTCTGCTCGAGCAAGAACGGATTGTCGCAGCCATAGAGGCCGAATTTATCCGAGCACGCGACGAAGCGGCAAAGGGCGCGTCGCAGGCACAATATGAGTTGGCACTGTTACTTCATTTTGGTCAAGGCGTGCCAAAGGATTATCCGCAAGCCATGCGCCTGTATAAATTGGCAGCCGCCCAGGGGATTTCCGATGCGCAACATAAGCTGGGTTTAATGTTTGAAAACGGCCAAGGGGCACAAGAAGATTTTGTTCAAGCCCTTAACTGGTACAAAGAAGGCGCAACGCACGGAAATGTCAGCGCACAGATGCGCTTAGGCAATATGTGCGAACTGGGCAAGGGCACTAAACAAGATTATCAAGCGGCAATGCAATGTTACAAAATGGCTGCTTCTAAAGGCAATGCCGATGCACAATTTGCCATTGGCGCGCTGTATGAAAATCACCATGGCGTAGAACTCGACTTTGCAAAAGCAGCCGAATGGTACAAGCAGGCAGCCGCTCAAGGCCATCTGGATGCGCATGTCAAATTGGGCCAAATATACGAACGTGGGATAGACCTCAAGCAGGATTTTGCGCAAGCCATGCTGTTCTTTAAAGTCGCTGCCGATAAGGGCTATGCACCAGCAATGCTGCATGTGGGCATATTGTTTGAGCTAGGAAACGGCGTTAAAGAGGATGTCCATGAAGCACTGCGTTGGTACAAAGCCGCAGCATCCAAAGGATTTGCCGATGCACAGGTCAAAATGGGTTTCATGTACTGCAATGCCCGTGGCGTCAAGCTTGACTATTCAGAGGGTATGCGGTGGTACAGGCTCGCGGCGGATCAGGAGCATGCCGAGCTGCAAAAAAGGGCGATGCCTATGCCGCCAAAAATCGTGACGTGATATTGGCCCACAGGCACGAATAATTCATGCAACCCAGGTGAAGCGATTGCCGATGATTATTGAGACCGCAAGATCGTAAATACTGGGCAATCTACAGGGCTACTGGCATGACGTGGTAAGCAAGTATCAGGCAAGTATCGTGTTAGGCGAAAGGAACGCCAAATCTATGCGCCCGAGCTTAGTGCCATCTATTGCGCAAGGTCCTTAGTACCTGCTCCCAAGCTTGAGGACCCGTTTGAGGATTGCGTCCAACATGGACACCTCCTCCAGGATTCACGCCGTTTGCCACATCAGTTCTTATCCTTACACTTCCGACCGGATTGTCAAAATCATGGTAGCTCTCAGGGTAAACATGCAGCTCTGTGCCCGTTTCCTTGGCTAATTCGATACACGGTCCTGGAGGCGTCCAGTCATCTAGTTCTGCGAGCATCATGACCAATGGAACATGTGGGCGATATTTAGATTTCAATGCGTCGGAACATCCTGGATAAAAGGCAATTGCAACGCTCGGTTGAACTTTTCTCGATGCAACTTTTTGTCTGTTCGTATCCGTACTGACCAAGACCGTCGTACCGCCAAGTGACCAGCCGAGTAAAGCGATCTTTGCGGTGTCTGCCCAACTTTGTGACGAAAGCCACAGCAGAACACCGTCTACG
>RFYK01000221.1 GCA_009925585.1 Betaproteobacteria bacterium | reverse complement strand
GTCGAACGTGACGGTGAAGACCGGCGCACTCGCACCAGTCGTCAGCGCCACCGCACTGCTGGCCCGGACGATCGAACTGACGGTCGGTGCCGTGGTGTCGATGGCGAAGGTGCCACCGCTGGTGATCGTGGTGCCGGTGTTCCCGGCGAGGTCGGTACCCGAGACCGTGACCGTCGCAGTGCCGTCAACATTGGTGCCGGCGTTCGCGAGGACAACGGTATAGACGTATGTGTACGGCCCGCTGCCGCTGGTGGATGCCGAGGAGATGTCGGTCGTGCCCGGCTGGTCGATGGAGATCACCGGCACCGCCGAGAGCGCCTCGTTCGCCGTGACCGTCACCGTCACCGCACCCGCACTGAGCGGTGCCGTGCGCGAATACGTGATCGCGTAGGTCGGGCTAGTGTTATCAATCGTGAAGCCGGTCTGGCCGGACGCGGACAGGCTGTTGCCCGCCGTGTCGGTGGCACCGACCGTCGCGGTCACCGTGCCGTTCCCGGCCGGGATCGTGAACGTGCCGGTGTAGGTCGTGCCACTGCTCAGCGCCAGGGTCACCGTCGGCAAGGTTCCGCCCGTGTAACTGGTCGCCACGAGGGTCAGGGTCGGCGTCCCGTACAGGGCATTCGTCTCGGTGAAGGTCGCCGTGACGGTCACGCTGTCGCCCGACTTGTATGGGCCGGTCACATCCGAGGACCCGGCATCGGAGTACGCCAGTATGACCGTCGGCGCGGTGTTGTCGATCGTGAAGCCGGTCTGGCCGGACGCGGACAGGGTGTTGCCCGCCGTGTCGGTTGCCCCGACCGTCGCGGTCACCGGCCCGGTTCCAGCCGGGATCGTGAACGTGCCGGTGTAGGTCGTGCCAGTACTCAGCGCCAGGGTTACTGTCGGCAGGGTGCCTCCGCTGTAGCCATTGGCGGCGAGCGAGAGGGTCGGCGTCCCGGAGATCGCGTTCGCTTCCGTGAAGGTCGCCGTGACCGTCACGCTGTCATTCTGCTTGTATGGGCCGGTCACAGCCGAGGATCCGGCATCGGAGTACGCCAGGCTGACCGTCGGCGCGGTGTTGTCGATCGTGAAGCCGGTCTGGCCGGACGCGGACAGGGTGTTGCCCGCCGTGTCAGTGGCACCGACCGTCGCGGTCACCGTGCCGTTCCCGGCCGGAATCGTGAATGTGCCGGTGTAGGTCGTCCCGCTGCTGAGTGCCAAGGTCACCGTTGGCAAGGTCGCGCCACCGGAGGCCGTCCACGTCCCCGCCACCAGCGAGAGGGTCGGCGTACCGGAGATCGCGTTCGCTTCCGTGAAGGTGGCGGTGACCGTCACGCTGTCATTCTGCTTGTATGGGCCAGCGGCGCTCGTCGTGTTCGTCCCGGCATACGCCAGGACAACCGTCGGCGCGGTGTTGTCGACGATGAATGCCGTCGCCGCGGTACTGGCCAGGGCGTTCGTGGCCGTGTCAGTCGCCGAAACCGACGCCGAGACGGTGCCGTTCTCGCTGGCCTGCACGGTGTACGCGTACGTGTAGACGAGCGACGAACCGACCTGGGTCATCGGTGTCGAGGTCACGGTCGTGACGCCACCGGTGGCGGTGAGGGTGATGGTCGGCGCTGCCGAGAGGGCGACCACCTC
>RFYK01000023.1 GCA_009925585.1 Betaproteobacteria bacterium | reverse complement strand
AGGAGTTTTTCATGGATAACGTCAAAAGCATCGCCGCTGCTGGTGAAAAAGCCAAAGCCCTGCAAGCCGCACTCGCACAAATTGAAAAGCAATTTGGCAAAGGCACCATCATGCGTTTGGGCGAAGGCGAGGTGATCGAAGACATACAAGTCGTCTCCACCGGTTCATTGGGTTTGGACGTGGCGTTGGGTGTCGGCGGTCTGCCGCGCGGGCGGGTCATCGAAATTTACGGCCCGGAGTCTTCCGGCAAAACCACACTCACGCTGCAAGTCATCGCTGAAATGCAAAAAATGGCCGGCACGTGTGCCTTCGTCGACGCCGAGCACGCTTTGGACGTGCAGTACGCGCAAAAACTCGGCGTCAATTTGCAAGACCTGCTCATCAGCCAACCTGACACCGGCGAACAAGCCCTCGAAATTGTCGACAGCTTGGTGCGTTCCGGCGCGGTGGACCTGATCGTCATCGACTCGGTGGCCGCACTCACGCCCAAGGCCGAGTTGGAAGGTGAAATGGGTGACTCCTTGCCCGGCTTGCAAGCACGTTTGATGAGCCAAGCCTTGCGCAAGTTGACCGCACACATCAAGAAAACCAATTGCACCGTCATCTTCATCAACCAAATTCGCATGAAGATCGGTGTCATGTTCGGTTCGCCTGAAACCACCACCGGTGGCAATGCATTGAAGTTTTACGCATCGGTTCGTTTGGACATTCGCCGCACAGGCACCATCAAAAAAGGCGAAGAGTCCATCGGCAACGAGACCAAAGTCAAAGTGGTCAAAAACAAAGTGGCCCCACCGTTCAAAACCGCCGAGTTCGATATTTTGTTTGGCGAGGGCATCAGCCGGCACGGTGAAATCATTGACATGGGTGTGGCCGCCAAAATCGTCGACAAATCAGGCGCGTGGTACGCCTACCAAGGTGAAAAAATCGGCCAAGGCCGTGACAACGCGCGAGAGTTCTTGCGTGAAAACCACGAATTGGCGATCGAGATCGAAAACAAAGTCCGCGAATCCCTCAACATCCCTTTGCTGGCGGTTGAAGTGGAAGAAACCAAACTGCAAGCCGTCAAGTGAGGGTCAACATGGGCGAAGCCAAAGGGCTCAGACTGATACAGGGCGGGGTGGTGGTCAGCGAGTTTGACAAGCCCTCGCCCAAGCCCGTGTCGGTCAAAGCCCGCGCGGTGAGTTTGCTCGCGCAACGTGAATACTCACGCCAAGCGTTGCAAGAAAAACTGGCGGCAGAAGACGCCAGTGCCGAAGAGGTCGAGCAGGCTTTGGCGCAGCTCGAAGCACGCGGTTTGGTGGACGACACCCGAGTAGCAGAAACCTTGGTCAACCGGCGCGCAGGCAAGCTGGGTGGCATGCGATTGCGTCAGGAATTGCAAGCCAAAGGGGTGTCAGCGGAGGTGGTGGCGGACACCATGGCCAGTTTGAAAGATTCCGAGCTGGCGCGGGCATTGGCGGTTTGGCAAAAAAAATATGGCCGGGTCGCGACCGACGCCACGACCCGGCATCGGCAAGCACGGTTTTTGGCGACACGCGGGTTTTCGGGCGACGTGGTCAGGCGCATCGTCGCCGGCATGGACGAGCGCGATTAACGTCAGCCCAAGCCAAGCATCAAACCCAAATTTTGAACCGCTGCGCCGCTGGCACCTTTGCCTAGGTTGTCCAGCCGCGCCATCAACACCACATGACCATGTTCATTGTTGGAAAACACCCGCAACTCCATCAGGTTGGTGTCGTTCAAAGCGGTGGCGTCGAGTTTCAAATCGTCGGTCGGAGGCAAGACCTTGACGCACGGTGAATGGGCTTGGTTGGTCTTCGCATAGTGCGCTGCCAACGCGTCATGCAAATCACCCGCTTTCACGCCGGGCAAGCTCGACAAGTGAAGCGGTATTTGCACCAGCATGCCTTGCCTGAAATTTCCGACACTGGGCACAAACAAGGGGCGACAAGTCAGGCCAGTGCAATGCATGATTTCAGGGATGTGTTTGTGCGATAAGCCGAGCGCATACGCTTCGAACAAAGGTGCCGAGCCCGCCTCGTAGGCTTCAATCATGCTGCGCCCCCCACCGGAATATCCGCTGACCGAGGGCAAACTCAACGCGAAATCGCGCGGTATCAAGCCAGCATCAACCAACGGACGGATCAAACCGATTGCGCCAGTGGCATAACAACCTGGGTTGGCCACGCGGGGGGCTTTGGCAATCGCTGCGGCTTGTGATTCACACAATTCCGCGAAACCGTAGACCCAGTCGGGGTGGGTTCGGTGGGCAGTCGAGGCATCCAATAAGCGAGGACGCGGTTCTTGCATCGCGTCCACCATGGCCACAGTCTCTTTCGCGGCATCGTCATGCAAGCACAGCACCACCACATCAACGTTTGACAAGAGCGCGGCTTTTGCCGCCGGGTCTTTGCGCAGCGCCGGGTCAATGCTGACCAGCGAGACCTCTGGCAACAAGGCCAAACGCTCACGGATTTGCAAACCCGTGGTGCCAGCCTCGCCATCGATGAAGACTTTGTGCATGAAAAAAGCTTTCTACAAATAAGAAATGTCATGTTCAACACGGTTGTGCGGGGTTGCCAGTCACCCCGCCATCCAAGCCTGCCAGACTGTCAAACAGATGACAAACAACTGACAGCAAACCCACGTATTGATGCAATGCAGCATGATACATTTCGTGCCAGTTCAGCCCGATAGGGGCATGCATGATGGTCAGCCATGGCGGCCAACGTCGGATTGAAAGTGAGTTCTTATGAAAATACATGAATACCAAGGCAAGGAGATCTTGCGACAGTTTGCTGTGCCTGTCCCCCGTGGCATCGCTGCATTCACTGTGCAAGAAGCAGTTGAAGCCGCCCAAAAACTCGGCGGCCCGGTGTGGGTGGTCAAAGCCCAAATCCATGCGGGCGGACGCGGCAAAGGTGGTGGCGTGAAAGTCGCCAAAAGCATTGACGATGTGAAACGCTTGGCCACTGACATATTGGGCATGCAACTCGTCACACACCAGACCGGTCCCCTGGGTCAAAAAGTCAGGCGCCTTTACATCGAAGATGGCGCAGACATTCAAAAAGAATATTACGTGTCCTTGGTCACAGACCGTGCGTCACAGCGCATCGCCTTCATTGCGTCCAGCGAAGGCGGCATGGACATCGAACAAGTCGCGCACGACTCGCCTGACAAAATCGTCACCGAATTGATCGACCCGTTGGTGGGTTTAGGCGATGCGCAAGCCCAAACCATTGCCCATGCGATTGGCATTCCAGCGAACTCCACCGCCCAAGCGGTTGATGTGTTCAAAAAGCTCTACACCTGCTACATGGACACCGATGCCTCGCTGGTGGAAATCAACCCACTGAACCGCGACAGCCAAGGCAACATCATTGCCTTGGACGCCAAATTTAACTTCGATGCCAACGCCTTGTTTCGCCATCCGGAGATCGTTGCTTACCGCGATTTGGACGAAGAAGACGCGGCCGAAATTGAAGCCTCTAAATTCGATTTGGCCTACATCAGCCTGGACGGCAACATTGGTTGTTTGGTCAACGGTGCGGGCTTGGCCATGGCCACCATGGACACCATCAAATTGTTTGGCGCAGAGCCTGCCAATTTCTTGGATGTGGGCGGTGGTGCCACCCCAGAAAAAGTCACCGAGGCGTTCAAGATCATGCTCAAGAACCCCAAAGTCAAAGCGATTTTGGTCAACATCTTTGGCGGCATCATGAAATGCGACACGATCGCGCATGGCGTGATCACCGCGTGCAAAGCCGTCAACCTGAGCGTGCCGTTGGTGGTGCGCATGAAAGGCACGAACGAAGATTTGGGCAAGAAGATGCTGGCCGAATCCGGTCTGCCCATCATCAGCGCCGACACCATGGCCGAGGCGGCGCAAGCCGTTGTCGCCGCATTGAAAGCTTGAACCATGTCCATCTTCATCAACAAACACACCAAGGTCATCACCCAAGGCATCACTGGCAAGACCGGCCAGTTCCACACTGAAAAATGCCAGGAATACGCCAACGGTCAACAGTGTTTTGTGGCGGGTGTGAATCCGAAAAAAGCAGGCGAATCGATTTTCAACATCCCGATTTACGCATCGGTCAAAGAAGCTGCGCACGAAACTGGCGCCACTGTTTCCGTCATCTATGTGCCGCCAGCTGGCGCGGTGATGGTGCGCAACCGCATGAAAGCCAAAGAGGCAGCAGGCGGCAAACGCACTTTGTTGTTGGGTCCCAATTGCCCCGGATTGATCACGCCGGAAGAAATCAAAATCGGCATCATGCCGGGTCACATTCACCGCAAGGGCCGCATCGGCGTGGTGTCACGCTCCGGCACGCTGACCTATGAAGCCGTCGCCCAACTCACTGAAATTGGCTTGGGTCAATCGAGCGCGGTGGGCATTGGTGGTGACCCGATCAATGGCTTGAAACACATCGACGTGATGCGCGCCTTCAATGATGACCCCGACACCGATGCCGTGATCATGATTGGTGAAATTGGCGGCCCTGATGAAGCCGAGGCCGCGCGCTGGTGCAAAGCCCACATGAAAAAACCCATCGTCGGATTCATCGCTGGTGTCACCGCACCCGCAGGCAAACGCATGGGTCACGCTGGCGCATTGATCAGCGGCGGCGCTGACACCGCCGAAGCGAAATTGGCCGTCATGGAGGAATGCGGTTTCAAAGTGACACGCAATCCTTCTGAAATGGGCAAGCTGCTCAAGGCCATGCTCTGAATGTGGGACTTTGTTGTCGGCTCCGATTTTTGGGTCGGCTTGCTCAAAATCATTTGGATCAATGTCGTTCTCTCTGGCGACAACGCCGTGGTCATCGCCATGGCCGCGCGTTCATTGCATCCTGATGATCAGCGACGTGCGATTGCCTGGGGCTCGGGTTTCGCGGTGGTCTTGCGCATTGCCTTGACCGTGGTGGCCGTGCAGTTGATGGCCTTGCCTTTGTTGCAAATCGTGGGTGGTCTGCTGTTGATATGGATCGGTACGCAACTGCTTGCCGCTGAAGAAGAGACCGAAGAAGAAGCCAAGACCCACCACAATTTGTATGCGGCAGTCAGAACCATTTTGATCGCTGACTTGGTGATGAGTTTGGACAATGTGATCGGTGTGGCAGCTGCAGCCAAAGGCAATTTGTTGCTGCTCGCGATTGGCTTGGGGTTGAGCATTCCGTTGGTGGTGTTTGGCAGTTCGCTCATGATCCATTTGATGACGCGATTCCCCATCGTCATCAGCTTGGGTGCCGCATTGATTGGGTGGGTGGCCGGTGAGACCTTGATCAGCGATGCATTGGTGGTGAATTGGATTGCACCGATCACATGGTTGCATTGGGTGGTCCCAGGGGCCTGTGCGCTGCTGGTGGTCACTTCGACCCAGTGGATCGCTTGGCTGTTTCCCAAACCGGTTGACAGCGAGGCAGGCCCCGTTTGACAGGGGCTTACCGATTTAGACACTGTGACTCACACCGTTGAGCATGTCGGTCTTGACAATGGGTGAACCCAAAACTACCCAGGAGTCTTCTATGCGGCAACGCAAACAGCACGGATTTACTTTGATTGAATTGATGGTGGTCATCGCCATCATCGGCATATTGGCTTCATTGGCGGTGCCGGCTTACCAAGATTACAGCGTGCGTGCCCGTGTCAGCGAAGGATTGACCTTGGCAGGTACCGCCAAAGCGCAAGTGCAAGATGTGTTCAACAGCGGCAGTTTTGCTGCCGCTGGTTATGCCAACAGTTACCAATCGCCTGCAGCAACCGCCAACATCAAAAGCATTTCGATTGAAGCCTCGACCGGCGTGATCAGCATCACGACGCAAAAAAATGCTGGGGATGGTGTGCTGCTTTTGGTGCCTTACACCGGGCAAGCCACGGCGGCCAGTGCATTGCCTGACGCCACGGCGGAATTCACTGTGCCAGACCAATCGGTGGTGGCATGGCGTTGTTTGGATGCTTCTCCATCAACTTCACACCATTGATGGTCATGCCCCGATCCACCGCCTTGCACATGTCGTAAATGGTCAGCAAGGCCACTTGTACAGCGGTTAAGGCTTCCATTTCCACGCCGGTCTGGCCGTGGGTTTCCACGGTGGCGGTGCATGTGACTCGGTGCGGGTCATGGTGGGTAGAAAAATCCACCGCCACCCGGGTCAAGGCCAGCGGGTGACACAACGGAATCAAATCGGCGGTTTTTTTGGCGCCTTGGATGCCCGCGATGCGAGCGATGCCAATCACGTCACCTTTTTTCGCTGTGCCCGCTTCAATCAATTGCAAAGTCGCTGGCAGCATGTGAATGTCACCCGTCGCCACGGCAATTCGGTGGGTGCTGGTTTTGGGGCCGACATCCACCATGTGGGCTTGGCCTTGTGCGTCGAAATGGGTGAGAGACATGCTGTGAACCTGTTGTGACTGAACCATTGTCACCCGCCAAGTGCAACTTGCGTGCGCGAGGGGTAACATCCTCGGGTGGATCATACGATCAGCTGTACCAACCCTTGAACACACTCTTGACCCATTCGCAAAAACTGGCCGCCGCCTTGGCATTGGCTTGCGCGGTGCTGGGCGCGTCTGCCCAAACGGCGGGGCGGTTGCCCAATATCGGGGACGGCAACAGCATGAGTGTTCCGCAAGAAAAACGCTTGGGCGAATCCATCATGCGCCAATTGATGCGCGATCCGGATTACATGGACGACCCCGTGCTGGTCGATTATTTGCAAGCCATTTGGACGGCGTTGCGCGAATCAGCCCGGCAATTGGGTAACTTGCCGCCAGAGTTGGACGAGACTTTTTCTTGGGACTTGCTGTTGGTGCGCGATCGAACGGTGAATGCGTTTGCCTTGCCCGGTGGTTTCATGGGTGTGCATTTGGGCTTGATCGCTGTGGTGTCAAACAAAGATGAATTGGCTGCCGTATTGGGGCATGAACTCAGCCATGTGACACAGCGACACATTGCCCGCATGCAAGAGAGCCAGGCTAAGCAAACCCCGTGGTTGATCGGCAGTTTTGTCTTGGGCGTGTTGGCGGCAAGCCGCAGTCCTGATGCAGCGAACGCGTTGATCATGGGTGGTTCCGCAGGTGTCGTTCAAGGCCAATTGAATTTCTCCAGAGACATGGAGCGCGAAGCCGATCGATTGGGGTTCTCAGTCAGTACCAACGCTGGCTTTGAAGCGCAAGGCGTGGTCAGCATGTTTCAAAAACTGGCACTGGCCTCGCGTTTGAACGACAGTGGTGGCTTTCCTTATCTGCGCAGCCACCCTTTGACCACCGAGCGCATTGGCGACATGCAAGCGCGCATCGGCGCACACGCGACCAGCACGCAAAGCAGCGCTGGCACGATGGAGCATGCGTTGATGTCCGCTCGGGCCCGTGGTTTGATGAGCACCCGTGTGGAGGACGTTGATGCCTTGGTCAAGACATTTGAAGCCCCACCCAGCGCAGACAAAACTCCGCAGCAACAAGCGGCGCTCGCCTATGCGGCCGCCATGGCCTATGCCAAGCAAAGACACATGGACAAGGCGCGCGATGCTGTGAAAACGTTGATGCCTTTGGTGGGTAACGACCCCGCTGGCATGCGCGAAGCACAGTGGTTGGCCGCGGACATGGAGCGCCAATCAGGCAACCCTGCGGGCTGTTTGAAGGCCTTAGAGGCCAACCATCCCAAGCGTGCCTGGGTGTTGCTCAAGGCGCAATGCCAGCTTGCCACCAAAGACCTCTCCCATGTGAAAAGTGCGACAGAAAAAATGCAACTTTGGCTCGCGCAATACCCGCGTGATCCATTGGCTTGGGATGTGGCGGCACAGGCCTATCAGCAAACCGGGCAAGCGCTGCAAGCAATCCGCGCAGATGCTGAATCACGCGCGGTGCGCTGGGATGAAATCGCGGCCATAGATCGGTTGCGGGCCGGACAAGATTTGGCTAAACGAATGACACAACAAGGCAAGATGGATTTGGCCGCGCAACAAGAGGCCTACATCATCGATTCGCGCTTGCGTACCTTGGAGCGTATTCGCTTGGAGTTGTTGCGACCGCAACCCTGAACCCCATGGGCAGCATTCACATCACCGACATCGAAGCGGCCATCAACCATTGGCGCACATTGAAGCCCTCGCCCGATGGCGTCACGCTGGCGCCTGAATTGCGCGCACTGGCAGAGGTGTATGCGCTCATGATTTACCACCATCAAGACGAGGCCGCAGAAAAAGGGTTTCCCGCCAAGGCCTATGACGCGTGGCGTGCTTGGTATGACACCACGCCGGACACCCCATGCATTGCGATTTGCTCGACCAGCCAAGGCGATCCATTGTGCAAAGGATGTGGTCGCACGTTTGAAGAGGTGCAGTATTGGACCGAGATGAGTCCGGGCGCAAAAAGACAGGTATGGCGACGCATCACGTTGTCGCGTTCTTCATGGCGATTCAACCGTTATGCTGAACGCGCGGCAGAGTCAGTGTCAGTGGGTGCGCCAACCGAGCGTAACGCCCCGATTTAAACCCGTTTCGCCAACGAGGATGCCAAGCCAATGTAGCTGGCAGGTGTCAATGCCAACAAGCGGTTTTTTTCTTCGGCAGGAATGGACAGCGTGTGGATCAATCGGTGCAAGTCTTCTTTCGTCACTTTGTGGCCACGCGTGACTTCTTTGAGTTGTTCATATGCCCCGCTGACCCCGTGTTGGCGCATCACGGTTTGGATCGGCTCAGCCAGCACTTCCCAAGCGTTGTCCAAATCGGCATGCAACGCAGCCGCATTCAATTCCAGTTTGTGCAAGCCTTGCAACAAGGATTGGTGTGCCAACACTGCATAACCGATGGCCACACCCATGTTGCGCAATACCGTGCTGTCAGACAAGTCGCGTTGCCAACGGCTGATGGGCAATTTCTCGCTCAAGTGACGCAGCATGGCGTTGGACAAACCCAAATTGCCTTCGGCATTTTCAAAATCGATCGGGTTGACTTTGTGCGGCATGGTGGATGAACCGATTTCGCCCGCTTTCAAGCGCTGCTTGAAATAGCCCAATGACACATAGCCCCAAATGTCGCGGGACAGGTCGATGAGTATGGTGTTGCAACGGGCGACAGCGTCAAAGAGTTCAGCCATGTAGTCGTGCGGTTCGATTTGGATGCTGTAAGGCTGAAATGTCAAACCCAAACCCAACGGTTTGCCCTCAGCAGGTGTGTCAGACGCTTCAATCACTTGCCGCGCAAACCCTTCCCAGTCGAAGTCGGGGCGTGCAGACACATGCGCGTTGAAGTTGCCCACGGCCCCGTTCATTTTGGCCAGCATTGGCACTTGTGCGATGCGTTGCGTGGCGGTTTGCAGTCGCATGTACACATTCGCCAATTCCTTGCCAACGGTGGTGGGGCTGGCGGTTTGTCCGTGCGTGCGACTGAGCATGGCGTCATCCGCATACCGATGCGCCATGTCGCGCAATGTGTTGGCCACAGCCTCTATGCCGGGCAACAGCACTTGTGATCGCGCCGCCTTGAGTTGCAATGCATGACTGGTGTTGTTGATGTCTTCGCTGGTGCAAGCAAAGTGGATGAATTCCAGTGCGCCCGCCAATTCGTGTTTGAGCGCCGCGTTCAGACTGTCTTGCTGGCATTGGGCTTTGAGCCAGTATTCAACCGCTTTGACGTCGTGGTTCGTGGTTTTTTCAATGTCTTTGATGGCCATGGCATCTGCCGCAGAAAAGCGGCTGACCAATCCACACAAAAACGCACGTGCCGTGGATGAAAAAGGAGGCAGTGAGGGCATGCCACTGTCAGACAACGCGATGAGCCAGGTGACTTCCACTTGCACCCGTCGGTGCATGAATCCTTGCTCGCTCATCAAGGGTCGCAATAAGGCCAGTTTGGCCGCGTAACGCCCGTCTAACGGAGACAGGGCAGAGATGGCGTGGTCAGTCATGGTGCCCATTTTAGGGTCAGGGCTGACGTGCTTGGTTTGGCGTGCCTGCACAAACCAAGGCTTTGTGAATGAACCACCATGTGTCGAAAGCGTTCAGACTTAAAATATCAGTTTGTTCTTCAGCTGTCTTAGATATGAAACTGATTGGTGCTGTGACCAGCCCTTATGTGCGCAAAGTGCGCATTGTGATGGCCGAAAAAAAACTTGAATTCGAATTCATACAAGAAGACGTATGGGCTGCCAATTCGACCATCGTGGCGTCCAATCCTTTGGGGAAAGTGCCTTGCTTGTTGATGGAAACCGGCGAGGCTTTGTACGACTCGCGGGTCATCGTCGAATACTTGGACACGTTGTCGCCGGTGGGCAAACTCATTCCCCCAAGTGGCCGCGAACGCACCGAGGTCAAAGTCTGGGAAGCCTTGGCCGATGGCTTGTTGGACGCGGCGATTGCTGCGCGCTTGGAAGCCCACTGGGTGGGGCGCAGTGAAGCTGAACGCAGTCAAGCTTGGATAGACCGACAACTCGGCAAAGTGCATGACGCGTTGGCCGCCATGTCCAAAGGCTTGGCCGACAACAGCATGTGTGCGGGTATTCACCTGAGCCTGGCTGACATTGCTGTGGGGTGTGCGTTGGGGTATTTGGACTTTCGTTTTCCCAACATCGCGTGGCGACGTGACCATCCCAATTTGGACAAGCTTCAAGAAAAGCTCATGCAGCGTCAAAGCTTCATGGACACGCTGCCAGCTTGAATCGGTGTCAACTGTTGACGCGACGCTTTAACCAACGCATCAAGCCGCCGACCCAAGGCAATTTTTCATACAACTCTTCGGCGGCGTCCCAATAATCTCGGTGCGACTGCACCCGCCATTCGCCTTGGGTGTTGAGGCCGAACACCAAATGCGAGCTGCCATGAATCCGCTGCTCGACACCGGTTTGCATGGTTTTGTAGCGATACAAAAAATCCCACACCAAAAAACACGCTGAACCTTGCACCAAGCAGGCGGTGACCACAAAACGCGGTTGATCTAAGCTGTCAAACATGTGCTGAAAAATGGCTTGGATCTGCGCCAACCCTTGCACGTCTTTGAACGGGTCTTTGAAACGCGCTTGCTCGTCATACCAGTCGCCCATGCGCGCGATGTCGGTGGCTTGCAAATGCTCAAAGGCATGAACCAATTCATCCACCAGGCTTTGCGGTACGTCTAAGGGTTGTTGCATGGATTCAGGCGGTGAATTTGCGAACCAGAGGGAAATACCAGCGGTACGGCAAGATGCGCAACAACTTCAAAAACAAGGTGAAGCGCTTGGGGAAATGGATGTCAAATTCACCGTTGCGCCAACCTTGCAGCATGGCTTCGGCAGCTTGTTCAGGTGAAATCAGCGCGGGCATGTGGAAAGTGTTTTGCGCGGTCAACGGCGTTGCCACAAAACCGGGATGCACCACGCTCACGCCGATGCCGCGAGGCTTCAAGTCCATGTAAAGCACTTCGCCCAAATGGGTGAGTGCCGCTTTGCTCGGGCCATAAGCCAAGCTTTTGGGCAAGCCTCTGAAGCCTGCCACGCTGGAGACCAAACACAGGTGACCGCGACCCTGTGCCAGCAACAACGGCAGCACGCTGTCGAGCAACAACAAGGCACCGGTGTAGTTGACAGACAGATGTGTTTGCATGCTGTGCAGGTCATAGGCTTGGGCCGATTGCGCTTGGTAATAGCCCGCGCAATAAATGACGATGTCCAAGCCATGTTGCGATTGCAATTGTTGGGTGGCATGCGCGATCGAAGCCGCGTCAGTGACATCCATGGGCAAGGCCAGTGCGCCTGTATGCGAGTCTGCAAAGTCTTGCAACAAAGCGGCTTGCCGTGCTGACACGCAGACCTTGGCGCCTGCCGCATGCAAAGCGTGGGCACATGCCAGGCCGATGCCGCTGGAGGCGCCCACCAACCACACGCTGCGCCCGTGCCAGTCGGTGATGGGCAGATTGAAAGGGGTCAACCAGGCCATGTGACTCAAGCGCGTCGCGTGAACGACAAGGTGACCTCACCCAAGAAGATGCCGAACTTGGACATGGCCGCTTTGTTGAGCATGACTTTGTCATCCAGCAAATACATCCAGTCGTCAAACTGCACATGCCAGACTTGGCTGCCCACCGGCAGCGCCAAGGTGTAGCGCCAGTTGAATGCATTGCCACGGGTTTCACCTTCGGCGGTACCGATCACATCATCGGCTTGGCCTGAATAACGGCCACCACCCAAGTGCTGTAATTTCCAAATGCGTTTTTGCTTGCTGCCATCGCTGTACACAAAGTCTTCGTCGAGCACGCCTTGCTCGCCGTTCCATTGGCACTGCATGACCACTGTGAACCGTTTGACCACTTTGCCGGAGCGGTCAGTGAAGATGCCCCAGGCATCCACCACGCCATTGAAATAGTCACGCAAATCCAGCAACGGTTTTTCACTGGCGTAATCGTTGACCGAGGGGCCGGCGCAGCCACTGGCGGCCAATGCGCCGGCCGCCGCCGCTGAAAGCATCAATCGTCTTTGCATCATCACTCCATGGTTTGCAGCGTTTTGGCGGAAGCCCACAGCAACACACCCGCCAGCAGTTTCAACACACAAGGCAGCAAGGCATAAGCCCAGCTGAGCGCCAACAATGCAGGCGCATCGCGAGACCCGGTTTCATACCCCAACCACTGTAGCAAGGGCAAGGATACGCCTGCGGCCAGTGCCAAATTCAGTTTCGTGGCCACTTGCCACCAGCCAAAGTAAGCGCCACTGTGCGCAGCATCGTCAGCACGCGATTGCAACATGCCATTGAGTAAGGCACCCGGTGCAATCAGGTCAACCCCCAGCGCCAGTCCGGACAGCAGACACACCACGGTGTAACCGATCTCGTCGCCTGCCGATAAACCCAGTGTCCATATGAACACAGCCACAGCGAGCAACATGCCAGCGAGCCAACTGCGGCGCAAACCAAAGCGATTGATACAGCGCAACCACAAGGGGACCGACACGGCAGCCGCTAAAAAATACGCGCCCAGAAATTGGCTTTGCGAAGACGCGGGCAACTGCAAACGGTCTTGCACAAAAAATAACATCAACGTGGCGGGAATGGCAGACGCGATGCCGTTGAGCATGAACACCGATAACAAGCGGCGAAAACCGGCGTGACCCCAAGGCTGTTGCAATCCGCGCCACCAAGCTTTCGCAGGTGCTGCCGAGTCCGTCGAAGACGCTGGCCTGGGCGCATGCCACCATGCCCACAGCGACAAACCCAGCAGCAACACAAAGCCACTGACCAATGCTTCCATGCCCAACCAACCGGGAATCAACGACGCCAAGATGACGCCTGCCAGTCCCAACCCCTCGCGCCAAGCCACGATGCGACTGCGTGTCAATGTGTCGCCACCCAAGCGAGCGCCCCAAGCCTGCACGCAGATTTGCAAAAAACTGTAGCCGAGGTAACTGGCCAACAACGCCATCAACACCACGCTCAGCAGCATGTTCAAGGTCACGGTGGTGCCCAGCAGCCAATGCGGGAAAAACAGCAATAAAAATCCGAGGGACAAGACCGTGGCGGCCAGCCAGCATCGCTTGAGCAGAGTGGCATTTCCCCGTTGAAACAAACGGTCTGTCCAATGGCCGAGCAACGGGTCAAGCAACGCGTCGAGCGTGCGTGCCACTAACAGTACGCCACCGATCAACCCCAGCGACACGCCAAAACGGTTGGCAAAATAATGCGGCCAAATCACATACAAAGGCAATGCCACAAACGCCAATGGCAAAGCGGGTAACGCCAACGACAACAACCCGCGGCGCGTGAGCGTGGTCATGCAGGTTTGCGCAAGGTGAACTGCAGCACGTCGGTGTTGTGCTCTAAAAATGCGGCCTCGCAATAGCACAGGTAAAACAGCCAAGTGCGCTCAAAGCGCCGGTCATAGCCCATGGAAGGCAATGTGGCTGAGATGAGCGCAAATGATTCGCGCCAGCGTTTCAGGGTTTCTGCATAGTCCAAACCGAATGCGAACGCATCGGTCACTTGCAAACCCGCCGCCTGCGCTTGCGCGACAAAGGTTTGTCGGCTGGGCAAAAAGCCGCCAGGGAAAATGTATTGTTGAATGAAGTCGGTGCCCAGTGCATAGCGTTCAAACAAAGCGTCGTCAATGACGATGCTTTGAATGCACGCGTGACCACCGGGCTTGAGCAAGCGTGCGATGGTTTGAAAATAGGTCGGCCAATACTCGCGGCCAACCGCTTCGATCATTTCAATCGAGCAAATGGCGTCATATGGACCGTCGTTGGTGTCGCGGTAATCTTGAAGACGCAAGTCGGCAGTCGCAGGCAACGCTTGCAAGCGTTGTTGTGCATAAGCCAGTTGTGAGGGACTGAGGGTAATGCCTGTCATTTGCGCGCCGAACTCACGCGCACCGATCTCGGCCAACCCACCCCAGCCGCAACCAATTTCCAACACGCGAGCGCCGGGTTGAACTTGCGCCATGCGCAACGCACGCCGTACTTTGGCGAGTTGGGCTGCTTGCAAACCTTGATGCGGGTTGCCATCGAACCATGCCGATGAATAGGTCATGCTCGGGTCTAACCAAGCGCTGTAAAACGTGTTGCCCAAGTCGTAATGGGCATGGATGTTTTTGCTGCTGTTGCGCTTGTTGTTGCGCCGCAGCCAATGGCGTACTTGGTAGCCGAGTCGGCCCCACCAGGTACCGAAAATCATGTCGTCCATCGGGCGGCGATTGACCACCAGCAATTGCAGCAACGCGGTCAGGTCTGTGGTGTCCCAATCATCAGCCATGTAGGTTTCGGCAAAGCCAATGTCACCTGATCTCAAGGCTGCGCCAAAGACTTGCCAATTGCGCAGCAGGATGTCGGCTTGCGGGCCACTGTCCTGTCCGAAGCGAACCCAACTGCCATCCGGGCATTGCATGCGCAAACCGCCGTGTTGAATCGACTGCAACAGTGCCAGTCCACGGCGTGCGGCCAAGGGCGCGGATTTACCCAACAGGGTCAACAGCTGATCGGGTGAGTTCAAAGTCGTCATGGAGGGTCACGCAGGGTCAATCGCCACCACGGGTAGCGAACAAGTCGGGGGGAGAAGGTTTGTCAACCAACGGTACACGCTTTAGCCAGAGTTGCAATGCTTGCCAATGGATGCGCGCGATCACCCCCAAACTGTGCAAGGGGTGTGACCACAGTGCGCGACGCAGACTGGCGGCGGTGAGTGGTTGCAACTGGCCACTGACGCTGGTGCTGATCAACAGACCTTGTGTGTCACTGTGGTCAATCCGCACCACAGTGCGGTCTGCCTCTGGCCGTTGGCTGCGCATGAAGCGAAAACAGTATTGCCCCTGCACTTGGCAAAAGGGCGAGACGAAAAATACTTTCTCTGCCACCATGCTCACTCCCTCACGTGGCGACGGCAACACATAACAGTGGCGTTCACCAAAGGTGTTGTTGACTTCTGCCACCATCGCCGCCAATGAACCGTCCACGCGGTGGCAATACCAAAAACTCACTGGTTTGAACACATAACCCAGCACGCGTGCATAGGTGTGCAACCAGACCTCGCCTTGGGCGTCGTGAATGCCTTGGGCATGCAGCAATTCATCGAGCCAAGCCAAGGCGCCGCCTTGTGCAGCCGGGCGGCCATCGCCATGGTCCACGTCATGAAACGACACCCAAGCGCGCCGATTGAGGGCCAAATCGCCACCGCCGTGACGCGACATGCTGCGCATGGGCAACAGCAAAAACCAAGTGGCATATGCGAATGCATGACCACGGGGACGATGGCGAGTGTGTCGCACCACGCCTGTGCCAATCAAAGGTGTTGGCGCGGTCGCTGGCGTCACACGACCTCCTCTTGCATGATGCCTTGCAATATGCCTTGCGCCGCAGCACGACCGGCTTTGTAGCCATCTTCATGAAAGCCATAACCCATCCAAGCACCTGCAAACCAAGTGTGTTGTTGGCCTTGCAGTGGGCCCATGCGACGCTGCGCTTGAATGGCGGCCAAATCAAACACAGGGTGGGTGTAGTGAAACTGCCCCAACACCTGGGATGGGTCGATGTCTGTCAACGGGTTGAGTGAGACAAACACGTCTTGCGAGAAAGGCAAGGGTTGTAATTTGTTGAGCCAATAGTGCAAACACACACCGCTTCGCTCTGGGGTGTCGCTCAACCGTTGGTAATTCCATGCCGCCCAAGCCAATTTGCGATCAGGCATGACCGAGGTGTCAGTGTGCAAGACCGCGAGGTTGTCCTGAAAACGAATCGCCGAGAGCACCGATTGTTCATCAGCGCTGGGCGCGGCCAATGTCTGTAACGCTTGGTCGGCATGACAGGCCAACACCACCTGGTCAAAACGCTCAGACCCCGAAACGGTGTGCAATGTCACCCCGTCTGCATCGCGTTCAACCGACAACACAGGTGTGCGCAGGTGTTTGTTCGCCACGCGAGAAGTGACTGCTTTCACATAGTGTTGCGAGCCACCTTTGACAGTGAACCATTGCGGCCGGTCATTGACTTGCAACAAGCCATGGTTGTCACAAAACCGCACCATGGTGGCTGCCGGAAACTCGAGCATTTGGGCCGTGGGGCAGCTCCAAATGCAACCCAACATGGGTAACAAGTAGGCGTCGCGAAACGTGTTGCCAAACCCGTGCTGGTCTAAAAAAGATTGCAGCGGTTGCATCAGCGCACCGTCGTCATACGATTTGGCCAGTCCAGTGGCCAAACGGTTAAAGCGCAAGATGTCGCGCAATAACCACCAAAAACGCGGGCGAAAAAGATTGCGGCGTTGGGCAAACACGGTGTTCAAGTCTGCGCCATTCCACTCGAGAACGCCTGAGTCGCCCCAAGGCGCTTGCACCGAAAACGACATGTCCGAGTGTGCGGTCTCAATGCCGAGTTGTTCAAAGAGAGAAATCAACCCGGGGTAAGTGCGTTCGTTGTAAACCAGAAAACCCGTGTCCACGCCATGCGTACACGGGCCGTGGGCGCCGGGCAAGGTGATGTCTACGGTGTTGGCATGCCCGCCGAAATGATCGCCTGCTTCAAACAAACTGACTTGCGCATGCGCTTGCAGGTGATGCGCCGCAGACAGACCGGCAATGCCCGAGCCAACGATCGCCACCCGCACGCCCATGTCAGGGAAGTTTGGCGCTGAGTTGTTTGTCGACTTCAGCCAAAAATTTGCTGTCCAACGGATCGGTGGTGCTGTTGTAGCTTTTCACTTGCTTGCCGTCGCGGCTGATCAGGTATTTGTAAAAGTTCCACTTCGGCGCGGTGTCGGTCAGTTGGGTGAGTTGTTTGAACAAAGGCGATGCATCCGAACCGCGCACCGTGGTTTTGCTGAACATGGGGAATTTCACGCCATAGGTGTTTTCGCAAAAGTCAGCAATCTTTTGGTTGTTGCCAGGTTCTTGCGAAAAATCGTTAGACGGGAATCCGAGCACCACCAAGCCTTTGTCTTTGTAGCGTGCATAGAGCTCTTCCAAGCTTTTGTATTGCGGGGTGAAACCACAAAAACTGGCGGTGTTGACCACCAACACCACTTGGCCGGCGTATTGGCAAAGGTTTTGGGGTTTTTCGTCTTGCAAACGGTCGACGGTGTGTTGCAACACCACAGGGCATTTGGCGTCAGCAGCGGCTTTGCTGTTTTGTGCAAACACTGGCGAGGCGAACGACATCGCCAAGCCCAAAGCCAAAAACAGGTTGGAAAAAGTGAAGATTTTCATTCGGTGGATCATGCGTTAGTTTGACCATATTGTCCACGACACAGGCCAAAGCCCCCTCAATCACCATTGCTTGTCAGCACAGTGGGTGGGGTGAGTGCTGTCTCAAGTGGTGTAACCGTCAAATACCGCATGCCACAGCGCCAAAATCGCCGAACGGTGCGGGGCCATGGCGGCGGGGTCATCGCGGCCCGCTTGCTCGTCAAGCCGGGCTTGGTGTTGTCGATGCCGCAGTTCACGGTAGGCCGAGGCGGCATGGGCCCCCACCTCTGGCGGCAGCAGTCCCCTTTGCTCGGCATGCAACAACAAACCGATGTTGCCTATGTTGTCTTGCAAACCAGGGTGCGTCGCGGCATGGGCCAGCACCAAAAATTGAACGGCAAATTCCGCGTCCATCATGCCGCCACGGCTGTGTTTGAAATCAAACACATGGGCTGGCGTGGGGTAAGCCTCGCGCAACTTGTCGCGCATCGCCATGATGTCTTTGGCCAACGCTTGTGTCTCGCGTGGCGCACACAGCACTTGGCGACGCACGTTGTCAAAAGCGTCACGCAAGCGTGGGTCGCCAACGCAAAACCGCGCCCGTGTCATGGCTTGGTGTTCCCATACCCATGCGGTGTTGCTGCCGCGCTGTGATTGGTAGTCGGCAAAGGCCTCGATGCTGCTCACCAGCAAACCCGAATTGCCATTCGGTCTGAGCGCCGTGTCAATTTCATACATGTCGCCTTCGCCGGTTTTGGTGGTCAACCATTGAATCAATTTGCGCGCAAAACTGGCATAGACCTCAGCGGCTTGGGGGTGCTCGTCTTGGTAAATGAACACGATGTCCAAGTCACTGCCATAACCGAGTTCTTTGCCGCCCCATTTGCCGTAGCCCACGATGCCAAAGCAAGGGGTGTCGCGGTGTTTGTTCTTTAAGCGTGACCAAACCCATCGCGCGGTGATGTCCACCATGCAATCGGCCAAGGCGCTCAAATCGTCGGCCACTTGTTCAACCTGCAAGCGTCCCTCGATGTCACGCGCCAGCGTCAAAAACAGCTCGGCATGGTGCGCACGGCGCAACAGGTTGAGCAGACTTTCTTCATCGTCACCCGCATGGGCTTGCAGCGCGTCATGTCGGGCTTGCACATTGCGTGACAACAACGCGGGGTCAAAGCGTTCATCCAACATGGCTGGGTCAGCCAGTTCATCGATCACGCCCGGGTGTTTCATCAAATAAGCGGTGGTCCAGCGTCCCGCGTCCAGCAGTTTGAGCAATTGCGAATGCACCGGCGGGCGTTCTAGCAGCAATGCCAAATAGGTTTCCCGCCGAAGCAACGGCTCCATCCAGTCGCACCAACGCACGGCAGCGGTTTCACTGACACGGCCCTCACTCAGCCACAGTTGCGTGCGTTGCACCAACTTGAACAAACGTTGCCTGGCGTCTTCGCGCAGCGCGCGTATCCGAGGCGAATCTGTCCATGCGCCCACCCGTTGACGAAGCGCCGGATTCAAGGGTTCGAGCAAACTGTCCATGTCGGCGCTGGGCGCTGTTTGGGGGGTATCGGACTGCTCGCTTTCGGCGGGCCGCAGCAAGCGCTCAAACTCTTGTGCCACTTTGTCGCGCCAATCGGCCAATTGCGTGGCCAGCGATTCGGCGTCGGGCAATGCCATGCTTTGCGCGATCCAGTGCAAGTCGTTTTCATCGGTGGGCAGGACGTGGGTTTGTTTGTCGTCCAGGTATTGCACACGGTGTTCCACCCGGCGTAAAAACACATAGGCCTGCGCCAACGCCTCGGCGGTTTCGGGTGGCATCAACCGGGCTTGCACCAACGCCGGTAAAGCGGCCAACGTCGGACGCATGCGCAGCTCGGGAAATTGACCGCCGCGCACCACTTGCAGCATTTGCACGGTGAATTCGATCTCGCGGATGCCGCCCCGCCCCAGTTTGACATCGTTCGCTCGCTCGGGCCGTCCCACACTTTGGCGTTGTGCATGGGCGCGAATTTGCCGATGCAAATCACGCAATGCGTCGATCACGTTGTAGTCGAGGTAACGACGAAACACAAACGGGGTGACGATGTCGCGCAAGGCAGGCACTTGGGTTTGGCAAGCAGCGGCCGGGGCCACCACGCGGGCTTTGAGCCAAGCCAGTCTCTCCCATTCGCGGCCTTGCACCTGAAAATACGTTTCCAGTGAAGCCAGTGACACCACGCTGGCACCTGATTCGCCATTGGGGCGCAACGCCAAGTCCATGCGAAATACTTGACCATGTTCGGTGGTGTCGCCGATGAGTTGAAACAGCTGTTTGACGACTTTGTCAAAAAACACATGGTTGTCGATGCGAACGCCCGAGCCATCATCTGCTTGGGTTTCCCCGTCCTCGTCGTACACGTACACCAAATCGATGTCGCTAGAGACATTCAGTTCGGCCGCCCCCAGCTTGCCCATGCCCACCACCCACAACTGCGCAACCGAGCCGTCGCTGCGCCTTGGCCATCCGTGGCGCGCTGACACGCGTGCCGTGGCTTCGCGCAAGGCTTGGTCCAGGGTGAATTCGGCCAACCAGGTCATGGCATGGGTCACCACTTCCAATGTGGCGTGCTGTTCGCAATCCAGCACCACCAGTCGCTCCAGACACAGTTGTCGCAACACGCGCAAAGCCTCACCTGTGTCAGGGTAATGGGCCAACAGCCCTTGAAAACATTGCGCCAATGCGTCGGGCGAGGGTGCGCCAGGTGCGAGCAAATGCAAGTGTTGGTCATAGCGGCGCCGCAGGCGCTGAACCAGTCGCGACCCAGCAGCGCCAGAAAAAGGCAGGCTATTTGCCATGCATTTGTCCTGACCCGACACTTGGCGGTGATAATTTCACAGTGACCTCATTACCCACTTGTTAAACATTTTGCATGGCTGAACAACCGTTGCCCCCTGCTGCCGCAAGTGCCGCTTGGCGTTGGTATGTCAGACTGACCCGTTGGTTATGGTGGTTGGTGGTCGGGTTCTGGTCGCTCATGCTGCTGGCCACCGCCGCGTTGCACTGGTGGATTGTGCCGCGAATACTCGATTGGCAACCCCAAATTGAGGCCATGGCATCGAAAGCGTGGGGGGTGCAACTCAGCATTGGTCAGTTGCAGTCTGAGTCTGATGGCTGGGTCCCCACTTTCATATTGTTTGTCTGATGTGGTGTTGCGCAACCAGCAACAGCAAGAGGTACTGCGGTTGCCGCAAGTGCGTGTCAGTTTGTCGCCCACTTCACTGTTGGGCTTGACCTTGGACCGGATTGAATTGACCGCCCCTGAACTGGAAGTCAGGCGGGATGCCCAAGGTCACTGGCAAGTAGCGGGCATGCAGTTGGGGGCGCAAGACAACGCAGACATGCTCGATTGGTTGCTTCGCCAGCCACACATCTCGGTACAAAACGGTCGCTTGCGTTGGGTGGATGATTGGTTACAACAGCCTGAAGTGGATTTGTCTGAGGTGAATATCCAATGGCAAAACGGACTGCGCAGCCACCGTTGGCGATGGGATGCCAAGCCACCTGCAGACTGGGGTCAGCCGTTTCAAATTCAGGGGCAATTCAGTCAGTCTCTGTTCAATGGCCGGCCCAGCGATGTTTCCACTTGGAAGGGCCGTTTTTATGCGCAACTGCCCGAGGTGGACATCAGCCGCGCTTCGGTTTACCTGAAGTCCGCAACTCAGGTGGAGTTGCTGTCAGGCAAAGGTTGGTTGCGTGCCTGGGCCGACATTGACCAAGGTGCATGGAATAACCAAACCGTGGACTTGGCATTGAACCAGGTGAAATTGAAATGGGACACAGAGAAAGACGCGCTCGAATTTGATTCCATCTCGGGTCGCATGCGGTTGCAGTCGTGGATGGGCGGGCTGGGCCACGAGTTATTGACCGAGCAATTCAGTGTCAAGCCTGCCAAAGGTGAAGCATGGTCCAGTGGCAAAACCCGATTGGCTTGGCACAAGCCACGCCAAGGTGATGAAACCTGGGCCGCCACAGGCGAGTTGCACATTGAAGATTTGCCGATGGACGTGTTGACACGCATTGCCGCACAACTGCCTTTGGGTGAGCAAATGAAAGTGCGTTTGGACCAAGCCAAACCCCAAGGGCAGATGCATGCCTTGGATGTGCAATGGTTTGATGCGGGTTCACCGGGTTTTCACTACAAGGCCCGTGGACAAATTCACCAGTTACACATTGAACCCAGTGCAGCCCATGCAACGCGCAAGCACGAGGACGACTGGTGGCCAGGCTTGCACAACGCCCATGTCGAATTTGATTTCAATGAACTGTCTGGCAAGGCAAACATTGAAGTTCAAGATGGTCATGTGTCTCTGGTAGATTGGCTGGATGAGCCGTTGATTCCTCTCAAACTTTTCAACACCGCACTCACTTGGGAAAAAAAGCAAGCGCGTTGGCAGGTCAAATTGCAAAACACGCAAGTCAGCAATGCAGACGGACAAGGCCGCTTTGACCTGAACTGGACGCAAGGCGATGCCAAGTTGCCGTTGGGCCATCTGGATTTACAGATTCAGGTGCAACGCTTACAAGCTTCGCGACTGCACCGTTACTTGCCCACTGCGTTGGATGGGGCAGCCAGACGCTATGTGCGGGATGCCATCACCACAGGATGGTTTGACAAGTCCACGGTGCAATTGCAAGGCCCACTTGACCACTTTCCCTTTGATAAAACCAATGATGGCGTATTCAATATTCGCGCCCCATTTCTTCAATTGGGATTTCAATATGCGCCGGCCGCATCGGTCGCAGGCAATGCCAAGCCACCCAACAGTTGGCCAGCTGTGCAGCAGGCCAACGGCGAATTGGTGATCAACCGACAGCTGTTGCAGGTGAAATCCAGCCATGCCCGCATCGGCCCAATGGCAGCCATGCAGATCTCGCAACTCGATGTGCAAATCCCAGACTTGCATGACATCGTGGCTGAAGTCAGTGCCCAACTCAAAGGCAACCTCAGTGATGCATTGTTGACGGTGAATGCGTCTCCTTTGTCGGATGCGGTGGGCCGTTGGTTCAACCCTGCGGGTGTCAACGGCACAGCAGACCACCAGTTCCGTTTGTCATTGCCCCTGTCCAATTTGAATAACACCCGGGTTCAAGGGTCCGTCAACCTCAATGGCAATGACATTCAATTGCAAGCGGCCGTCCCCAAGTTGTACAAAGCCAAAGGAATGGTTTACTACACCCAATCCGGTTTGAATATCAACAATGTGCGGTTGAATTTCTTGGGCGGTGAAGCCAAGATGGATGGTTCATTGCGGTTCAATGAAAACATCGCTGAAGGTGCTGCTCGCGTCAATGTGCAAGGCAGTATTTCTTCAGATGCCATCAAACAAGCGCCGGAGTTTTCCAGCGTCTCGACATTGACCACGCGCTTGAGCGGCAACACCAATTACTCCGCCACCCTGAGCTTGCGACAAGGCAGCCCTGAGTTGACTGTTCAGAGCAATTTGCAAGGCATGGCGATTGACTTGCCCGCACCCTTGGGCAAGTCCGCGGCTTCCAGTATGGCCATGCGTTTTGACAACAACGTGTTGCGTGCGGCGTCTGCTCGCAACGGCGCCACCCAAGACCAATTGCAATTCAGCTTGGGCAATGTGTTGAATGTGCGTTATTGGCGCGACATCAATGGCAACACGACGAACGTGGTTCGAGGCCAGATCCAGTTGGGTAACTCCGCTGCTTGGAAAGAACCTGCAGACAACACTGTGGTGTTGCAGGTCAAACAAGCCGCTTTGAACATGGACGAATGGCAACCGGTGCTCAACAGTTGGATGGACGATGACCCTACAGCGAAATCCAACAGCGTGCCCCGCAGTGGCTTGGCGTCTTACATGCCCCACAAAATGGATGTGCAAACCCAAGAGTTGACTTGGTCTGCACGCACCTACAGCCAACTTCAAGTCACGGCAGAAAAGCAAAACAAGCAATGGCGAATCCAGGCCCGTGCCAACGAATTTCAAGGTCTGGCTGACTACCGTCCAGCACAAGATGGCGCGACCGCCAAAATCAATGCGCATTTGACGTATTTGTCGTTGCCGCCATCGCTGGTTGAAGACGTGGAAACGACCATGTCGGACTCTCCCAAAGACATGCCTGCGCTGGACATCGTGATTGACAACTTAGAGTTGCGCGGCATTGCGTTGGGACGCGCCGACATTGAAGGCTTTGCCCGAACCAACACCAGTGGCACGCGTGAGTGGGTGTTGAACAAGCTCAACCTGACCATGCCTGAAGCCAGCTTCCAAAGCAAAGGCCAATGGGGCGGCGCCGCCAAAGCGGCTGCCAAACGCTCGCAATTGGAGTTCACTTTGCAAATCCAAGACTCAGGCGATTTACTTGATCGGCTGGGTTACAAAGGGGCCATGCGCAACGGCAAAGGGCGCATGGTCGGGCAGGTGGGATGGCAAGGTTCGCCTTTTTCACCCGACTACAACACCATGAATGGTCAATTCAATGTCAGTTTGGAGCGCGGACAGTTTTTGAAAACCGAACCCGGCGTGGCCAAGTTGCTCGGCGTGTTGACATTGCAGTCGTTGCCAAGGCGTTTGATGCTCGACTTCAGCGACGTGTTCAGCGATGGGTTTTTGTTTGATTTTGTGCGGGGGGACGTCACCATTCAGCAAGGCATCGCCAGCACCAACAATTTGCAAATGAAAGGCGTGAGCGCAGCGGTGCTGATGGAAGGACGTGCTGATTTGAAAAACGAAACACAAGACCTCAAAGTGGTGATCGTGCCTGAAATCAATGCGGGTACCGCATCGCTCGTCTACAGCGTCATCAACCCATTGGTGGGGCTGACCACGTTTTTGGCGCAGTATGTTTTGCGCAAACCTTTGATGAAATCCAACACCCAAGAGTTGCATGTGCAAGGCACGTGGAAAGACCCCAAGGTCACCAAAAAAGACGGCGCCGCAGCGGACGGCAAAACCGCTGCGCCTGCCAAACCTGCAGAGGTCAAACCATGAAAGCCGCGTTGTTGCAAATGGTGTCAGCCGCACAGGTGCAAACCAATGTGGACACGGTTGCTGGGTTGATGGCACAAGCCCACGCGCAAGGGGCAGAGTTGGCGGTATTGCCCGAATATTTTTGTTTGATGGGTCACCAAGACACCGACAAGTTACACATAGCCGAGCCCTTTGGCCAAGGCCCCATACAGAGTCGCTTGTCTGAACTCGCGCAACAACATGGATTGTGGTTGGTTGCCGGCAGCATGCCTTTGGCGGTTCCCGGCGA
>RFYK01000220.1 GCA_009925585.1 Betaproteobacteria bacterium | reverse complement strand
CTTCAAAAACCCCTCTTCGTTCCACCTTCTGGCCACGTTTTTGCCTCGACTGAAGCCCCGCCGTCACTGACGGCGGGGCTTTCGTTTGCCGCAACACTCCGCCATCGTGCGAGTATGGCACTCCCAAGCCGCCGTTCCACGCAGTCGCCGAGTCTGTGGCGCGCCACCACTGGCGCGGTCAAGCAGCACGTGCGGGTCTTAGGCGGGTCACTCGCGGTGATGTGGGGTGTGTTCGGCGTGGACCAACTCCTGGGGCACGCGCTGGATGTCTTTGGCGTGCAGCCGTGGACCGAGCAGGGGCTCTGGGGCATCTTCGCCGCGGTTATGTAGGCGCGATTTCAATTCTTCCCAACTGGGCGGCAAGATGAATATAGACACGGCATTGGCAAACAGCTTTTTGACTTGAACTGCGCCCTGGAAGTCGATCTCTAGCACCACGTCGGCGCCTTGGGCGATCCGCTCTTCAATCGCTTTTCGCGATGTGCCGTAGCGATAGCCATGCACATGCGCCCACTCTAAAAATGCATTGGAGGTCACCATCTGGTCGAACTCTGGCTCGGATACGAAATAGTATTCACGGCCATGCTTTTCTTGGCCACGCGGGGCGCGGGTGGTGTGCGAGACGGAAGGGCGCACTTTGGCGTCGAGTTCCATCAAGGCTTTGACCAAGCTCGACTTACCGGCTCCACTGGGAGCGGCGACTACAAAGAGGTTGCCGGGGAAGTTTTCCATCATTCCAAATTTTGTACTTGTTCGCGCAGTTGTTCGATCAATACCTTCATGTCCACTGAAATGCGAGTCATCTCGAGGGTGGCAGATTTCGAACCCAGTGTATTGGCCTCGCGGTGTAGTTCTTGGATCAAAAAGTCCAAACGTTTGCCTACTCCTTCGGCGTTGCCGCCTTTTTTGAGCAAGGCGTCCATCTCGTCAAAGTGCGACACCAAGCGGGTGAGTTCTTCGGCCACGTCAATGCGAATGGCAAAGGCGGTAGCTTCGCTCAGAGCGCGGTCTTGGGCGACCTCGGGTAAGGCGGTGCCGTCTGCCAACGCCATGGCTTCGCGCCAACGCTCTAAAAACTTGGCCTTTTGCTGCTCTGCCAATTGCGGCACCAAGGGCTGGGCAAGGGTCGCGAGTTTGCGTAATTGGGCCAAACGCTCTTTGAGCGAATCCGCCAAACGCGCACCTTCACGGGCACGGGCATCGTTCAGTTGTTGGATGCTGGCTTTTGCCAGTTTGAGCAAGGCTGGGGCGATGTCTGCAGGGGCAGTGGATTGCGAAGCGCTCATGCGCAAAACGTCAGCCACCGACAAAGGGGATGCTTTGGGTAACCAAACATGCACGGCGTCTTCGATGGATGAAAGGCGCTGCAGTAATTTGGGCGAGGGGTCTGGCAGGGTGGCGTCGGCTGTGCTTTCAATTTGGGCACGAATTTCAACCTTCCCGCGCTTGAGTTGTTGCATGACCAATTCGCGAACGGCCGCCTCATGGGGACGCAACTCCTCGGGCATTTTGAAAGTCAGGTCTAAAAACCGGCTATTGACCGAGCGAATCTCCAAGCCAAGGCGAAGACGCGGGCCTTCTGTGGTGGGTGCGGGCAGTTCGGCTTGCGCACTGGCATAGCCGGTCATGCT
>RFYK01000219.1 GCA_009925585.1 Betaproteobacteria bacterium | reverse complement strand
ACAAAAACATTTGCAGATGAGGTGGCAGACCATCCGTCTGCAATCAAAGCGACATTCGAGTGTGTACTTGTTGATTTAGACAGGCCAGTTATTTGTGATGAGGATACGCCGTCCTCGACGACATCCGTTTGGGCATCAGTTGTGCCTGAAATAGTAACGGTGACAGTGCGCGTAGTACCGTCTAAAGCCTTTACGGTGAAGGTGTCAGTGGTATTTGTTCCTTGCTTCAATGCATTGACAGTGGCATTGTTGTTGTCCAGTGAATACACCCAATTTCCATTGGCGCCGACAGTGAACTCACCATAACCCTTGTCAGAAAGAGTTGGAGTAGTCACTGCTTGGAATGAGGCCTCACCTGAGTCAAGGTCAGTGACAGTCAACCAACCGGACACATCCTTTTCGGTGTCCTCGGTCATACTGCCCGAGTATGTACCGGAAATGGAAGCAGCGTCGTTGGAGCCGGTGATAGTAACGCTCAAGACCTTTGAAGCTGTTCCATCCGCCGAAGTTACGTCCACACTGTCTGTGTATGTTCTACCAGCATTAAATTCGTTGTGAGCAGTGGTCATGGTGTATGACCAAGCTCCATCGGCAGCAACAGTAAATTTACCGTATCCGTTGTTGCCCGTTACGCTCGTTTGAGCCACAACCACGTTTTGGCCTTCATCCACGTCAGCTATGTTCAATTTGCCAGACGCAGTTTGTATGGCGTTGGTTTCTGTCAGCTCCGCGGTGCTTGTGCCACTGATGCTGGCGGCGTCGTTAGAACCAATCATGTTGACAGTAACCACCTTGGTCGTACCGTCTTCCGACCTCACTGTTGCTTGGTCAATGTACTCTTTGCCGGCAACAAACTGATTGTTAGGCGTGATCATGGTGTAGGTCCATGTGCCGTCTGAATCAATACTGAACTTACCGAAACCGTTAGAACCAGTCAATCCATCTTGGGCAATAAACGAGTTAGCTGCATTGTCAAGGTCTGATGCGTAGAGCTGACCACCAGTCGACTGAATTGCATTGGTCTCGTATAACCTGGCAGAGGATGAGCCAGTGATAATTGCGGCGTCGTTGGTGCCGACAATATTGACAGTCACTGAAGTCAGGGTGCCGTCTGCTGACGACACCACAAAAGTGTCAGTCAATTTATCGTTAGTGTTGAGTTGATTGTTGGCGCTGTTGGCCGCATACGACCAATTGCCGCCAGCATCAACATTGAAAGTGCCGTACAAGCCAGCCTTGCCAGTTTCAGCGATAAAGGTCTGTGAGCTATCCACATCAGAAATCGACAACTTACCGCTGGCGTTCAATGGCGCATTGGTTTCATTCAAAGTAGTGGTGCTAGTGGATAGCACTGCTGCATCGTTAGTGCCCGTGATGTTTACCTTGATCGTCGCAGCCGTTCCGTCCGCTGCGTGCACCGTGAAGGTCTCTGATTGAACCGCGTCTTTTGCCAACGCGTCGTTCGTGGTCTTGGCCGTGTATGTCCACGCGCCATTAGCACCCACCACCAGCGTACCGTTAGCACCTGTCAACGTTTCTGCCGTGAACGCATTCGCTGTTCCGTCCACGTCGGTCGATGCCAACGTGCCGCTTGTACTCAACACCGCGTTTGTCTCTTCCAAGTTCACATCGCTTGTGCCGCTAATCACT
>RFYK01000218.1 GCA_009925585.1 Betaproteobacteria bacterium | reverse complement strand
ATCGTGGTGCCGGGCACGTCCAAATACGGTTTATCAAGCGCCATTCGTTCTCTCCAAGCTGTGCAATTCGGGCCAATACAAACGGGTCGGGTTGGTCACCAACAAGCGTTGCTGCAAATCGGGTGTCACCGCTATTTGGGAGATGAAATTCACCAACAACCCATCATCAGGCATGTGCTCTTTCAAATTCGGGTGCGGCCAGTCGGTGCCCCACAGCACCCGGTCAGGAAAACTCTCCACGACATGACGCGCAAACGGGACGACATCGCGGTACGGTTGCGCTTGACCGTTCAAAGCTGGTGGCCCACTCAAGCTCAAACGTTCAGGGCAAGAAACTTTGCTCCACACATTCGGGTGCTCGCGCATGAACCGCATGAACAGATTGAACTCTGGGCCATTCAAAGGCTGGGACACATTCGGTCTGCCCATGTGGTCCACCACGACCGTGGTGGGCAATGCGGTGAAGAAATCCCACAACTCGGGCAGGTCCACGGCTTCGAAATAAATCACCACGTGCCAGCCCCAGGCTTGGATGCGCGAGGCGATTTCCATCAATTCATCTTTGGGTGTGAAATCTACCAAGCGTTTCACAAAATTGAACCGCACGCCACGAACACCGGCGTCGTGCATGGTTTGCAGTTCTGCATCACTGATGCTGCGCTTGACAGTTGCCACCCCCCGTGCGCGGCCTTGGGCACGCAGCAATGCATCGACCAACGCACGGTTGTCTGCGCCATGGCATGTGGCTTGAACGATGACGTTTTTGTCAAAGCCCAAATGGTCTCGCAAAGCGAACAATTGCGCAGCGGATGCATCGCAGGGCGTGTACTTGCGCTCAGGCGCGTAGGGAAATTCTGCGCCTGGACCAAACACATGGCAATGAGCATCGACCGCACCCGCCGGCAAAGCAAAGCTCGGTTTCGCAGGGCCGTCGTACCAATCCAACCAGCCAGTGGTTTTGGTGAATTCGCCCGTGGTAGGTTTGCTCATGTGAATATCGTTGCTAAAAAATGGCTGACGTTCTGATCAACTGTCAATCGATGTAGGTCAAACCGGCTTTGACCAAGGCGTCGCGCATGTTGTACATGTCGAGACCCAACATCCCAGAAGCCAACTTGGCTCGTTTTTCACCTTCGTTGGCTTCTCGTGCAGCTGCTGCGTCTGCGACTTGTGGTGCGATGGATGCAGGGACCACCACCACGCCATCGTCATCAGCCACCACCACATCGCCTGGGTGAACCTGTGCACCCGCGCATACGACAGGCACATTGACAGACCCCACGGTGGCCTTGATGGTGCCTTTGGCGCTGATCGCACGACTCCACACGGGAAAACCCATTTGCGTCAGTTCAGCCACGTCGCGCACACCGGCATCAATCACCAACGCACGGGCACCACGCGCCATGAATGACGTGGCCAGCAAATCCCCAAAATAACCATCGGTACACGGCGCAGTGATGGCAGCCACCACGATGTCGCCAGGTTGGATTTGTTCGGCCACCACATGCATCATCCAGTTATCACCCGGGTGCAGCAGCACCGTCACAGCCGTGCCACTGATTCGCGCGCCAGGATAAATCGGGCGCATCACGGTGTGCATCAATCCCAACCGACCCATGGCTTCGTGCACCGTGGCCACGCCAAATTGAC
>RFYK01000217.1 GCA_009925585.1 Betaproteobacteria bacterium | reverse complement strand
TTTGAAATCCATGGCGTGTCTGTGAGACAGGGTCATGTGGCGTTGAATCGGGCTTTGCGAGGTGCGTGAACAAAACGGTCCATCAACTCAAAGCCCAGCATGCCGACCAACATGGCCAACACAAACACCAGCGCTTTGGGTTGGCCATCGGCCATGGACACCAGCGCAGGGCCAGGACAGAAGCCAGCCAATCCCCAACCCGCGCCAAACAACAAACTGCCGATCACCAGAGGTTTGTCCATTTGGGTGGTGGAGGGCAAGCGAAGTGCGCCTCCAAAGAACGTGGTGGTGCGTTTTTTCGCCACGGTGAAAGCGAAGAAGCCCACCATGATGGCGCCGCCCATCACCAAAGCAAGAGACGGATCCCAGCGACCAAACAGATCGAGAAAACCAATGACTTTGCCTGGGTCTGTCATGCCCGACAACATGAGGCCCATGCCAAACAGCAGGCCCACAACAAATTCAATAACGTGGTGGAAGTGATTTTTCTGAATCATGTGAGTTCCTTAAATGACAGTCAGGTGGCGCATGACGTAGACCATGACAAATCCTGCAAGCATGAACGAGCAGGTGGCCAGTAACGAACGTGGCGACAAATTGGACAAGCCGCATACCCCGTGCCCGCTGGTGCATCCAGAGGCATATCGCGTGCCAATGCCGACCAACAATCCTGCGGCAACCACCATCCAATCAGTGGCGTCGATACGGGGTTCAGTGATGTATTGGGTGGGTACCAAAGCATGAAACACCGAGGGTGCTGCGAACAAACCTAAAAGGAATGCCAAGCGCCAGGTGGTGTCGCCCAGTTTGGGTGGCAGCAGTCCGCCCAAGATGCCGCTGATGCCCAAAATGCGGCCATTCACCAAAATGAAAATGGCCGCCGCCACACCCAACACCATGCCGCCTGCCAGCGAAGCAAAGGGGGTGAAATGTATCCAATCGATGTTCATGTGTTGTCTCCTGTGTCGTGTCTGCAAAATTGATCGAACAAAACGGTCATGACTGCCAGCGCTTGGGGGCTGGCAATTTGGTAATAGATGTTTTTGCCATCACGGCGGGTGGTCACCAGCTCTTCGTCACGCAACACCGTGAGTTGCTGTGACAAGGTGGGTTGCACGATACCCAAAATTTCCTCTAACTCGCCGACGCGTTTTTCGCCTTGCGACAGTTGGCACAACAGCATCAGCCGGTCCGGGTTGGAGAGCACTTTCATCAGCCGACAGGCTTGGCCGGCAGACGTTTTCATCTTTTCAAGGTCTAAAGCAGAAGTATCCATGCGCTTGTTTTTATCAAAATCAATAAAACTGACAAAACTATATTGACAAATAATACATTTGTCAATATATTATTAAATAATGAATTGAAGTGGAGTTTGTGATGAATGCAGTCCCTGTCAAGCCGCAAGTTCATGGCATGTTTGACCCTGCCACTTGGACCGTCACCTATGTGGTCTATGAAAAGTCAGGCTCGGCTTGCGCCATCATCGATTCGGTGTTGGACTACGACCCCAAGTCTGGTCGCACCAGTCACCAATCAGCAGACAAAGTCATCGAATTTGTCAAAACCAACCATCTGAAAGTGGAGTGGATTTTGGAAACCCATGCCCATGCCGACCACCTGAGCGCAGCGTCCTATTTGAAGCAGCACTTG
>RFYK01000216.1 GCA_009925585.1 Betaproteobacteria bacterium | reverse complement strand
CCCCGCCGCCACCACCTGAACAGCGGGAACCGCGAGCGCCAATGCGCAAGGACAGGTGATGATGAGCACCGCTATGGCGTAGATCAGCGCATCATGCAGGCTCGCGCCCGCCAAAGCGCATTCTTCCTCGAACAAATGCTTTTGCACAGCAGTCCAGCCAGGACCTCCAAATTGTGTCGGCCAGCCGTGTGCCAGCCAATTTTTCTTACCCAAAATACGGGCCCACTCTTGCATATCCTCGCGCGTCAAACGCAGGGCGTTATGCACCTTGTGCGAGAGTTCTTGAGGCAAATTCGCGTGCACCCAAGCACGCACTTCAAGGCGAAACGCCTCTTCTTCTGGGGTAAAGGCCAAATCCATGTGGGTAGTTCCTTATGAGCTTTGATTGGTTGTTGTTTGACTTGTAGTTATCAGTTAGCTTTATTAACCGTCTTTTTTCATTAAGCCGACGCATTATCCAAGCAATTGGCCATTTTTAGCACGACCGTGCTCTTTTTCCTGCCCAATGGTCCACAAACGCGGGCAAACCCCGATCGATAATCCACCCTGCATGAAAAACATCGTGATCCTCATCTCCGGCGCCGGCTCCAATATGGAAGCCATCATCCGCACCGCCAAAGTCCAAAATTGGGAAAAGCACTTGCCCGCGAAAGTCGTAGGCGTGATCTGTAACAGACCCCAAGCCAAAGGTTTGGCCCTCGCCCAGCAACACGGCGTCGTAACCCAAGTAGTCGACCACACCACCTTTGCATCTGCCGCCAATCCCAGAGAAGCCTTTGATACAGCAGTAATTAAAAAGATAGACCAATTCGCCCCAGCCTTGGTAGTTCTAGCTGGCTTCATGCGCATCTTGACGCCCATGTTTGTGGCGCATTACGCAGGGCGTTTGGTCAACATCCATCCCTCCTTGCTGCCCGCATTCCCTGGCCTAAACACCCACCAACGCGCCATAGACGCTGGCTGCCAATTTGCCGGCGCAACAGTCCATCAAGTAAGCGCCGAGCTAGACCATGGCCCCATATTGGCGCAAGCGGTAGTTCCCGTCATGGAAAACGACACGGCAGAAAGTTTGGCGGCGAGAGTACTCACGCAAGAGCACTTGATATACCCAGCTGAAATTGCAAAATTTTTAGGTAATTAAAAAGTCAGAAAACCTAAACCCCGCAGGCGAGGCAGCTGGCTGCGGCTGACGATTTATCGGTACCCCATGAGGAAGCCGCAGTCAGCTGCCTCGCCGGAGCGAATTAAATCCGGCGAACTAGACAAAAGACGTCAAGCCACCAACCGAGAACTCTTAGGCACATGCGCCAACAAAAACTCCATCTGGTCCGCCAAAATCCGCCGATTACGCAAAATAAAGTCTTCCCACAAACTTGGCACATATGGCGTGTAAAGCAAAGGCATCTTGGCCTGTTCCGGGGTCCGGTTGCCCTTGCGGTGGTTGCATGACTTGCAGGCAGTGACCACATTCATCCAATGGTCCTTGCCGTTTTGACCAAATGGCGTGATGTGCTCACGTGTTAACTCTGACTCGTGAAAATGGTCACCACAGTAAGCGCAAATATTGCGGTCGCGGATAAATAACTTGGTGTTGGTCAGCCCAGAACGTAAATCAAAGGGGTTGATTTTGGGTACACCCTTGGTGCCAATGATGCTGTTGACCGTGATGATCGACTGCTG
>RFYK01000215.1 GCA_009925585.1 Betaproteobacteria bacterium | reverse complement strand
TTGTAATCCGTTATGGCTTCCTTGACCACAGTCATGGTGCCAGCAGGTCCAACTTTGGCAATGATGGCGATCTCCTTGCTCAAGTCTTCCTTCTGAACCAATCTCAATCTGATTCGTTCATAGTAGTCAACCGCAATCAAAGACGCCTTCATCTTAGTGATGGCGTTTTCTGCATAGCGCTCGAAATACTGGGTTAAGAGTTCAGACATTTTGTGTTCTCAATGCAGGGTGCGAGATGGCGAACCACCTTGGCGTCTGGTCTGGGCAGCACTTACAACAATGATATTGATCTCCCTTTGCGCAATCATGCCCAGTTGTTTTAGTTTTTCAGCGAAATTACTGATGGGCAGATCCTTTGCACCTGGTTTTGTTGGCATGGCAGCAGTAGCTGCGAACATGTCTGAGACATCCTCAAGCACATCAAGGCTTTCGCTGATTTCTGGGAGCAATTTGATCTTGTCTTGACCTTGGAAGAACCCCGTGAAGAAACACTCAATCTCATCATGTTTTATCTTTGAGTACAGCTTGAGATCTTTGTTGTTGTTGATCGCAATAGGAGTTGTGAGTTCAAAGGGATGCCCTGGATCGCAGTGCGCAGACAACTGATTCCAAAGCCCCATGGCAAACACTTGCATGAGTTCATTGATAGCATCCATGCTTTCAAAGGCGGGAAGTTGTCCATTCCACAAAGACTTCAGTTCTTGCAGGGGATTTACCTGGTCCATGGGACTGGCAATGGCACCCATGAACAGCGCCCTGACTTCGTGCAATTCATATTCGCATTTGTACTTTTTCAGCAAGCGTCGCACATCAGCATGCAAAGCATTGATGGGTGTGCTTGTCTTGTTGGCGAATTTCATTTAGTGAAGTCTATGGCTGGGTTAAGGGTCATGGAATTTGAAGGGAATTGTTCAGTCGTGAGGGCAGGTTGGGTTGTTTAATTGTTCAAAAGGGGTTTTAGGCTGACTTTCGACGCTGAGCTTTGAGGCGACTCTCAAAGTCATCGGTAAGTGCGGGGTTTTGAGCAATCAATGGCATGACAAGTCCTGTGCTCATCTGTACCAAATTCATGATGTTGTTGTTGGCCATCTGTGCGCTCATGATGGCTCGAATCTGTGCAGCTTCACCGCTTGTGGCATTGGGATCTATAACACCTGCAAATTGCTTGGCCTTCATCAAGGGCGTCAAGTGGCTGTAATGCTTGGTGATCATCAATACAGAGGTACCCATTTGCTCAGCCAAATCATGGATGGGAATTCCCTCCAGCAGGCGTTGGGTGGCGTAGTAGTGACGTAGGCTGTACAAGCTGCGTTCCTTGCCAGTGACAGGGCAATTGAGCAGTTCAGAATCCTCAAGCCACTGGCGGAATGGTTTGTTCCAGTTATCGGGCACGGATCCGTCCGAAAGCCGGAACAGCAGTTTTGGGATTTTTTTCTTTAAAACTTCCTCAAGCGTCATGCCCGATAAGTCCGGACTAAGCTGACGTAGGCGCTCTAGCAGCAGCCAACAGCTGTTGTGGGCTACAAAGTTACGTGCTCCCCTTTTGCCGCGCTGTAGACGGAAATGCAGGATGGGCTGCCCGTCGCGTACTTCAACATCAATGTGCCGCCATTCCAAAAATTCCGCCTCAGTGCCAGGGCGCATGCCAGTGGCAGCCATGAAGGGCACGTAGATAGCCAG
>RFYK01000214.1 GCA_009925585.1 Betaproteobacteria bacterium | reverse complement strand
CATCACCGAATTTGACGACACGTTTGCCGTGGAAAACGCCGCGCGTCGCGCCTCTCAAGAATTGGGATACACACGCATGTGGAGCATTCACCCGGCGCAAATCCGTCCCATTTTGTCCGCCATGTCACCGTCTGAGAGCGATGTGGAAAAAGCCTGTGATGTGTTGATGGCGGCGCAACGTGCTGACTGGGCACCAATCAGCATTCGCGGCAAATTGCTGGACCGTGCCAGCTACCGCTATTTTTGGCAATTGCTGCAACGGGCGAAGGCCACGGGCCGGCGACTGCCAGCAGAAGCCCAAAGTTTTTTTGAGTAAAGAGCGAAAGCCCTTTGCCCACCGTTTTCATTTCAGGAGAAAGTCATGTTGAAAGCTTACCGAGACCATGTGGCAGAGCGTGCTGCCTTGGGCATTCCACCCCTGCCTTTGGACGCCAAGCAAACCGCTGAATTGATTGAACTGATCAAGGCGCCACCTGCGGGTGAAGACGCTTTCCTGATGGACTTGCTGACCCACCGCGTGCCCCCGGGTGTGGACGATGCCGCCAAAGTGAAGGCCTCGTTTTTGGCGGCTGTCGCGCATGGTGAGTTGAAAGTGGGATTGATCACCAAATCCAAAGCCACCGAATTGCTGGGCACCATGGTGGGCGGCTACAACGTGCACCCACTCATCGAATTGCTGGATGACGCTGAAGTGGCCGGTGTGGCCGCAGACGCGCTGAAGAAAACCTTGTTGATGTTCGACTTCTTCAACGATGTGGCCGACAAAGCCAAAGCAGGCAACGCCAAAGCCAAAGACGTGATGCAAAGCTGGGCGGATGCCGAGTGGTTCACCAGCCGCCATGAAGTGGACAAAAAAATCACGGTCACCGTGTTCAAGGTGCCCGGCGAAACCAACACCGACGATTTGTCTCCCGCGCCCGATGCATGGAGCCGCCCCGACATTCCCTTGCACTATTTGGCGATGTTGAAAAACACCCGCGAAGGCGCAGCCTTCAAGCCGGAAGAAGACGGCAAGCGCGGCCCCATGAAATTCATTGACGACCTGAAGAAAAAAGGCCATTTGGTGGCTTATGTGGGCGATGTGGTGGGCACCGGTTCGAGCCGCAAGTCCGCCACCAACAGCGTGATTTGGGCGACGGGCCAAGACATACCTTTCGTGCCGAACAAACGTTTCGGTGGCGTCACCTTGGGCGGCAAGATCGCGCCCATCTTCTTCAACACGCAAGAAGACTCAGGTGCGTTACCGATTGAAGTGGATGTGAGCCAACTCGAGATGGGTGACGTCATCGACATCCTGCCCTACGACGGCAAGATCATGAAGAACGGCGCCACCGTGGCCGAGTTCAAACTGAAAAGCGATGTGTTGTTTGATGAAGTGCGCGCCGGAGGCCGTATCAACCTGATCATCGGGCGTTCACTCACCGCCAAAGCGCGCGAGTTTTTGGGCTTGCCAGCGTCGACGGTGTTCCGTTTGCCGTCTGTGCCCGCATCCACCAAAGCCGGTTTCACGCTGGCGCAAAAAATGGTGGGACGCGCGGTGGGTTTGCCCGAAGGCCAAGGCGTGCGCCCCGGTACTTACTGCGAACCCAAGATGACCACGGTCGGCTCGCAAGACACCACCGGACCGATGACCCGCGACGAGTTGAAAGACTTGGCTTGCTTGGGCTTCAGCGCCGACAT
>RFYK01000213.1 GCA_009925585.1 Betaproteobacteria bacterium | reverse complement strand
TTCAAATCCGAAGCCAGTGACAACCCTGCGGCAGATGCCGCGTCTGAGGCTGCTGCGCCACGCAAGCCCTACCCGCCTCTAGAAACGCCCGCCAGATAAAGGCCAATCAAATGACTCAAGCCCTCACAACCCCTCGCCGCATTGCCATTGTGGGTGCGGGTGGCCGCATGGGTCGCATGTTGATTGAGGCGGTGATGCAGGCTTCAGACACCCAATTGGCGGCCGCGCTGGACCTGCCCGACAGCCCGCATTTGGGTGTCGACGCAGCAGCGTTCTTGGGTCAACCGGCCGGTGTGCCCATCAGCAGCGATGTGTCTGCCGGTTTGCAACATGCCCAAGTGCTGATCGATTTCACGCGGCCCGAAGGGACGATGCAACACCTTGCGGTGTGTCGGCGTTTGGGTGTGCAAATGGTGATTGGCACCACGGGCTTCACAGACGCCCAAAAAGCCGAGATTCAAGCAGCGGCCAAAGACATTGCCATCGTGATGGCGCCGAACATGAGCGTGGGTGTGAATGTCACGCTCAAGTTACTGCAAATGGCTGCGGTGGCCTTGAGCGATGGTTATGACATTGAAATCACTGAGGCGCACCACAAGCACAAAGTCGATGCACCGTCCGGCACGGCCTTGAAAATGGGCGAGGTGATCGCCGCAGCCCAAGGTCGCCACTTGAAAGATTGCGCTGTTTACGAGCGGTACGGGCACACCGGTGAGAGACTGCCCGGCAGCATCGGTTTTTCCACCATTCGCGGTGGAGACATCGTCGGGGACCACACCGTCATGTTCGCCACGGAAGGTGAGCGGATTGAAATCACCCACAAATCAGCCAGTCGCAGCACCTATGCACAAGGCAGTTTGCGCGCGGTCAGGTTTCTTGCCCAACAACCTGCGGGGTTGTTCGACATGTTTGACGTCTTGGGCTTGAACACGGCCCACACAGACAGATGAACTGGCACACCATGATGTGGCAAAGCGACGGGGTGAGTGTCGCGGTTTCGTTGCTGCTGTTGTTGATGTCGGTGTCGAGCTGGTTCATCATTGTTTACAAATCTTGGTTGTTGCATCGGTCGATACAACAGCTGTTGGCGTGCAAAGCCCTGTTTTGGCAAGCGGGTGACTGGGCGCAAGCGCGCTCGCATTGGTTGGCCGTTGACACGCAAGCCATGTTCATGCCTTTGCTCGACGCCATCACGCACCCAGCGCAAGGTTTGTCGTCGCAAGTGGCCGCGTCTGACCAATTGACCCGTCGCTTACGTGAAGGCTTGCAGGCGGTTCGTGCCCGGTTGCAGTTTGGCCAAGACCTGCTGGCCACCATTGGCGCGACCGCGCCTTTTGTGGGATTGCTGGGCACGGTCTGGGGAATTTTTCACGCGCTCACCAATTTGGCGGTGGCTGGGCAGTACACCATCGACAAAGTGGCGCAACCGGTCGGCGAAGCGCTGGTGATGACCGCCGCAGGTTTGGCTGTCGCCATTCCTGCGGTCATGGCTTACAACCTGATGGGCCGACGTTTGGCCCGTTTGGACACCGAACTCGAGGGGCTGGCTTACGATTTACGGGCGCTGGCGCAAGCCAAGTCGCTGCCAACGCCCTGAGGCGCACCATGGCATTTGGAGAGTTCGAACCCCGCCCGTCGCACGCGCCCATGGCTGACATCAATGTCACGCCATTGGTGGATGTCATGTTGGTGTTGTTG
>RFYK01000212.1 GCA_009925585.1 Betaproteobacteria bacterium | reverse complement strand
CACCGAAGAATGGGACCTGCCGCTTCCAGGTGAACCGTGGACGGCACCGCCTGAGGGCGCGACACCCGAACAGCGGCGCCGTGCAATCCGCTTCTATCCGTGGGGAGCGAACCGCATCTGGGGCGCGACCGCCCGGATGATCGAACACCTGGTCATTGCGATCCGGAGTGGCCGGATCACGCCGGGCACAGACCCAATCGCCTGACAATCCCGGCTTTCATCCCGGGAAACTGGTGCCCCATCGGTCGATAACCGCCAGGTCAGGCGCGCAAGACCCGCAAGCACCTGCCTCTGTCCGCGTCAGACGGTAGCGAGATGCTTACGCACGTACGGTGACTGGCTTGCTATGGCGTCGCGGTCCGCGTCGGCGTCAAGGTACGCGTCGCCGTCTTGGTCGGCGTCGCGGTCCTTGTAAACGTCTTCGTTGGCGTCGGCGTGATCGTCCGGGTCGGGGTCACCGTGCGGGTTGTGGTGACCGTCCTCGACGGTGTCAACGATACGACCGCTGTCGCCGACGGAACCACCGTCACCGTCTTCGTCGGCGTGATCGTCCGGGTCGTGGTGATGGTCGGCGTGGTCGTCACTGTCCGTGTCCGTGTAAGGGTCGGGATTGACGTCGCTGTCTTCGTCGGCGTAGAGGTATAGACCGGTGTGGGTGTCCGCGTCGTCGTCACCGTCCGGGTTGGCGTGTTCGTCGTCGTGTATGTCGCGGTCCCGGACACAGCCGTCCTTGTCGGGGTCATCGTCTTGGTCACCGTCGCCGTTGGGGAGACCGTCGGGGAATTGATGACGTTCAGGTTGACCGGGGTTGACGCCACACTGGTGTTTCCGGCGATGTCGGTCGACTTCGCCGTGATGGCGTACGAACCGATTGCCGACGTGACCGTGACCTCCCAATATCCCGGGACCGTCGCCGAGAGAGTGCCCGACGTCACCGTACCGATGATGGTGGTGCCACCAGCGTAGACAACCACGTCACTATTGGTCTCGGCCATGCCCGTGATCTTGTAGGTCAGGCGATAGGTGTACCCGTCGCCAATCGTGCCCGTGTCGTACGAGGAGTCCAGTCGGACCGACCATGGTTGGCGCGGCGCAACCGTGTCAATTGTCAGTGAAAGGGTCGCAGACGAACTGCTGACATTTCCGGCGCCATCGGTAGCGATTGCGTGAATCACGTTGATGCCGTCGGTCAATGCCGAGGTGGTAATGGACCATGACCCAGTTGCACCAGTAGGCGGTGCCCCGTTGGCAATGGTTCCCGACGTCGTGCCGGTACCGACCACCGTTGTGGTGCCACCCAAGGTCGAATACAGCGTCACCAGGCTTCCTGCCTCGGCCGTACCAGTGATCGTTGGGGTGTTGTCGTTCGTGATGTCGTCGGACGTGGACCGGCCGGCACTATCACTGGCGATCGCCAGGTCGAGGTTAGTCGGTGCCACCGTCACGGTATCAATCGTAATCGACAGCGCACTGGACGAGGAACTGGTGTTCCCGGCAGCGTCGGTCGCGACCGCCGTCAAGCTGTGGATCCCAGTCGAGAGTGTCGAAGACGTGATCGACCACGTGTTGGTTCCACCGGCGGCCCCGGCGGCGTTGGTGCCAAGTGTCACTGCGGTTCCAAGGATCGTCGAGCCATCAGTGTCGTAGAGCACGACATAGCTACCCGCCTCGGCGGTACCGGTGATGGTTGGCGTCGTGTCGTTGGTCAGG
>RFYK01000211.1 GCA_009925585.1 Betaproteobacteria bacterium | reverse complement strand
AGCATCCTTGGCTATGTCTGAAGCCACTTTGCCCGACCTGTACCCAGCCACAGAGCCTTACCGACACGGCTTTTTGCCCGAAAAAGACGGCCATGCGGTGTATTTTGAAGAATGTGGCCAGCCCAGCGGCGTGCCCGTTGTGTTCCTGCATGGAGGGCCCGGCAGTGGCTGCGGGCCTCGTCACCGACAACTGTTTCACCCCACCCATGTGCGTGCCGTGTTGTTTGATCAACGGGGGTGCGGACGCAGTCAAGCAAAGCATCCTTTGCAAGCCAACACCACGGCCGATTTGATCGACGACATGGAAAGACTGCGTGAGCATTTGCAAATTGACCGTTGGTTGGTGGTCGGCGGTTCGTGGGGCGGCGGTTTGGCATTGGCCTACGCCAGCGCCCACCCAGGCCGGTGCACCGGTGCGGTGATCCGCGGCGTGTTTTTGTCTCGGCCCGCAGATTTGCATTGGTTTTTTGAGGATGCCCAACAATGCATGCCTGATGCGTGGGCAGCGTTGACGCGTCACTTGCAGGTCAACGGTTCAACCGTGATGGCACAACTTTTTCAACGTGTGTCGCATGGCCATGATGAAGAGGCATTGACGGCAGCGCTGGCTTGGCAGGCCTGGGAAAACGCGCTGACCAACCGACGCTTTCAAGACCTGCCATTGACCCAACCCTCTGTCTCAGAAGCAACCACTTTATTGGCCAAATACCGTTTGCAAAGCCATTATTTGCAGCACCATTGTTTTTTTCCCAAAGAGGGCTTGCTGTCGACATTGGGGTCATTGCATGCCATGCCGATGACCTTGTTGCATGGTCGCTTGGATTGGATTTGTCGCCCTGAATCTGCATGGGCGGTTCACCAACAACTTCCCCACAGCCAATTGCGGTTGATCGACAACACTGGACACAATCCATTTGAAGCCCCCATGACCGCCGCGTTGGTGAAAGAAATCAACGCGCTGGTGGAACTGCTTCGAACCCAAGGTTGAACCCATGTCATTGCGTTTACAAATCAACTTGATCATCGGCGTGATGTTGTTGTGTTTTGCCTCGTTGCTGATTGGCTTGCAACTGGAAGACACGCGTCGCAGCGTAGACGATGAAATGGAAGGCGCCAACATGGTGGCGACCCAAGTGCTGTCTCGATTGGAAGCGGTCAGCAACCAAACCAGCTTGAATGACATGCGCCAGTTTTTGATCAAACTGGGCCGAGTGCGTGCCAATGAAATTGAGTTGCTGGACCTCGATGGCCATGTGGTGTATCACTCACCCCCGCCGGTCTACAAAGCAGGACGCGACGCACCGCAGTGGTACAGCCAAATTGTTTCGCCCTCCGTCAAAACCCGCGAAATCCATTTGGCGCACGGTCGGTTGTTGGTGCGTGCCGATCCGTCTCGCGCTGTCTTGGATGGCTGGGATGATTTCGTCCCCATGCTGATCACGTTGTTCACTGGTGTGGCGGTCGTGATTCTGTTGGTCTATTGGTTACTGGGGCGGGCTTTGCAACCGATTCAACAAGTGGTGCATGCCCTTCAAGAAGTCGGGCGGGGTGACTACGACATTCGACTGCCCGACATGCGTGGACAAGAAGCGCAAATGATGGGGCAGGCGTTCAACAGCATGGCCAGTTCTATTCAAGATGGCATAGCCGCCCGAGAAAAAGCGCGCGAAGCCACACAGGCGTTGGCGCAAAGTCGCGAATTGACGCATGTGATTCAAGCGCGGATTGAAGAAGTCCGGGGACAAATTGCGCGCGAATTGCATGATGAG
>RFYK01000022.1 GCA_009925585.1 Betaproteobacteria bacterium | reverse complement strand
ACGTGCCCACGATATCGACTGAAATGGTCAGTTGGAGTTCCTGCTAGAATTGACGCTTCGGCAACGAAGGCGCGTAGCTCAGCTGGTTAGAGCACCACCTTGACATGGTGGGGGTCGTTGGTTCGAGTCCAATCGCGCCTACCATCTTCATGGTTATGACTTCTGCCTGAATATCGCCACCCTTTATTTTTTCAGGATGATTCTTGCCTCGCACTAAAGATGCAAATAAACCGCCAGCTACTGATGAATCTGATTCAGTAGGTGTGGCAAGGCTCATCAAAAAATACCCAAATCGAAGACTCTACGATACAAAAACTTCCAGTTACATCACCTTGCAAGAAGTCAAAGACATCGTTGTCAATGGCGAGCCTTTGAAGGTCATAGACGCCAAAACAGACGAAGATTTAACCCGCAGCATTTTTCTTCAAATCATTTTGGAAGAAGAAGCGGGCGGGCTGCCTCTGTTTTCGGAAATTGCATTGGCGAACATGATTCGTTTTTACGGACACTCCATGCAATCATTAATGGGAAGCTACTTGGAAAACAACATTGAAAATTTTTGCAATTTTCAAAAGCACATGGCCGAACAAGTGCAGCCCTTGTCTCCGGAGGCATGGACCCAAATGATGACCCAGCCCACCCAAGCGGCTCAAACATTGATGGGTAATTTCGCGCAGCAATCCAGCTTTTTATTGGTTCAAATGCAAGAACAAATGGTCAAAGCCATGGGCTTGAAAAAATGAGCGCCACGCCAAAGGTCGGGTTTGTCAGTTTGGGTTGCCCCAAGGCGCTGACGGATTCTGAATTGATACTGACGCAATTGAGTGCAGAAGGCTATGAAACCTCCAAAACATTCGATGGTGCAGATTTGGTCATCGTCAACACCTGTGGGTTCATTGATGATGCTGTCAAGGAAAGTTTAGACACCATCAGCGAGGCCTTGACTGCCAACGGCAAAGTCATCGTGACGGGTTGTCTTGGGGCCAAGTCGGGTGATGACGGTCAGAATTTGATCAAAGGGCTACATCCCAGCGTATTGGCTGTGACTGGACCGCATGCCACCCAAGAAGTCATGGACGCGGTGCACATGCATTTGCCCAAGCCTCATGATCCTTTTCTGGATTTGGTGCCTGCAGCTGGTATCAAACTCACGCCAAAGCATTTTGCTTATCTCAAAATCAGTGAAGGGTGCAATCACCGATGCACGTTTTGCATCATTCCCTCCATGCGCGGCGACCTCAGATCACGCCCCATCGGGGAAGTATTGAATGAAGCCTTGGCGTTATTGGAGTCGGGCGTCAAAGAGTTGTTGATCATTTCACAAGACACGTCCGCTTACGGCGTGGATATTCGTTATCAAACGGGTTTTTTCCAAGGGCGACCGATCAAATCTCGGTTGTATGAATTGGTAGAGGCGTTGGCTGAACTGGCCGAGCCCTTTGGCGCTTGGATTCGATTGCACTATGTGTACCCTTATCCGATGGTGGACGACATCATTCCTCTGATGGCAACGGGTCGTGTGCTGCCTTATTTGGATGTGCCGTTCCAGCACAGTCACCCAGATGTGCTGAAGCGCATGAAGCGTCCTGCCGATGGCGAAAAAAACATGGAGCGCATATTGGCTTGGCGAAAGGTATGCCCGCAGTTGGTGGTTCGCAGCACGTTCATTGCGGGCTTTCCCGGTGAAACGCAGGCCGAATTCCAACACTTGTTAGATTTTTTGAACGAAGCGCAAATCGATCATGCCGGTTGTTTTGCTTACAGCGCAGTCACTGGTGCAACCGCCAATGAATTGCCTGGAATGCTTCCATTGAAATTGCGAGAAGAACGTCAATCGGCGTTCATGTCTGTGGCTCAGGCAATTTCGTCTGCAAAAATTCAGCGTCTGATTGGTTCGACCATGCAGGTGTTGGTAGATCAATCCAAATCGATGGGGCGTGGAGGCGGTGTTGGCCGCAGTTACCGCGATGCGCCTGAGATAGATGGTGTGGTTAAGTTGTTGCCGCCTGAAAAGGTCAGCAAAAGCTATCGAACCGGTGAATTCACCAAAGTCAAAATGGTGCCCAGGAAGGGACTCGAACCCCCACGATGTTACTCGCTAGTACCTGAAACTAGTGCGTCTACCAATTCCGCCACCTGGGCATTCAGGAAAGCAGAGGATCATATCAAAAAAAACCACAGCACTCAGACGGGCCTGCTTGAAGAATTCAAGGGCGTTGTCGAAGGCCACCGTGATGGACACGGCTTTGTCATGCGTGATGATGGGCAAAGCAATGTGTACTTGCCGCCCAATGAAATGCGCGCCGTTTTGCACAAAGACATTGTCATCGCCAGAGTGACTCGGTTAGATAAAAAGGGTCGACCAGAAGGTCGAATTTTGGAAATCATTGAGCGACCAGCACATCCCATCATTGGTCGTTTGTTGCACGAGAGTGGCGTGTGGCTTGTGGCCCCTGAAGACCGTCGCTACGGGCAAGATATTCTGATTCCCAAATCAGCCACGGCAAAAGCATTGCCTGGACAAGTGGTGGTGGTGGAACTGACCGAACCGCCCAGTCTTTACGGTCAACCTGTGGGGCGCGTGCAAGAAGTGCTCGGTGAGATGGATGACCCAGGCATGGAAATAGAAATTGCTGTTCGCAAGTACAGCGTGCCACACGTTTTTTCTCAAGCATGCTTGAAGCAAGCCGAAACCTTGCCTGATCAAGTCCATGCAAAAGATTTTCCGAACAGAATTGATTTGACAGACATTCCATTGGTGACCATTGATGGTGAAGATGCCAAAGATTTTGATGATGCTGTTTATTGCGAACCTTTGAGCCACGCAGGGGAAGACGGTTGGCGGTTATTGGTCGCGATTGCAGATGTCAGCCATTATGTCGAGACGGAAAGCGCGATTGACATTGATGCCTACGATCGTGCAACCAGTGTGTATTTTCCGAGGCGGGTGATACCCATGCTGCCAGAAAAATTGTCCAATGGGTTGTGTTCGCTCAAACCCGATGTCGATCGCTTGTGCATGGTTTGCGACATGATGGTCAATGCAGACGGTGAGGTTTTTGCGTATCAGTTTTATGAGGCAGTGATGCACAGCCATGCCCGATTGACATATGTTGATGCAGCGGCGATCTTGTCAAACACGCGTGGACCTCAAGCAGACAAACACAAGGCCATCGTGAATGACTTGATTCATTTGCACGATGTCTACCGCGCATTGCTGAAAGCCCGACAAAAGCGTGGCGCTGTCGATTTTGAGACCACGGAAACGCAAATCATTTGTGATGAGAATGGGCGGATTGAAAAAATCGTGCCCCGTATCAGAACCGAGGCGCATCGCTTGATTGAAGAAACCATGCTTGCAGCCAATGTGTGCAGTGCTGACTTCATTCAACAGAACAAACACGCTGCCTTGTTTCGGGTTCATGAAGGGCCAACGCCTGAAAAATTGGAAATTTTGCGCAGCTATCTCAAGTCACTGGGAATTGGCTTGCAAGTTTCCGAGGATCCCGCGCCAGGACAATTCCAGGCGATTGCACAAGCGACCAAAGACAGGGTGGATGCGCAGCAGATCCACAGCATGTTGCTTCGATCGATGCAACAAGCCATCTACACACCAGTCAACAGTGGGCATTTCGGCTTGGCTTACGAGGCCTACACCCATTTCACCAGCCCAATTCGGCGCTACCCAGACTTGTTGGTTCACCGCGTGATCAAGTCGATTCTGCGTGGTGGCCGTTATCAATTGCCAGCCTTGCCCGTGCCCGGAGAAGCCCATGCCAAGTTGTCAAGGCGGTTGGCATCTAACGCAGCCAAATCCTCGCAGAGTACGGCAGGCAAAAACACCCAGTTGTCACCTGAAGTTCAATCATGGCAAGCGGCAGGTTTGCATTGCAGCGCGAATGAGCGTCGTGCAGATGAGGCCAGCCGAGATGTAGAAGCTTGGTTGAAATGTCAATACATGCGTGAACATTTGGGCGAAGACTTCAGCGGCACCGTGTCGGCCGTCACTGGCTTTGGTGTATTTGTGACGTTGGACGCCATGTATGTCGAAGGCTTGGTTCACATCACTGAGCTCGGGGGCGACTATTTCCGTTTTGATGAGGCGCGGCAAGAATTGCGTGGTGAACGAACAGGTATTCGATATGCCATAGGCGCAAGAGTCAGGGTTCAAGTCAGCAGAGTGGATTTGGACGGTCGGAAAATTGATTTTCGTTGGGTTCAAGATGATGCGACTGAGTTGCCTTCAAGCACCCGAAAAATCAAAGGTAAAGACGCGGACGAAAAGATGGCATCCGTCAAATCACACCATGCAACGCCTCGTCACAAAGCGTCAAAAAAACCACGAAATGCTAAAGTGGCTTTCGCAACGCCTGCGAAAACAGGTAAAAAAAATGCGGCTCCCAAAAAAGCGCGTAAACGTTAAATCATTCAGGAGATCAATTCATGAGCACAGGAAAAATTGCCATCGTGACTGGGGCAGGCACCGGCGTCGGAAAGTCTGCTGCGTTGGCCTTGAACCAAGCCGGATGGACGGTGGTTTTGGCTGGCCGCAGAGAGCAACCCTTAAAGGATGTACAAGCTGCTTCAGCACACCCCAACCATTGCACTGTGATGCCAACGGATGTGGCTGACCCTGCATCGGTCGAAAAACTGTTTGATGCGGCAGTGAAACTGCATGGACGGGTAGATTTGCTTTTCAACAATGCTGGCGTCAGTGCACCTGGCGTTCCTCTGGATGAATTAAGTATTGATCAATGGAAAAATGTGGTTGATATCAATTTGAATGGCATGTTTTATTGTTTACGACAAGCATTCAAAGTGATGAAAACCCAATCTCCAATGGGCGGTCGCATCATCAACAACGGCTCCATTTCTGCGACTGCACCCAGACCCAACTCCATTGCTTACACCGCGACCAAGCACGCGGTGACTGGCCTGACCAAGACAGCCTCTTTAGATGGAAGAAAATTCCAAATTGCTGTGGGACAAATTGACATTGGCAATGCCGAAACAGAAATGGCTGCAGTGATGGCCAAAGGTGTTCCGCAAGCCAATGGAGAAATCAAGCCTGAACCATTGATGGATGTGTCTCATGTGGGCACATCTGTGCTGTACATGGCAGAACTGCCTTTGTCGGCCAATGTGCTTTTCCATACCGTGATGGCCACCAACATGCCTTTCGTGGGACGCGGTTAAAAGCGCTCGATGCCGAGGCCCTTGAGGTCTACTTCACAGCCACGGCCTGAAACCATGTCTGCAATGGCTCTGGCACTGCCGCAACTGGTGGCCCAACCATGGTTGCCGTGACCGGTATTGAGCCAAATGCCTTTGACACCTGAATGGCCCAAAATGGGGACGCCGTCTGTCAACACATCGCGTGTGCCACGCCAAACTTGAACGGCTTCATGGGTTTTGGCCGCGCCTGGAAACCAGTCGTTGAGGACTTTGTAAAGCAATGCAACGCATTGTTCAGGGGGCTTTTTGTTCAAACCGATTTCGGCGATGCCACTGACCCTGATGCGTTGACCTGTGCGGGCTATTGAGACATGGTGCTTCGCGTCCATGACCCCGAACACAGGAGCATCAATCAATTGACGGACTGATGAACTCAGCGTGTAGCCATACACCGCCAAAGAGGGGATGTGTATCCCCAAATGTTTGACCAGTGCTTTGCTGTGAATACCTGCGCAAATCACCACATGATCAAATTTCTCGGTGAAGCCAGCAGCGGTCCGAACACTTCGTGGCGCATCAGGTGTCAGCGCAAGTACCTCTTGCCCCGTTCGGAATTCAGCACCCAGCAGGCTGGCCTGCTGTTTTGCCAGCAATGCAAATTGTCTGCAATTGGCAATGGCGTCGTTGGGAAATATCACGGCACTGTGAAAAGATTGTTCTTCTGACAGTGCGGGCTCTAGTTTTCGAGTTTCTACTGGGTCAAGCTTTTTGAAACTGATCCCGTTGTCTGTCATCAAGTCCAATTGAAGTTGAAACGCTTTTAAATCTTTTTCTTGACGACAAATCAACATGCAGCCTTGGCTGCTCTCGTATTGCAATCCGTATTGCTCTGTGATGCCCGTTAACACCTCTTGGCTGTAAAAAGCCAAACGTTGTAAAGCTTCAAGTTTGAGTTTGTAAAAAGGATGGTTGCTGGCTTTTTGCCACTGCCAAAACCAAGACAGGGGAATGCTGGTCAATCCATGAAATGCGTGGGTCTCCGCGCCCAAAAGCATTTTTCTGAAGGTTTTGAAAGGCAGGCCTGGTGCTGTCCAAGCATTCATCATGGCCGGGCCAATGAAACCCGCGGTGGCAAAACTGGCTTGTTGTGCGATGCCTGACCCTTTTTCATAGACGACCACATCGTGTCCATGTGAAGCCAGTTCCAAAGCCGTGGTCACGCCAATGACACCTGCGCCAATGACTGCTATTTTCATAAATTCATACCAAAGTAACCAGTTTTGCGAGCTGAGAGAAGTGGGTTTGTGCTAGAATTTTCTGGCTTTGGGTAAGCGTTTCGTTGGAAAGAATACCCAAGGTAAATCCCAAACCAGTTCACAAAAGGTGTTGCATTGGCAAACAGTTTAGCCGAGTCGATGCAATCACGAACTGGATTTTAGACGCAACCTTTGGAGTCAATCATGTCTGTCACTATGCGTGAAATGCTGGAAGCTGGAGTCCACTTTGGACACCAAACCCGTTTCTGGAATCCCAAGATGTCCCCATTCATTTTTGGGCATCGCAACAAAATTCACATCATCAACCTCGAAAAAACATTGCCCATGTTTCAAGAGGCGATGAAATTCACCAAACAGTTGGCAGCCAACCGTGGCAACATTTTGATGGTGGGTACAAAGCGTCAAGCCAGAGAAATCATTGCCTCTGAAGCCGCACGAGCCGGTGTGCCCTATGTTGACCAACGTTGGCTGGGTGGCATGCTGACCAATTTCAAAACAGTCAAAACTTCCATCAAGCGTTTGAAAGACATGAAAGCCCAACAAGAAATTGGGCTCGACGCCATGTCCAAAAAAGAACAACTCATGTTCATGCGTGAACTTGAAAAATTGGAAAAAGACATTGGCGGTATCCAAGACATGGTCACATTGCCTGATGCCATTTTCGTGATTGATGTTGGCTTCCACAAAATCGCAATTGCAGAAGCCAAAAAGCTTGGCATTCCGTTGATCGGTGTGGTTGATTCCAACCATTCACCTGAAGGCATCGATTACGTGATTCCCGGAAACGATGATTCGTCCAAGGCCGTCACGCTTTATGCCAGAGGCATTGCAGATGCCATTTTGGAAGGCAGAGCCAATGCGGTAAACGATGTCGTCAAAGCCGTCTCAGAAGGACAAGACGAATTTGTTGAAGTTGAGACCAATTCTCCAGCTTGATCTGCATAAGCTTTCAAAAAGGGGCTTTGATGGCCCCTTTTTTGCAACTTAATATTTGGAACTGAAAAGATACAAAGGAAAATTTATGGCAAATATCACAGCAGGCATGGTCGCTGAATTGCGCGCAAAAACAGATGCGCCCATGATGGAATGTAAAAAAGCATTGACCGAGGCCGAAGGCGACATGGTCAAAGCTGAAGAGCTGTTGCGTGTCAAGCTTGGCAGCAAGGCCAGCAAGGCTTCTGCTCGCGTCACTGCCGAAGGTGTGATTGCCATTGCCACGGCTGGCAAGAGTGGCGCCATGTTGGAAGTCAATTGCGAAACTGACTTTGTTACCAAGAACGACAGTTTCTTGGCTTTGGCCAATGCGGCGGCCCAATTGATTGCTGCTCACCATCCCGACACCATCGACGCATTGTCTGCGCTGGCCTATTCTCAAGATGGCTTTGGCCCTACCTTGGAAGATGTTCGCAAAGGTTTGGTTGGAAAAATTGGCGAAAACATGAGCTTCAGACGCTTCCGTTACTTTGACGGCAGTTCCAAACTCACTTCGTATTTGCATGGCACACGCATCGGGGTGGTGGTTGAGTTTGAGGGAGATGAAGCTGCCGCACGCGATGTGGCCATGCATGTGGCAGCCATGAAGCCTGTGTCGTTGACCAGCGCGGATGTGCCAGCGGAATTGATTGAACGAGAACGTTCTGTGGCCACCGCCAAAGCAGCCGAATCTGGCAAGCCTGCTGACATCGCTTCCAAAATGATTGAAGGTGCTGTTCAAAAATACCTCAAAGAGGTGTCTTTGTTCAATCAACCTTTTGTCAAAAACGACAAGCAAACTGTTGAACAAATGTTGCAAGCTGCCAAAACCCAAGTCAAAGCATTCACCATGTATGTGGTGGGCGAGGGCATAGAACGCAAAGTGGATGACTTTGCAGCTGAGGTGGCTGCCCAGGTGGCAGCAGCCAAGCAAACCGCTTGATGATTTAAAGGGGACTTGTCAGTCCCCTTTTTTTTGCAAGTCTTTCACTCATTTGCATGGAGATTCCAATGACAGTCACCAAACCCGCCTACAAGAGAATTTTGCTCAAACTATCGGGTGAGGCTTTGATGGGGGATGATGCTTTTGGAATCAACCGTGACACCATTGTTCGCATGGTTGAAGAGATCGCAGAAATCACCCGCCTTGGTGTCGAGGTTGCCGTGGTGATTGGCGGCGGAAATATTTTCAGAGGCGTGGCAGGTGGTTCGGTAGGGATGGACCGTGCCACAGCGGATTACATGGGCATGTTGGCCACGGTGATGAATGCACTTGCTTTGGCTGACACGATGAATAAAGCAGGTTTGGTTGCCAGGGTGATGTCTGCGATTGGCATTGAACAAGTGGTTGAACCCTATGTCAGACCCAAAGCATTGCAATACCTTGAAGAGGGCAAGGTGGTCGTGTTCGCAGCAGGCACGGGCAATCCATTTTTCACCACCGATACCGCAGCCGCTTTGCGAGGTGCCGAAATCGGCGCTGCCATGGTGTTGAAAGCCACCAAAGTTGACGGCGTATACACCGCTGACCCGAAAAAGCATCCTGACGCTACCCGTTACAGTCGGATCAGTTTTGACGATGCGATCCAAGGCAATTTGGGCATCATGGACGCCACGGCGTTTGCACTTTGCAGAGATCAGAAATTGCCGATCACGGTTTTTTCAATTTTCAAGCACGGCGCATTGAAGCGCGTTGTCATGGGTGAGGATGAAGGCACCCTTGTGTTTGCTTCATAAGAATGGATATTTCGGGAGAGGAATGATGACAACCATCAGCGACATCAAGAAAAACAGCGAATCGAAAATGGACCAATCCATTGCTTCGTTCACCAGCAGTTTGAGCAAAATTCGAACTGGTCGAGCTAACCCTGGATTGTTAGATTCCATCATGGTGGAGTACTACGGTAACCCCACACCTTTATCGCAAGTGGCCAATGTGTCTTTGTTGGACGCCAGAACCATCAGTGTTCAACCTTGGGAAAAGGGGCTGGGTCCAAAAATTGAAAAAGCCATTCGCGAAAGTGATTTGGGGTTGAACCCGTCTGCCATGGGAGACCTGATTCGGGTACCCATGCCACCCATGACAGAAGAGCGACGCAAGGAGATGACCAAAATTGTTCGCACTGAAGGTGAGAACGCAAAAATTGCGATTCGCAACTTGCGCCGTGACGCCAATGAAGCAGTGAAGAAATTGGTCAAAGACAAATTGGCTTCAGAAGATGAACAAAAGCGTGCGGAAAACGACATTCAAAAATTCACTGACAAGCACATTGCTGACATAGATAAATTGATCGCGGCGAAAGAACAAGAAATCATGGCTGTCTGAATGAGACCTTGCCATGCTTAAGCAGCGCGTCATCACAGCGATCATTTTGCTGATGGTTTCTTTGCCTGCGCTGTTTCATCCATCGCCTGTCTGGCTAGGCATGTTGGGCATGGCATTGATCGCAGCGGCTGCATGGGAATGGGGTCGATTGAACGGATTGACTTTGAAAACGGCTTTGATGTTGCCTGCAGCTTGCTTGGTGGTTTTCTTGGGCTATTGGGTTGCCTGTTCTTTTCAGTTGTTGCCACCGATATTTTGGTTGGGTTGCGTTGCCCTGTGGTGTGGTGCGATTGTGTTTTTTCTCAAGCACGGCAGTGCAAGCTGGCAAGCCACACCACAGGTGATCAGGCTTGTGTTGGGTGTGATCTTATTGATATCAACCGGCATGGCACTGCTTCAAGCCAAGCTCATTGGCACAGCATTTCTGATCTCAGTGTTGTGCTTGGTTTGGACTGCAGACATCGCGGCTTATTTTGTAGGGCGGCGGTGGGGAAAACACAAATTGGCACCCACGATCAGCCCTGGCAAAAGCATTGAAGGATTGTCAGGGGCTGTGGTGGCGGTCTGGTTATTGGCCATCGTTTGGACCGAGGCTTCAGCACGGTCGGGCTTGGGGAACGACCATGTATTTGCCCGGCTCTTGGTGTTTGGATGGCCCGTGTTTCTTGCTGGCCTGACCTTGCTCACACTCACCAGTGCCGCTGGTGACTTGTTTGAGTCCATGATCAAGCGGGCTGCCGGCGCCAAAGACAGCAGCCAACTCTTACCCGGTCACGGCGGCGTACTCGACAGGCTGGATGCGTTACTACCTGTCTTGCCGCTTGCTGTTCTCATTTCAATGTTTTGATCGCCATGAAAAAAATCGTCACTGTGTTGGGTTCTACAGGGTCCATAGGTGTCAATACCTTGGATGTGATGGCCAGGCACTCCGATCAATTCGAAGTCTTTGCGCTGACTGGTGCCAAACAACATGAATTGATGTTGAGTCAATGCTTGCAATTCAAGCCAAGCTTTGCGGTGATGGTTGACCCTGATGCGGCCAAGCAATTGGAAGCGGCATTGAAACTTGCTAATTCGTCAACCCGGGTTCTGTGCGGGGCCGATGCTTTGTGTGATGTGGCCAGCGATGAGCGGGTAGACATGGTCATGGCGGCGATTGTGGGTGCGGCTGGGTTGGCGTCTTGCATGGCTGCAGCACTGGCAGGCAAGCGGTTGTTGCTCGCCAACAAGGAGGCACTGGTGGTCGGCGCTGAGTTGTTCATGCATGCAGTCAATCAAGGTGGCGCCAAATTGCTGCCGATTGACAGTGAGCACTCTGCTATTTTTCAATCGCTGCCTGAGAACCCGCAAGCTTGGCCATCATCGGTCAACAAAATCATTTTGACCGCTTCGGGCGGTCCTTTCAGGACACGTGTTCCATCAACCTTTAGCGACATCACGCCCGATCAGGCTTGCGCGCATCCCAATTGGGTCATGGGCAGAAAAATATCTGTGGATTCTGCAACCATGATGAACAAGGCGTTAGAAGTCATTGAGGCCAAATTTTTATTTGGTGTGACACCCTCGCAAATTGAAGTGGTGATTCACCCGCAAAGCATCATTCACTCGATGGTTGAATTTGTTGACGGCTCCATCGTCGCGCAATTGGGCACACCAGACATGCGCATGCCCATTTCATATGGATTGGCTTGGCCAGACCGGATCAGCAGTGGCGCCTCTCACATTGATTTCAGGCAAGCTTCCCAAATGACGTTTGAATCCATGGATGACCCAGCACACCAGATGCGTTTCCCGGGTTTGGCACTGGCTTGGCAGGCGCTGGCAGCGCCCGCCGGGACCACGGCGGTGTTGAATGCGTCCAATGAAGTGGCAGTGGAATATTTCCTGAATCAAAAAATCCGTTTTGACCAGATACATCACGTGAATTTAGCGACACTGTCGGCAGTTCAACCCAAACAACCACGCAGCTTGGAAGACCTGCTCAGCATTGATCAATCATCAAGAGCCGCAGCAGTAGATGCCGCCCAAAAGATGGCAAAAAGCTAGATGAAGAAGCATTCAACAGGCTATGGCGATACAGTGTGTCTGTCATCACTGAGGTATTATGTAAACAATGGCGCAATACAACTTCTGGTTTATTTATGAAATTCTGTTTCCATTCAGTCATTAAGCAATTATTTTCTGTTCTTGTGATGTCGCTTTGCACTTTTCAAGTGGTGTCAGCGGTTGAGCCATTTGATATCCAAGACATTCGTTTAGAGGGCTTGCAACGGGTCGAGCCTGGCAATGTCTTGGCCACGCTTCCATTCAAAGTGGGCGAGTCTTATTCGGATGACAAAGGCACATTGGCTATTCGCAACTTGTTTGCATTGGGTCTTTTTAAAGATGTGCGAATTGAGCTCAAAGGGAAGAAAGCATTGAAAGACATTGGTTTGGCAGAAGGGCGTCCATTCGACAAAGCACTTTCTGATCGGGCTGAACAAGAATTGAAACGTCAATACATCAATAAAAGTTTGTATGGTGCAGAGGTGGTGACCACGGTGGCACCCTCTGAGCGAAACAAAGTCAATTTGAATTTCACCGTCATTGAGGGTGAAGTATCCAAAATCAAAGAATTCAAAATTGTTGGAAACAAGGCATTTGATCAATCCACCATCAAGGATCAGTTAGACCTTTCTGAACCCAATTACATGTCTTGGTACACCAAGTCGGACAGATACTCGCAAGCCAAGTTAAATGCTGACCTTGAAAACATTCGCTCTTTTTATCTGTCGCGTGGATATTTGGAATTCAGAGTCGATTCCACGCAAGTGGCCATCTCTCCCAACAAACAAGACATCAGCATCACCATCAACATCACTGAAGGCAATCAATTTGTCGTGAGTTCTGTGGAGTTGGAGGGTTACTATCTGGGCAGAGACAACGAGTTCAAATCCTTGATCAGCATCAAGCCTGGTCGCACCTACAACATCACAGATATCGTAGAAACGACAAAAGCGTTTTCCGAATACTTTGGAAATTTTGGTTTCGCTTTTGCCAAAATTGAGCCGCGAACTGAAATTGACCGAAAAACCAACCAAGTCAAAATCATTTTGCAAGCAGATCCATCGCGAAGAGCATACGTCCGGCGGATCAATATTTCTGGCAATGACAAAACCAAAGATGAAATCATTCGCCGAGAATTTCGTCAAATGGAATCTTCTTGGTATGACGGTGAAAAGATTCGAAAATCCCGTGACAGGGTTGACAGGCTGGGTTATTTCACAGAAGTGACCATCGACACGCAAGAAGTTCCTGGCACCATGGATCAAGTGGACATCAATTTGAAAGTCACTGAAAAGCCGACCGGTGCTCTTCAATTAGGGGCTGGTTTCTCTTCCTCTGAGAAATTCTTTCTTTCATTTGGCCTAACTCAAGACAATTTCTTTGGAACGGGGAACTCTGTTGGCATACAGGTCAACACCAGTAAATACAACAAGCTTTACCAAATCAACACCACTGACCCTTATTTCACTGAGGATGGTGTATCCAGAACTTTGAATTTTTACGACAGAAATATTCGCCCTTATGCGGCCTCAACCACCTACTACAACATCTATTCCACAGGTTTGGGTGTGAGTTTTGGTGTACCCATCGCTGAAATCGATACTGTTCACATTGGCATGGCTTACGATCAAACATCTGTTTCTAATGGCACCGGATTGCCAACCGCCTATAAAAACTCTGGTTATGTTGGAAACGAAGTGGCGTCAGTACCGATCACAGTGGGCTGGGCCAGGGACGGACGAGACAGCATGTTGGTGCCCAACAAAGGCAAGTTGATTCGTCTGAACTCTGAAGTCGGCGCCTTTGGCGACACCCGTTACTACAAAAATTCCGGTCAATATCAGCAATATTGGCCCTTGACTCGGAAATATACGTTGGCTGTCAACGCGGAATTAGGTTACGGCGCTGGTTACAACGGCCAAGACTTTCCAGTGTTCAAGAACTTCTACTCCGGTGGTTTGGGCTCTGTCAGAGGCTATCAGCAGAACTCATTGCAAACTGACACAACTTACAGCCGATACGGAGGCGATTACTCAACCGGTGGTGCTAAGAAGATCCTTTTAAATACAGAGTTTTTAATGCCTTTCCCCGGTGTAGGTACGGATAAAACACTACGTTTGTTTACATTTGTTGATGTGGGCAACGTCTACACGGACCAAGAGGCGGTTTGAGCTGGATTTCTCCGGTGGGCCCACTAAGGTTCGCGCTTGCGAAGCCGATCAAACATTTTGACCACGATAGAATGCAAACCTTTCAATTTCAAATCGGGACGGCCTTCTGATGAACTTTTCACTGATTCGCACGCTAAGTTTTTGCCTTATAGGCATGACGTCCCTGGCTCTTCATGCGGATGAATTCCGTGTTGGTTTTGTCAACACTGATCGCATTTTCAGAGAAGCAAACACTGCAAAAGTGGCGCAAACCAAGCTTGAGCAAGACCTGTCTGATACACAACGATCAGCCCGTCAACGTCAATTGGCTGACCAAGACCGCGAATTTCAACGTAAACGACGCGAATTTCAAGAAGATTTGAACGCTAGAAAAAACGAAGAACTTCAACAAGTTCTGGAAAAAGCCAACAAGGTCGTCAAGCAAGTGGCCGAGGCTGAAAAATATGATTTGATATTGCAAGAAGCGGTATATATCCACCCTAAGCATGACATTACCGACAAGGTCATCAAAGTCATCAACAGCGGTAAGTGATGGCGTGGTTACCCTCAAGCTAGGGTTCTTGACAGATCAACTGGGGGGGCAGCTGTATGGCTCTCCCGATGCACAAATTTCCCGTCTCGCTCCTTTGGTCAGTGCAGTGCAAGGAGACATCAGCTTTCTAAGTCACCCCAAATACATCTCACAGCTTGAAAAAAGCCAAGCCACTTGTGTCGTGGTTGGAAAGGCACATCAAGAAGCTGCTGCCAAACGGGGTGCTTGCATCGTGACTGATCACCCTTATGTGTATTGGGCTAAGTTGACGCAATTGTGGGTATCGCAACAACCAGCAAAGCAATTCCCTCAGATTCATCCATCTGCAGTGGTGGATCCGACCGCTGACATACATCCCAGCGCTCGTATCGGGCCATTGTGTGTGGTGGAAGAAGGCGCAAAGATTGGCGAGGGGACTTGGCTTAAATCGCGGGTCACAGTGTCTTCTGATTGTGAGATCGGAAGCCATTGCATTTTGCATTCCGGTGTGGTGGTGGGTGCGGATGGGTTTGGTTTTGCGCGCCATGAAAACCGTTGGATCAAAATTGAGCAACTGGGAAAAGTGATCATCGGTAATCATGTCGAGATTGGTGCCAACACGTGCATCGACCGCGGTGCCATGGAAGACACGGTGCTTGAAGATGGCGTCATTCTTGACAATTTGATTCAAATTGGTCACAACGTGCGCATTGGCAAGTACACCGCCATGGCAGGTTGTTCCGCCATAGCAGGCAGTTCAACGATTGGCGCGTATTGCACCATTGGCGGAGGTGCTGGTGTTTTGGGACACCTTCAGCTCGCAGACCATGTTCACATCACTTCTTATGCACTGGTCTCGCACTCTATTTTGAAACCCGGAACATACAGTGGCATGTTCCCCATCGACGAAAATTCACAGTGGCAAAAAAATGCAGCCTCTCTCAAACAACTGCACAGCCTGCGAGAGCGGATCAAAAATTTAGAAAAAAATAACAAACAATAAAGGCCTTCACATGGATATCCATCAAATATTGAAACTGTTGCCGCACCGATACCCTTTTCTTTTGGTGGACAGGGTGCTGGAAATTGAAAAAGGCAAATCCATCGTGGCTTTGAAAAATGTCACCATGAACGAGCCTTATTTCACAGGGCATTTTCCTCATCGCCCAGTGATGCCGGGCGTGATGATGTTAGAAGCCCTGGCGCAAGCGGCGGCGTTGCTCTCATTCCATTCCATGGACATGGTGCCCGATGACAATGTGATTTATTACTTTGCGGGAATTGATTCGGCGCGGTTCAAGCGTCCGGTTGAGCCAGGCGATGCACTCGTCTTGAAAGTTGAAATTGATCGCATGAAAGCAGGTATTTTCAAATTCAAAGCAAAGGCAATGGTTCAAGAAGAATTGGCGGTCGAGGCCGAGTTGATGTGCACCATGCGACGCATTGATTGATGGCAATGGTCAAGATACATCCGACCGCCTTGGTAGACACAGGTGCTGAGCTTGACAGTTCAGTCACCGTAGGCCCTTACACCACGATCGGACCGCATGTTCGCGTTGGCGCGGGCACATCCATTGGTTCACATTGCGTGATTGAGGGCCACACCACCATTGGCGCGGACAACCGCATTTTCCAATTCAATTCATTGGGAGCGGTCCCGCAGGACAAAAAGTACGCGGGTGAGCCCTGTGAGCTGGTGATTGGAGACAGAAATACCATTCGCGAGTTTTGTACCTTCAACATTGGGACGGCCAATGACAAAGCGGTGACCCGTTTAGGCAACGACAACTGGATGATGGCTTATGTGCATCTGGCGCACGATTGTCAGGTGGGTAACCACACCATATTTGCCAACAGCACGCAGTTAGCAGGCCATGTGGAAGTGGGTGATTGGGCTATCTTGGGTGGGTTCACCGTGGTTCATCAATTCTGTCGCATAGGTGCGCACAGTTTCACTGCGATGAACTCTTTGCTGTTTGCGGATTTGCCCCCCTTTGCCATGTGTCAGGGTCAACCTGCCCATGTCAGGTCCATGAACTATGAGGGCCTCAAGCGCCGCGGGTTTCTGGCAAACCAGCTTCAAGCAGTCAAGCAAATGCACAAAGTGTTGTACCGCGATGGTTTACCTCTTGCTGAGTCTATTGAGCATATTCAAGCCATGGCGAAAGAGGATGAGTCGTTGACATCGGTGGTGGACTTGATGTCGTCCTTCTTGTTGTCTGCTTCACCAGCGCGCGGCATCATTCGTTGACAAACCATGGCATTGGTTGAATGAGCGCTGCCATTTCAAAAATCGCCATGGTCGCTGGCGAGTCATCTGGCGATTTGCTCGCATCCATTTTGATGCCGGGATTAAAGCGCACTTGGCCCAATGTGTCATTGGTCGGGATTGGTGGTCCAGCCATGGCCAAGGGCGGCATGGATTCATGGTGGCCCATGGAGAAATTGTCTGTCCGAGGATACGTCGAGGTGATCAAGCATTACAAAGAGATCGTGGGTATTCGAAAAGCATTGAAGACCAGGTTATTGGCATCTCCTCCCGATGTATTCATCGGTGTCGACGCGCCAGATTTCAATTTAGACCTGGCTTTTGATCTGCGTGCCAAAGGTATTCCGACAGTCCAATACGTGTGTCCCTCGATTTGGGCTTGGCGTTTCGAGAGAATCAAAAAAATTCGCGTCAGTGTGGACCATGTGCTGTGTATTTTTCCTTTTGAAAAAGCGTTGCTTGAAAAACATGGCGTTGATGCAACCTTTGTCGGCCATCCTTTAGCCAATTTCATTCCTCCTGTGCCTGACAAGGTTGGGGCAAGAGAGCACTTGGGTTTGTCAGTCAGCGATCTGGTGGTCGCCGTGCTGCCTGGCAGCAGGCGAGATGAAATTCACCAAATGACGCCACGTTTTTTGGCTGCGGTTGAAATCCTTCAGCAATCACAACCATATTTGATCCCAGTGCTTCCGGTCGCGCCAGGCATGATGGGTTTGGTGAGTGCGTACGTTGCTCATTTTCCCAACGTCAAGCATTTGAAAATCATTGACGGGCAAAGCCATCACGTCATGGCCAGTGCAGATGTCGCCATGGTCACCAGTGGCACCGCCACTTTGGAAACAGCGTTGTTCAAATGTCCCATGGTGATTGCTTATGCCATGCCTTGGTTGACCTGGTACATCACACAAAGAAAAAGATTGCAGCCGTGGGTAGGTTTGCCAAACATTCTTTGCGCAGATTTTGTCGTTCCTGAGTTGATTCAAGCGCAGGCCACCCCGAAAGCCATTGCGAACAGTGTGTTGGATTGGTTGTGTGACCCCACACGTGTGACTGAACTCAAAGCAACCTTTTCTCAACTTCATGAGAGCTTGCGTGCCGACACAGCAAGCATTGCGGCACATGCCATCGAAAAAATCCTTGCTCGTTAAACAAGCCCCATTGAATTGGGATGTCCCTGCGTTGATTGCCGGGGTGGATGAGGCAGGCCGAGGGCCTTTGGCTGGACCAGTGTTTGCGGCGGCGGTCATCTTGGATGATTTGGTACCCAACCCTGGCTTGGCAGACTCCAAGAAACTCAGTGCCAAGCAGCGACAACATGTATATGACCATATCAAAGCCAACGCGATTGCCTTTTGTGTGGCACAGGCATCTGTCGAGGAAATCGATCGCTTGAATATTTTGCAAGCCACCATGTTGGCGATGCAACGTGCAGTCAAAGGTTTGCGCTTAAAGCCTGGCAAAGTATTGATCGATGGCAACCGCATACCTGTCTTGGACATGTTGGCGGAGGCCATTGTCAAGGGAGATGCAAAAGTACCCAGCATCTCAGCCGCTTCCATTTTGGCAAAGGTAGAGCGTGACAGATGGTGTGAATCGATCGATGAAGAATTTCCTCACTATGGGTTTGCAAAACACAAAGGCTATGGCACCGCAGCGCATTTGTCAGCGCTGTCAAAATTAGGCCCCACCCATTGGCATCGCAAAAGCTTTGCGCCGGTCGCGAAATGGCTCCATCAACACGAACAGGTGTCTTGACGTGTTGCCAAAGCATATTTCTTCCAAAGATAACGCCATGTACAAGCGTTTGCGCGCTGCCTTGAAAGACAACGCGTCTTACCGTACAAACAACCTTGTTTGGCTGGAAGGAGAGCATTTATGCAATGCAGCCCTGGCGCAAGGTTGGCGTTTTAAAGAATTGGTCTTGCAAGACAGCAAGTTGTCGACGCTACCGAGCCATTGGCTCAAACATGCTGACCTGGTGACGACCATCACAGAACCCTTGATGCAGAACTTGAGCCAATTGCCTTCTTCCACCGGGGTGTTGGCCTGTATCGAACTGTCAGACACAACGGCACCAAGTTCGTTGGATGCCGTGGTGGTGTTGGACCAAGTTCAAGACCCGGGCAATGCCGGTTCCATGATGCGTTGCGCAGCCGCATTCGGGTTCACACAAATCATCACCACACCGGGGACGGTGTCTTTGTGGTCGCACAAAGTTATTCGCGCTGCGATGGGCGCGCACTTTGGGTTGAAGTTGCATGAGTCGTGGCCAGTGAAAGATATCCTGACTTTGAAATGGCCTGTGTTGGTCACCGATGTTCACCAGGGTACTTTTCTGCATGAACGCAACCATCATCAACCCTTGCCTTGGCCCTGCGCCTGGGTGTTCGGGCACGAGGGTCAGGGGATTTCTGCAGATTGGTACGAAGGGGATTGCCAACCCATTCGAATCGCCCAACCTGGAGGTCAAGAGTCCCTGAATGTGGCTGCTGCTGCTGCCATTTGTTTGCATGCCAGTGCCATTCAACGCATAGAGAAGTTGTAGCAAATTGGTCGCAACAGGCGAGGGATATAATGGCGGACTTCTATATCAACCGCACGCCCTTCGCTCGAAAAAAAGCCATTCCCCTTGCATAACATCCAAAGAGAGTGCATCTCTTGCGTCAAGGGCGTCACCGAATCTCGGAGATCTGAGTGCTTTTGACTCTTCAGGGAAATCGTCCTCCCGCTATTTTGGCGCTTTCAGACGGCACGGTATTCATGGGGCAATCCATTGGACACGATGGACAAACTGTCGGTGAAGTGGTTTTCAATACTTCCATGACCGGTTATCAGGAAATACTGAGCGACCCCAGTTACAACCAGCAATTGGTCACCCTGACGTATTCCCATATTGGCAATTACGGCGTCAATTCAGAGGACAACGAATCTTCTGCCGTTCATGCCGCCGGGTTGATCATCAAAAACTTACCCATCACGCACTCAAATTTTCGTGCCACTGATGATTTATCAGCCTATTTGAAATCCAGTGGCACGGTGGCCATCTCAGACATTGATACCCGCATGTTGACCCGTCATTTGCGTGAAAACGGGGCACAAAATGGTGCCATTCATGCCTTTCCCATGGGTCATCGCGTCACTGAAAACGATATCTTGCATGCCATCGCCCAAGCCAAAGCGGCTCCTTCGATGAGCGGATTGGATTTGGCTTCCAAAGTCTCTGTTGAGCATTCTTATGCTTGGACGCAAACTGAATGGACATTGGGCAAGGGTTATGGTGAAGCCACACAAACCCAGTTCAAGGTAGTGGCGTTTGACTTTGGGATCAAGAAAAATATTTTGCGCATGCTGGCACAAAGAGGTTGCGATGTGACAGTGGTGCCCGCCCAAACCAGTGCCGAAGACGTGTTGAAATTGAACCCCAATGGGGTGTTTTTGTCTAACGGTCCAGGGGACCCCGGCCCTTGCACTTACGCCATTGAAGCCACGCAAACGTTGTTGAATCGAAAAGTGCCATTGTTTGGCATTTGTCTCGGTCACCAAATACTGGCTCTGGCCTGCGGTGCCAAAACCTACAAAATGAAATTTGGTCACCACGGTGCCAATCACCCGGTCAAAGATTTGTCGACGGCTCGGGTATCGATCACCAGCCAAAACCACGGTTTTGCTGTGGATGAAGCATCTCTGCCTGCGCATTTGCAAGCAACCCATGTCAGTTTGTTCGATGGCAGTTTGCAAGGCATCGAAGTCAAGGGTCAGCATGCGTTTGGCTTTCAAGGACATCCAGAGGCTTCACCCGGCCCGCACGACATCGGTTATTTGTTTGACCGGTTCATCCAATCCATGACGGTGTAAGCACATGCCTAAACGTACAGACATCAAAAGTATTTTGTTGATTGGCGCTGGCCCGATTGTGATTGGTCAAGCGTGTGAATTTGACTATTCGGGCGTTCAAGCATGCAAAGCTTTGAGAGAAGAGGGCTACAAAGTCATCTTGATCAACAGCAATCCAGCCACCATCATGACCGACCCTGCCACTGCAGATGTCACCTATATCGAACCCATTACTTGGAAAACCGTTGAAAAAATCATCGCCAAGGAAAAGCCTGACGCCATTTTGCCAACCATGGGTGGTCAAACCGCGCTCAATTGCGCCCTCGATTTATGGCACCAAGGTGTTTTGGACAAATACACCGGCGCCAACACAGGCAAACCTGTTGAATTGATCGGCGCCTCGCCCCAAGCGATTGACAAAGCTGAAGACCGTTTGAAGTTCAAAGATGCGATGACGAAAATCGGTTTGGGTTCGGCCAGATCAGGCATTGCACACAGCTTGGATGAGGCGTGGGCAGTTCAAAAAACCGTGGGCTTTCCTGTGGTCATTCGACCCAGTTTCACATTGGGCGGCACCGGTGGCGGCATCGCCTACAACGCCGAAGAATTTGAAGTCATTTGCAAGCGAGGCCTTGAGGCTTCACCCACCAGTGAATTGCTGATTGAAGAATCTTTGCTGGGATGGAAAGAGTATGAGATGGAAGTGGTCAGGGACAAAGCCGACAACTGCATCATCGTTTGCTCGATTGAAAATTTAGATCCCATGGGTGTTCACACCGGTGACTCGATCACCGTGGCGCCTGCCCAGACGCTCACCGACAAGGAATACCAAATCATGCGCAACGCCAGTCTGGCGGTTTTGCGTGAAATCGGTGTCGATACGGGTGGTTCCAACGTGCAGTTTTCCATCAACCCTGTGGATGGGCGCATGGTGGTGATTGAGATGAACCCACGCGTGTCGCGTTCCTCGGCGCTTGCTTCCAAAGCCACTGGTTTTCCAATTGCGAAAGTGGCGGCCAAGTTGGCGGTTGGATTCACGTTGGATGAGCTGCGAAACGACATCACTGGCGGGGCCACACCCGCCAGCTTTGAGCCCAGCATCGATTATGTGGTGACCAAAATTCCTCGGTTTGCCTTTGAAAAATTTCCCACGGCCGACAGCAGATTGACCACGCAAATGAAGTCGGTGGGTGAGGTCATGGCCATAGGCAGAACCTTTCAAGAATCTTTTCAGAAAGCATTGCGCGGGTTGGAAGTTGGCGTTGATGGCATGAATGAAAAAACCCAAGACCGCGAAGTACTTGAAAAGGAGTTGGGCGAGCCTGGTCCCGAGCGAATTTGGTATGTGGGTGATGCATTTGCCATGGGCATGTCAGTGCAAGAGGTATTTGCGCTGACCCGTATTGATCCTTGGTTTTTGGTGCAAATCGAAGAAATTGTGAAGATTGAATTGGAATTGGAGCGTTATCAACTCTCCGATATCTCGGCCACCGAGATGCGTCAGTTAAAGCAAAAAGGGTTTTCTGATCGGCGTTTAGCCAAGCAACTCAAAACCACCGAAAAAGCCATTCGCCAAGCCCGTTGGCAAATGGGCGTCAGACCGGTTTTCAAGCGAGTAGACACATGTGCTGCAGAATTTGCCACCAACACAGCGTACATGTATTCGACCTACGATCAAGAGTGTGAAGCGGCACCGACCGACAAGAAAAAAATCATGGTGCTGGGAGGTGGTCCCAACAGAATCGGTCAAGGTATTGAGTTTGATTACTGCTGCGTGCATGCTGCATTGGCCATGCGCGAAGATGGTTACGAGACCATCATGGTCAATTGCAACCCCGAAACAGTGTCCACCGACTACGACACCAGCGACCGTTTGTATTTTGAACCGCTGACGCTGGAGGATGTGCTTGAAATTGTGGACAAAGAAAAGCCCTTCGGCGTGATTGTTCAATATGGCGGGCAAACGCCTTTGAAATTGGCGCTGGGTTTGGAGGCTGAAGGCGTGCCCATCATCGGCACCAGTCCTGACATGATCGATGCCGCTGAAGACAGAGAGCGGTTTCAGCAAATGTTGCATACCCTGGGTTTGCGTCAACCTCCGAATGCCACAGCACGCACTGAAGCGGAAGCTTTACAGAAAGCCCAACAATTGGGTTATCCGTTGGTGGTTCGACCCAGCTATGTGTTGGGTGGCCGAGCCATGGAAATTGTCCATGAGCAACGTGACCTTGAGCGCTACATGCGCATATTCGTTGTCTCCTCAAACCATCCAAGAGTTGAAGCGTCAAACCACTGAAATGGCGCACGGTTTGAACGTCGTTGGTTTGATGAATGTGCAATTCGCTATTCAAAAAATGGACGGTGCGGATGTCATTTATGTGTTGGAAGTCAATCCCAGAGCCAGTCGCACAGTGCCTTTTGTCAGCAAAGCCACGGGTATTCAATTGGCCAAAGTGGCAGCACGTTGCATGGTGGGGCAATCCTTGGGCGCCCAAGGCATCGGGCGCGAGGTATTGCCACCTTATTACAGCGTCAAAGAAGCGGTGTTCCCCTTTGTGAAATTCCCTGGTGTGGACACGATTCTGGGCCCCGAGATGAAATCGACCGGTGAAGTCATGGGGGTGGGGTTGACGTTTGGTGAGGCTTTCGTCAAGAGCCAATTGGGCGCTGGCACCAAACTGCCTCAGCCAACCGATGCAGTGAACAAGGTGTTCTTGACCGTCAAAAACGCAGACAAAGCCCGTGCGGTCGAAGTAGCCCGTCGCTTGGTAGATCACGGCTTTGAGTTGGTGGCCACCAAAGGCACGGCCGCAGCCATTGCAGCAGCCGGATTGCCTGTGGTTGCCGTCAATAAGGTGACTGAAGGCAGGCCCCATGTGGTCGACATGATCAAAAACAATGAAATCGCATTGGTCATCAACACGGTGGAAGAGCGCCGCAATGCCATTGCTGACTCTCGTCAGATCCGCATTTCCTCATTGCTTGCCCGTGTCACCACGTTCACCACGATTGCCGGCGCAGAGGCGGCCGTGGAAGGCATGAAATACCTTGATAATCTCAACGTTTATTCGTTGCAGGAAATGCATCTTCAATTGCAGTCCTGAGTCTTTCAATTCTTTACCTTACAGAACATGGCAACGATTCCTATCACCAAATTGGGCGCTGAAAAACTCAAACAAGAGTTGCACACTTTGAAAACGGTGGACAGGCCGTGGGTGATCAACGCGATCGCAGAAGCGCGTGCCCAAGGCGATTTGAGTGAGAACGCTGAATACGACGCGGCCAAGGACCGGCAAGGTTTCATTGAAGGGCGTATTCAAGAAATTGAGAGCAAATTGTCCATGTCCCAAATCATCGATCCGGTCACTTTGGATGCAGGTGGGCGTGTGGTGTTTGGCGCCACCGTTGAGCTCGAAGACGAGGCCACAGGTGAGCGTGTCACTTACCAAATTGTCGGCGAAGACGAAGCAGATTTAAAGTTGGGTCTGATCAATATCAGCAGCCCCATCGCCAGAGCTTTGATTGGTAAAGATGAAGGTGATGTGGCCAGTGTTCAGGCCCCAGGGGGCGTCAAGCAATATGAAATCATCAAAGTGTCTTACGTTTGATTTTTCTTCTTGACAGATTTTTGTTTGGGTTTAGCCCGTTTGACTTGACCGCCAGCTGCCAGTCGTTGGTTACCTAAGATGGTTACTCTTTTCATTTCGGGGCGCTGACCGCCTCTGCTGCTGTATTTCAAGACTTTGAATTCGCGCGGCCCAGGCATTTTTTCCGGATCGGTTTTTTTCTCTTTCACCGGCTGTGGTCGCCACAGCACCAGCAATTTCCCGATGTGTTGAATGGGCGCCGCGTGGAGTTGTTCGCAAAGCCCATGGAACATGGTTTCGCGACTGTCTCGGTCATCGCCAAGCACCCTGACTTTGATCAGCCCGTGTGAAATGAGCGCCAAGTCAATTTCTTTGATCACCGCCGGGGTGACGCCGTCGTTACCCACCATGACCACTGGGTCAAGGTGGTGTGCGTTGGCACGGTGAATTTTTCGTTCTGCAGGGGTGAGTTGTATGGCGGACATGACAGGTATTATCTTCCCAGACAGAGGGTCAGCGATTGAAAGTCAAAACACAAAGTAAAAAAGTCAATAAATCGTGGTTAATAGGCCTGCTCAAACCAGGCATGGTGGTGGTGGACTTGGGCAGTGCACCGGGTGCATGGAGTCAGTATTTGCGTCGCCGGATGGCGCCAGAGGGCGCGGCTGCAGGAGAACTGGGCGCCACATTGATTGCCTTGGACATATTGCCCATGGAGCCGATCGAGGGTGTCCATTTTTTACAAGGCGATTTCCGTGAGCCTGAGGTGTTGCAACAATTGAACCTTTGCTTGGATGGAAAAGTGGTGGATGTGGTGGTGTCTGACATGGCACCCAACCTGAGTGGCGTGGAGTCTGCGGATGCAGCCAGAATGAGTCATTTGGTCGAGTTGGCGGTCGAGTTTTGTCAAGCGCACATGAAGCCTCAAGGCGCGTTGGTGGTCAAGGTGTTTCACGGCAGTGGTTACAGCCAGTTGGTGAAATTGTTCAAAGAAACGTTCAA
>RFYK01000210.1 GCA_009925585.1 Betaproteobacteria bacterium | reverse complement strand
GGTGTGGGGATGGCTGCCAAACACAGCCACTTGGTCATGGTCCGGCCAGTTACCCCGGCGACGCAAACCGCTGAGAAAACGACCCGCGTCATCAGACGGTAAGGTGATGGGATGGTGATCGTGAAGCAGCGAGTCCACGGGTAACAATTTGGAACTTCTGTCGGTGTCTGTGAGGGCTTCTAACTCAGCCAACGACACACATGCTTGAGTCTCGAACCGACCACTTTGTACCCGTCTGAGCGAGGATAAAAACGCGCCACAACCCAATGCATTGCCGATGTCCTCGCCCAAGGTGCGGATGTAAGTGCCTTTGCTGCATTTGGCGCGCAATGCAATGCTTCTCACGCCGTCTTTCATGGGCAATTCATGCAAGGACAATGCATGCACCGTTACACGTCTGGGTTGGCGATCAACCTCCAAACCTTCGCGAGCGTATTCGTACAACGCCTTGCCGTCTTTTTTCAACGCGCTGTGCATCGGTGGCAATTGCAACAATTCACCAGTGAACAAGGCTTGCACTTGCTGCAATTTCTCGGGCGAGAAATCGACCACCGATTCGGCGATCACTTCGCCTTCTGCATCAGCGGTACGGGTGCGCTGTCCCAAACGCAAAACTGCTTCGTATGTTTTGTCTGCATCCAAATGCAATTGGCTGAACTTGGTTGCGGCGCCAAAACACAAGGGCAGCACGCCTGAGGCCAATGGGTCCAAGGTACCGGTGTGGCCGGCTTTTTCAGCCCGCAACAACCATTTGGCCTTTTGCAAAGCCTGGTTGCTGGAGAGTCCCAGCGGTTTATCGAGCAACAACACCCCATGCACGGGACGCCGTTGCACCCGTGTGCGTGGCGAGTTCATGGTTTCTTTGGCGCGTGAAGCCACTGCACGAGCGATCAATGCGTTCATGTCAGCGGCGCGTTCAGGGGTGCGGTCGTATTGAAAATGCAAAGTGGGTACGGTGTGAATATGCAATCGCTTGAACAGACCATTGCGCAAAAAACCTGCGGCTTGGTTCAATCCTTCGGCACATGCTTCAGGGTCGCCCACCAACACGCTGAAAAACACTTTGGCGTGCGCGTAGTCGGGGGTCACATCCACCGACTGGATGGTGACCATGCCCAATCGCGGGTCTTTGAGTTCGCGAATCAACTCGGCCAGATCACGCTGGATCTGGTCTGCGACGCGAAAACCGCGATGGGGTGTGGACGACTTCTTGGCTGGCATGCAGGTTGTCAAATCGTTCTGGCGATTTCCTTGATCTCAAAGAATTCGAGTTGATCGCCTTCTTGGATGTCGTTGTAACCCTTGAGGTTCAAGCCGCACTCGAAACTCTCTTTGACCTCACGCACGTCGTCTTTGAAGCGTTTGAGGCTCTCGAGTTCGCCGGTGAACACCACCACGTTGTCGCGCAACAAACGCAAACGCGCATTGCGACGGACGACGCCATTGGTGACCATGCAACCTGCGATCGAACCGATTTTGCTGATGCGAAACACCTGACGGATTTCGGCCATGCCAATGACTTCTTCTTTTTTGTCGGGTGTCAGCATGCCGGACATGGCTGCTTTGAGTTCGTCTACCGCGTCATAAATGATGTTGTAGTAACGGATCTCGATGCCATTGTTTTCGGCCAGTTTGCGTGCCCCTGCGTCTGCACGGGTGTTAAAGCCAATGATGACTGCTTTTGAGGCGATGGCCAAATTGACATCAGACTCGCTGATGCCGCCGACCGCGCCATACACCAGTTGCACACGAATTTCTTCGTTGGTGAGTT
>RFYK01000209.1 GCA_009925585.1 Betaproteobacteria bacterium | reverse complement strand
CTGCTCAAATTGATGCTGATGCTCGTGCTGCTGCTGCTCAGGCTGAGGCCGATGCTGCTGCTGCTGCTCAAGAGGCTGCAGCGCGTCAAGCCATTGCTGATGCTGCTGATGCTGCGGCTGCGCAGGCTGCTGCTGAGGCTGCTGCCCAAGCGGCTGCTGATGCTGCTGCTGCCCAAGCTGCTGCTGATGCTGCGGCTGCTGCTGCTGCAGATCTTGCGGCCCAAGCTGCTGCTGATGCCCAAGCTGCTGCTGATGCGGAAGCTGCTCGTGTAGCGGCTCAAGTGGAAGCCGATGCTGCTGCTCTTGCTGCTGCGCAAGCTGATGCTGCTGCTGCCCAGGCTGCTGCTGATGAGGCGGCGCGTGTGGCTGCTGAACAAGCTGCTGCTGATGCGCAAGCTGCATCTGATGCTGCTGCTGCTGCGGCTGCCCAGGATGCTGCTGATCAAGCCGCTGCTGCTGCTGCTGCACTTGCTGCCGCGCAGGCTGCTGCGGCGCAACAGGCTGCTGATGATCTCGCTGCGGCTGATGCGGCTGCTGCTGCCGCGGAAGCTGAAGCACTGGCTGCGCAACAGGCTGCTGATGCACTCGCTGCGCAACAAGCTGCTGATGCTGCTGCTGCCGCTGCTGCTGCCGAAGCTGAAGCTGCTCGTGTGGCTGCGGAAGCACTCGCTGCTCAAGCTGCTGCGGATGCGGCTGCTGCGGCTGCTGATGCTGCTGCGCAAGCTGCGGCGATTGAAGCTGCTGCTGCTGCGGCTGCTGCTGCTGCTGATGAAGCAGATCGCGCTGCGGCTGCTGCTGCTGCGCAGGCTGCTGCTGATCTTGCTGCCCAACAAGCTGCTGCTGATGCTGCTGCGCAAGCTGCTGCTGATCTTGCTGCTCAAGCTGCTGCCGATGCGCAAGCTGCTGCCGAGGCTGAAGCTGCTCGTCTTGCTGAGCAAGCTGCCGCTGATGCTGCCCAGGCTGCTGCTGCTGCCGCTGCTGCGGCAGATGCCCAAGCTGCTGCTGATGCGTTAGCTGCCGCTGCTGCTGCTCAAGCTGCCCAAGATGCTGCTGATGCTGCTGCTGCCGCTGCTGCTGCTGCGGAAGAACAAGCTCGTATGAACGCTGCTGCCGAAGCTCAAGCTGCATCTGATGCTGCTGCTGCGCAAGCTGCGGTCGATGCTGCTGCTGCCGCTGCTGCTGCCGAAGCCCAAGCTGCGCAAGCTGCTGCTGAAGCTGCTGCTGCTGCTGCTGCCGTCGAGGCTGCTGCCGCTGCTGCTGCTGCCGAAGCACTCGCTGCCCAAGCTGCTGCCGAGGCTGCTGCTGCCGCTGCTGCTGCTGAAGCGCAAGCCGCGCAAGAGGCTGCAGAGCGTTTGGCTGCCCAACAAGCTGCTGATGCTGCGGCCGCTGAGGCTGCTGCCGAGGCTGCTGCTGCCGCTGCTGCTGCAGAAGAAGCTGCCCGTGTTGCTGCCCAGGATGCTGCTGATCAAGCGGCCGCTGCTGCTGCTGCGCAAGCTGCTGCTGATGCTGAGCAAGCTGCTGCTGATGCTGCTGCTGCCCAGGCTGCTGCGGAGGCGCAAGCTGCCCAGGATGCTGCTGATGCTGCTGCTGCCCAGGCTGCTGCGGAGGCTGCTGCGCAACAAGCTGCTGCTGAGGCACTTGCTGAGCAACAAGCTGCGCAGGCGGCTGCTGCTCAGGCTGCTGCGGAGGCTGCTGCTGCTGCTCAGGCTGCTGCTGATCTTGCTGCTCAAATTGATGCTGATGCTCGTGCTGCTGCTGCTCAGGCTGAGGCCGATGCTGCTGCTGCTGCTCAAGAGGCTGCAGCGCGTCAAGCCATTGCTG
>RFYK01000208.1 GCA_009925585.1 Betaproteobacteria bacterium | reverse complement strand
TGCGTTCAAAGCAAAGCCCTCGACCAAGCCGGACGCGCCCACCACGGTCAGCTTGGAGGACATGAAAAAAATGTTGTCGGGTGCTGGAAAAACCCTTTGACTGCTGTGTTATTCCAATCCCTTGGTGGTAAAGGCCTTTTGGGCTGAGCGGTCAGCAAGCTTCGTGTCAGCCGCCACACAAACTTCCGTTGCTACAATCGTTGGGTTATTCGCGTGAATTTTTTTCAGCCGTATTTTTTCAAAAACATGATGAACCACATTCTCAAAAAACTCGAAACAGCGCTTTTGGCCTTGGCTGTGCTCGGTGCCAATGCAGCATGGGCTGTCAACGACCTTCCTGGCGGTCCTGCGGTCAGGCAATTGAACCTTCACCCCCCAGTCACCAAAATCGCTGAAGAACAGGTTTGGTTGCACTGGTTCATGTTGATCATTTGCACCGTGATTTTTGTGGCTGTGTTCGGTGTCATGTTTTATTCCATCTGGAAGCACCGCAAATCTGTAGGCCATAAGTCTGCAAATTTCCACGAATCGGTCAAGGTCGAGATTGCATGGACCGTGGTGCCATTCATCATCGTGATTTTGATGGCGCTGCCAGCCACCAAAGCCGTGGTGGCCAGCAAAGACACTTCGAATGCCGAATTGACCATCAAAGCCACTGGTTACCAGTGGAAATGGGGCTATGACTACATCAAAGGTGAAGGTGAAGGCATCGGCTTCATTTCTACCTTGGACAATGCGCAACGCGAAATGTCCAACTCCGGCAAGCCCGAACCCACAGATGACTACTTGCTCAAAGTAGACAACCCCTTGGTGGTTCCCGTCGGCAAAAAAATTCGCATCATCACTACCTCGAATGACGTGATTCACTCGTTCGCAGTGAACTCATTCGGTATCAAGCAAGATGCCATCCCTGGGTTTGTGCGTGACACTTGGTTCCGTGCCGAAAAAACCGGTGACTTCCATGGCCAATGCCAAGAGTTGTGTGGCAAAGAGCATGCATACATGCCCATTCATGTGAAAGTGGTCAGCGCAGAAGACTACACCGCATGGGTGGCGGCTGAAACCAAAAAAATGGCGGCCAAACAAGACGACCCCAACAAAGTCTGGACTTTGGCAGAACTCACGCAAAAGGGCGAAAAAGTTTATGCGGCCAATTGCGCGGCTTGTCACCAACCCAACGGCAAGGGTGCAGGCCCAATCAAGCCCTTGGACGGTGCCGCTGTGGTGCTTGATGCGGATGCCAACAAACAAATCAAGGTGTTGCTCAATGGTCAGAACAACGCCATGCCCGCTTGGAAACAACTCAGCGACACAGAAATTGCCGCTGTGATCAGCTTTACCAAAAACAACTGGTCCAACAAAACCGGTCAATCCGTGCAGCCTGCCGATGTCCGTGCAGCCCGTTAATAAAACACCCTGAAATCTAAGGAATCTTTATGAGCGCAGTTCTTGATCCCCACGGCCACGGTGCAGCAGACCACGGGCATGACGACCACCACGGTGCCCCACACGGTTGGAAGCGCTGGGTGTATGCCACGAACCACAAAGACATTGGCACCTTGTATTTGCTGTTTGCCTTCACCATGTTGATCATCGGTGGCGTGTTGGCGCTGTTGATTCGTGCCGAGTTGTTCCAGCCGGGTCTGCAATTTGTCAACCCAGAGTTGTTCAACCAGTTCACCACCATGCACGGTTTGATCATGGTGTTTGGCGCGATCATGCCCGCGTTTGTGGGCTTCGCTAACTGGATGATTCCTTTGCAAATTGGCGCAGCTGACATGGCGTTTGCGCGCATGAACAACTTCAGTTTCTGGCTGATGATTCCTGCTGC
>RFYK01000207.1 GCA_009925585.1 Betaproteobacteria bacterium | reverse complement strand
CTTTCAAACCAGGGAGCTGCGCAGCCCTGCCCAATTTGTCGACAAATTCAGTGCGCAAGGCATTTTCCTTATCAACCAGATTTTGTAACGCGTTGAGGCAATCGTTTAAGGGGTATAGGTACAGCAGGCCTAGAGTCAGGCAATACAAAGCCACCAAGGAAAACCATCGCAGCATCACCGGCCACGCAGCCGGATTTTCCCAATCGAAGTTGCGAAACTGTGCTGCAATCTTTGCGCTAAATGGTGTCAATAGGTACTTGTCCACGGATAGTTTCAATCATCAACACAAAGAGCTCAAATTTAGTGGATCCCCAAGGACGCGGCTTTGGATGGTGCCTGCCCAGGCGAGGCGCCAGATGCAGCGTGCGACGGGGTCTCTCCCGCGGACTCACCCTGTGCGCGTAAGAAAGTCACCTTCACCGAAAACTTAGATGCTGGAGCCGAAAATGTACCGCTTGGACTGAAGTTTTGTGCCTCACTGACCAAAAGTTCAGGTTTAGAAAACCAAGGGCCACCCTGACCCAGGTTTTCTACAAATTGCGACAAACTTTCATGACTCTGTGCCATGCCCTCTAGTGTCAGCTCCGCGTCTTTTTGCACTAATTTGATCAGGCTGACCCCCTGTGGCAGTTTGGTGGGCAATTCTGAGAGCAAACGAACGGGCAGATTTCGATCGGTCTGTAAATTTTCAAGCGCTTTTTGACGTGCGCGCAGCGCATCGATTTGCGTATGCAAATTGTTAGCTTCAGCGATCTGCGCTTCGTAATGCCTAATTTCGTTTTCAAGAACTGCAATATTGCTTTCTTGTGCAGCTATCGCCCAAAGAAAGCATGCATAGAAGACCAAGCCTGTGACTCCCCCCCATAACACCGTCAACACCAGTGACGCGTTGAATTGGTCCTGCTGAAACTTGCGCAGTGCCGCGCGGTGCGGTAACAGGTTAAATTGGATCACAAGCAAAACCTTCGTAAAGCCAAGCCGCAAGCACCAAAGAAAAGTGGTGCGGCTTGCAGTCGCAAGTGAGTTCGCACCTTAGGTGCCAGGCGCATACCCTCAAAGGGATCGACCAGGGTACAAGGCGACTGCACTGCCGCAGAAATAGCCTTGGCCAAGCCAGGAACCAGAGCGCCGCCGCCTGTCAAAAAAATTTGATGGATTTTGTTGTGGGGCGTAGTGTGGTGCATGAACTCGATTGCGCGCTCAAGCACCCGAACGGTCGCAAATAGGTAGGGCCTCAGAACCGATGATTCAAAATCCTGGGCCAAAGCGCCGACAATTTTTTTGGTTTCTGCCTCGTCCTTGGAGCAGCCATAGTGCGCCGCAATGTGATCGGTCCACTGATTACCTCCAACGGCCTGGTCGCGCTCATACACGATCGAATCGCCGACAGTAAGTTGCATCAAGGTACGGCCGGCCCCCACCTTGATCAAAAGCACGACGGCATCGTCCTGTCCCGGCAAATAGATGTCAACCAGGCGCCGGGTCGCCAAACGTATGGCATTGGGTTGCACTTCGACCACGCTGGCTTCGAGTTCGGCCAATTCCATCAGGTCTACTAGGTTTTGAACGCGGTCACGACGTGCTGCAGCAATCAGCACATCGATCATTTCTGGACGTTGTGGGTTTTGGCCTATCGGGCAAAAATCCAGACTAACATCTTCCAAAGGAAAAGGAATATAGGGACGGGCCTCCTCCTCAACCTGCGCCTCCATATCCCAAGAACTTAAATTCGCTTCCACCATGATTTTTTTTGTGAACACAGCGGACGATGGCAATGCCAAGGCAACTTTTTTGGCTTTTATCCGGTTTTCTCGCCAAAGGCTTCGCAAGGCCTCTGCGACCTGATTCACCTCGACCACA
>RFYK01000206.1 GCA_009925585.1 Betaproteobacteria bacterium | reverse complement strand
CCGATGTAGCCATTTTCACCGTTATGAGGATTTAGACCAAGAATACCGATTTTAAATTTTTTCCTTTTAATTATTTTTAAATAAAAATTATTAATATTTTTGCAAGCTTTCTCAATTTGCATATATGAAATTTTCTTATAAACTTTTTTTAAAGGAATATGAGTTGTTAACGGAAGAACAGAAAATTTTTCATTATACAAAAGCATATTTTCTTTATTTTTATTATTAGTTTTATCTGCAATATACTCTGTAATTCCATTGTATTTTTTTTTTGTAAATTTTGATTTGTCAATTGGAAGATTAATTATTCCAGAGGCTGCTTTATTTTTGATAAGTGTTATTGCACTAAAAAAACATTTTCTAATAAATTCATTTGATTTATTCAAGTTCAAATCAAAAGGTTTTGATTGTTTGTAATCTATATCAATAAAATTAAATTTTGTTCTTTTTAAATTACTAATTTTAGAAAGATGAAAATTAATATTTATGTTCAAGCCTAAATAGGCTGCTTGTTTTTTTAATAATGAAAAGTTTCCAATAATTAAAAAATTTAATTTTGTTTTTTTTAAATAATTTAAAGATTTTAGAAATATTTCAGAGGAGATACTGTTTGGCTCCCCTAAAATGATTATAATATTCTTTCTCACAGAAATTTAATTAAATATTTTCTTTTGCTTTTCTCTAGATGAGTTGCTGAAAATTTATTTAATATTTTGTTTTTTTCTGAAGATATAATTTGATTTCTTAATTTTTCACTATCTTCAACACTCAAATTTTTTTTTTTAATTTCTTCATTAACCTCTGTTAAATTTACATTAATTCTACTTTCATATATTTGTCTGATCATTTTTATCCATCGAGAGTCTATGCTAATTATATTTTTTAAGTAATCATTTTCTAATTGATATTTTTTATAAAAATCATTGAGCATTTCATCATTAATCTTATTGCTTATAAAATAATTATAAAGATAATTTTCAATTTCTTTTTCATTTATTTCAATCTTAGCATTATCAACTTCTATCTTTTTTATTTTTCTATCTATTAAACTTTCTATTATCTCTTTTTTAATTTTTGCAGAATTAGTATCAATTTCTTCTTTATTAATAAATTTTATAAAATCTAACTCTTTTTTAAAATCTAATTCAGTAATGATAATATTATCTATAGTTACTATTACATTATTTGATAAAGATTTAGCCGAAAAACTGTAGAGGATTAAAATTAAAATTGAAAAAAAAAAAATTTTTTTCTTATTAATAGCCAATTTTATAATTTTCTCCAAATGGTAAAAGAGTAACACCAAAATATACACTTGTTGCTGGTTTTAAATCTTTGTCCGAACTATAGTTTTTTTGTAAATAAAAACCGTATCGAATGCACTCATTTTCATTTTCAATTCCTAATTTATGCGAATTTGTTAAATCAGTTTTAAGGTTTCTATCGCTTTCGATTTTTATTTTCGTACTATCAGTTACATAGGATGTTAAATTTGCCTTAGCATATCTTTCATTTCCTATGTGACTATTTTTTTCGTAAAAATTAAAATTAATCTCAGCTGATGAAAAATTTTTTTTGATAGTCAAATCATTATAATAAACGTGATTTAACTGATTATCGAAAGTATTTTTTAAAGTAATGTCAAAATTTTTTGGACTTGCATAATTTAGTTTACTTACAATATCAGAATTTGTTTTCTGTAATGAAGATTTAGTTGGCATATCTAAATCTTTGTTTAGCTTTAATACTTGACCTATAGAGATACTAGCTTTTTCAGGTTCTTTATTGCTTGTTTTTTTTTCTTGCCATATCCAATCTGCGCCTAAATTGAATGATAAGTCTTTTTCAATTAATTCATCGCTATTCATTCTATTCATTGAGAAAATATTA
>RFYK01000205.1 GCA_009925585.1 Betaproteobacteria bacterium | reverse complement strand
GCACATGAGTCTTGAACAAAAAAAATGGATTTCAAAGAAAACGGCTTCACTCTCATAGAAGTGCTTGTGGCATTAGCCATAGTAGCTCTCGCGTTGATGGCTGGTGCTCGCGTCAGCGCATCCCTCACCCACAACGCCCAACGCCAAAGCGACGCCATGCTCGCGCAAATCTGCGCTGACAACGCCCTTATTCAATTGCGCCTGTCTCAGCAATTGCCTAGCGTCGGCGTGACCCACGTTTCTTGCGAACAAGCTTCTCAAACCTTGGATGTGGCGTTGACAGTCAACACCACGCCGAACCCCGCGTTCAGGCGGGTCGATGCCCAGGTCTTTGGTGCGCAATTTCCGATTCTTCGCGTAACAACTGTGGTGGGGCGGTATTGATGCCATTGGTCAAGCTCCATCGGGTCAAGCTGGCACCTCAGCAACAAGGCTTCACCCTCATCGAGTTGCTCATCGCCATCACCCTCATGGCCGTCATGGCAGGTTTAGGTTGGCGCGGCTTAGACGGTCTGATGCGCAGCCGCGACATCAACCAAACACGTTCAGACCAAACCGCTTTACTGCAAACTGTGCTCGCGCAATGGCGCTCCGACCTAGACCACATGACCCCTGTGCCAAGCGTCAACGACGCTGGCTTGGCATGGGACGGCCAAACCTTGCGTATCACACGTCGCGCCAGCACCCCACTTGCAGACGGCGGCGACGCAGGACTTTGGGTGGTTGCATGGACGCGCAGGGACGGCCGTTGGAGGCGCTGGCAGTCGCCTGCGATACAAGACAGGCGTAGTCTTTTTGAAGCATGGACGCGCGCCGAGCGCTGGGGCAAAAACGCCAGCGCGGACGACCAAAATTTTGAAACTCCGCTGGTGGCAATCGACCAATGGCAGATCAATTACTTTCGCGGCAATGCATGGACTAATCCGCTGTCGAGTGCAGGCTTAAATACAGGTGCAAACGCTACGGCAAATACAAGTGCGACCAACAACGCTGGACCGGTGACTGGCTCTGTGACTTCCAATGCGCCACCCGATGCAGTTCGCTTGGTCCTTGACCTCGGCAACAAAGCTCTGTCAACAGCGCCCACCCAAGCCTTACAAGGTCGACTGTCGCTGGACTGGATTCGCCCCAACTTCAGCAACAACAAGTCATGAAGCTCCAACGCCATTCCTCTCGCGGCGCAGCCTTGTTGGCAGCAATGCTCACCGTCAGCTTGGTTGCCATGTTGGCTGCTGGAGCGGTATGGCAACAGTGGCGAACGGTCGAAGTCGAAAGCACAGAGCGCCAACATGCCCAAGCGCAATGGCTACTTTTAGGCGCATTAGACTGGGCCCGCGTCATCCTGCGCGAAGACGCGCGCTCCGGTAATCCCGACGCCCCGACAGACCATTTGGCGGAGCCTTGGGCAATTCCTTTGCAAGAAGCGCGTTTGTCCACCTTTTTGTCAGCCAATTCCAGCAACTCTGGAGGAACAACGGCCACAACCAATAGCAGCGCCACCCTCTCTGGTTCACACTCCGATGACTCTTTAGCCCAACAGGTCTACCTATCCGGCCAAATCAGCGACCTGCAAGCGCGCATGAACGTCAGCAACCTTTTGCAAGGCAATCAAATAGACCTGAAATCGTTACAAGCCTTCGAGCGCCTGTTTGAAGCCCTCAACTTGCCAACAACGCAACTCAACACCCTCGCCCAAGGTCTGATCGCCGTCCAGCAGCAAAAAGATGGCGCGCCCCTGATGCCCCAACGCGTCTCGCAGCTTACTTGGTTGGGACTGACGGGGCAAACAATAAACACCCTAGCCCCTTACATCTCGGTCTTGCCCAGTCGCACCCCCGTCAACCTCAACACCGCACCCACCGTCGTTCTGTATGCAAGCGTCGCAGGCTT
>RFYK01000204.1 GCA_009925585.1 Betaproteobacteria bacterium | reverse complement strand
GACCACCACTTGGCCCTGACGAACGCGGGCAATGCCATCTTGAAGGGCTTGGGCCAAAGCGGTTCCGGTGGTCACGGGCCCAATGCCGTGCGCGCCTTGCGCGCGACCAATGGCGGCCAAGTCGATCAAAGGACCGCCAATGTGCATGCCAATGCGCTTGTTTTGAACCGGGCGCTTGCGCTGCATGGCCACACGCTCTTGATGGATTTCGTCGTTATAAAACGAGCGGTTGTTGCACACCACCACTAACAGAGGAATGCCATAGCGCACGGCGGTCCAAATGGCTTGGTTGCCCATCATGAAGTCACCGTCGCCCAGCACGGCCACGGGCAAGCGGTCGGGATGGTGGTCACGCAGGGCCAAGGCAGCGCCCACTGCCATGCCCGGGCCTGCACCAATGGTGCCGCCGCCATCTGAGCCCAAATAGTTCAATGGGTCTTGAATCGGGTAATGCTCGGCCGACCAGCCCAAGGGCAAGCGGATCAGGCAAGGATGGGAAAGCTGTAGCTCATGGCGCATGCAACGCGCCAGGTCGCGCACGTTAAGGGGTACATTTTGCGGGGCTGCCAAAGGCTCAAAGCCTGTGACAGGGGCGCTCCATGCCGTGCTGTGCTTGGGCACGGAGGCGGTTTTAGCCAGCAACATGGCCACGGTTTGGTCGGGGTCAGCCAGCCAGTGCATCACCGTTTTAGGCAGGCCTTGGTGGTCCATGCTCCAGCCGCGGTGCAAATGTTGGTCCACCGACACGTGCACGATGGGTGGGGTTGCCCCCTTGCCCCAGGCGGCAGAAATGGCACCGGCCACGTCAATCCAATCCAAAGAAATCACCAAGTCGGCTTCGCGCAGTACCTCAGCACCTGCCCCAGCAAACAGCAACACGGGTTTAGCCGCATGCAAGGGGTGGTCGGTGGGGAAAGCCGCGCCCACGCGCAAGTCGGTCAGCACTTTGGCTTGCAGGCGCTCGGCCAAAGCCACCCTTCGGCCCCAATCTGCGGGGTCTCGGCTGACGCGGCCCATCAAGATCAGGGGTTTGCGGGCCTGGCTCAGCAGATTGACCAAAGCATCCAGCTCATGTTCCGCCGGCACGCCATGTCATGACTCCACCAACGAGAAACAGCGTTCCTACCAACAACTGAATTGGTCGCTCTGGTAGGCGTGAAAGCGCCGAGCCAAAAATTACCGCAACGACTACATGGAACGAATAGCCGGCAGTGACGCCAAGCCACACAGGAAGCCTGCGCCGAAAATGTGTCGACAGCAACAGCGTTGCAAACATGGTTTTGTCAGGAAGCTCGGCCAGAAATACCGCTGTGAAGGTGACGAGTGCATGTTGCAACATGGTGTAGCTAACCGAGATGCGATTGCATTTTTTGTGCGAGCACTCTGTGTTGTCGCAACATGTCATCAACTTTGTTGCTCACCAGTTGCCCATTCTCAACAACCGATTTACCGTTCACAATGGTGTGCTTCGCACTCACCGGCCCACAACGCAACCATGCTTCAACCGGGTCGGCAATTGCCCCCGCAAATGCTGGCCCTGTAAGTGGCCACACGGCAATATCGCCCACCGCACCGACTGAAATTTCGCCAATCTCGCCAACGCGACCTAGGCATCCAGCGCCACCACGCGTGGCAATTTCAAGCGCCATTCGCGCTGTTCCTGAAGCGGCTCCACTGTGCAATTTTGCGAGCAACATTGCCTGACGCGCTTCAAGCCAAAGCGATGCAGAGTCTGCAGATGATGACCCGTCGACACCAAGACCAACATGCACTCCTGCTTCACGCAGTTGCACCACAGGAGAAATGCCAGAAGACAAAATGAGATTGCTGCTTGGACAATGTGCTGCGCCAATTCCGGCTGCACCAAGTTTGTGAATCTCGTCGTGATTTGGCATCACACAGTGAGCCACCCACGTTCGC
>RFYK01000203.1 GCA_009925585.1 Betaproteobacteria bacterium | reverse complement strand
TAAACCGCATGCGAATCTTTCTCACCGAAGATGGCTACCAACACATTGGCACCGGTGACTTCTTTTTTGCCATTCCCAGTGGATTGCACATGCATGATGGCGCGCTGAATCACGCGCTGAAAACCCAGCGTCGGTTGGGTATCGACTTCTTCTGTGCCGGCGACTTGCGGCGTGTTGTCTTTGATGAAGTTGGACAAAGATTTGCGCAAATCGTCAATGTTGGCGGAGCAAGCGCGAAGCACTTCGGCTGCGCTGGGGTTATCAAGCAAAGCCAGCAGCAAATGCTCGACGGTGATGAATTCATGACGCTGTTGCCTGGCTTCGACGAAGGCCATGTGCAAGCTGACTTCAAGTTCTTGGGCAATCATGATTTCTTCCTTGGTGCGATCTTGGGTTCAACTGTATATGGAAACGGACGGGATTTATTCAACAGGCTCGGCCAAACATTGCAAAGGATGACCCGCTTGGTGTGCGGCGTCACTGACTTGGTCGACTTTGGTGGCGGCGACATCCTTTGAATAGACCCCACAGACACCTTTGCCATCCAAATGGATTTTGAGCATGATTTGGGTGGCGGCTTCGCGGTCTTTACTGAAAAACTCTTGCAACACCCGAACCACGAACTCCATGGGCGTGAAGTCGTCGTTCAACATGACCACTTGGTACATCTGCGGAGGCTTGGTTTTGAGCGTTTTGCGCTCTAAAACAACGGAATCGCCTCCGTTGGCGTCTCTGGTTGGTGTGATGTTGGGCGGTTTGGGAGCTGTTGACATGCGATTCATTCTATCGATGTCCCTTGCAAGAGGAAATGTCAGGTCATAACTGAGCATTTGCTCATAAATTAATGATTAATTAATAATTTACAAATCAATAAATCTATTATTTAATACTTATATAGGATTTATGGTGAATTCTTGCCTGACAAACAATTTTCGGAGGGAAGTATGGCTTTTGGCATCGTTAAATGGTTTAACAACCACAAGGGGTTTGGGTTCATCGAATCCCATGAATTTGACACAGACATCTTTGCGCACTTCAGTGAAGTGGAAATGATCGGCTTCAAAACATTGCAACAAGGTGCCAGTGTGGTTTACGAGCCCATGCAAGGGCCACGCGGCTGGATGGCCAAAAATATCCGGGTCATTGCCGCGCCAGCCACCCAAGACGCCAGCACCCCCGTGCCAGTAGAAACAAAGGGAAGCCGGCTGAGAACGCCACAGTTCAGGGCCAACCTGATCACCCAGGGCTTGTGAAGCCCCAGGCGGTTGATCACATGTGTTGAATCATGACTTGCCCGAAGCCTGAGCAACTCACTTGCGTGGCGCCGTCCATCAATCGGGCAAAGTCATAGGTCACATGGCGGCTCAAAATGGCTTTTTCCATCGAGGAAATGATCAAGTCAGCCGCCTCTTTCCAGCCCATGTGTCGCAGCATCATTTCGGCAGACAAAATTTCCGAGCCAGGGTTGACATAGTCCTTGCCAGCATACTTGGGTGCAGTGCCATGGGTCGCTTCAAAACATGCCACAGAATCTGACAAATTGGCGCCCGGTGCAATGCCAATTCCGCCGACTTGCGCCGCCAACGCATCAGACACATAGTCGCCGTTCAAATTCAGTGTGGCAATCACGCTGTATTCGGCAGGACGCAGCAAAATTTGTTGCAAAAATGCGTCTGCAATGCTGTCTTTGACAATGATTTCTCGGCCAGTTTTTGGGTTTTTGAAACTGCACCACGGGCCGCCGTCAATCAATTTGGCGCCAAATTCTTTCTGCGCCAGCGCGTAGGCCCAATCGCGAAAACCACCTTCGGTGTACTTCATGATATTGCCTTTGTGAACGATGGTCACATTGGGCTTGTCATTGTCGATCGCGTATTGAATGGCTTTACGAACCAAGCGTTCTGTGCCTTCAATGGAAACGGGTTTGATGCCAATGCCAGAGGTGTTTGG